>JAJFVB010000137.1 GCA_021372055.1 Desulfobacteraceae bacterium | reverse complement strand
CTCAGGATTTCTGTCACGGCCTTACGCGCGCGCGCGTCAGGCCGACGGCCCGCCGCAAGCGCCGAAATGAGCAGCGCAGCTGCGTGTGGGGTGTGGGGAGCCTGCTCCCCACGGTTTTGGAAGTGTTGCCCGGTGCATTATTGAACGGAAAGGGAGCGGAGAAAGGATCCTCCGCTCCCTTTTTGCGTCATTTGGCGATCGTTTGAGGAACCTGGCGGGGATGGGTCATATTCTCCGGGCGCAGGATATCGTCCAGCTCGTCTTTGGTGAGCCAGCCTTTTTCCAGCGTCAGTTCATAGACGCTGCGGCCGCTCTGGAGCGCCTCTTTGGCGACCATCACGGATTTTTCGTACCCCAGCACGGGATTGAGGGCCGTAACGAGGCCGATGCTGTTTTCGACGTAATTTCTGCACCGTTCGCGGTTTGCCTTGATTCCGACGATGCAGCGGCTGGTGAGAGCGATGCAGGCGTTTTTGAGAATCATCAGACCGTGGAGCAGATCGTATATGAGAATCGGCTCGGCCATGTTGAGTTCAAGCTCGCTCGCTTCGCACGCCATGGAGATTGTCATGTCATACCCGACAATCTGGTAGCACACTTGGTTGACCATTTCGGGAATGACCGGATTCACCTTGCCGGGCATGATCGAGGAGCCGGGCTGCATGGGGGGAAGGGTTATTTCGTAGAGGCCGCACCTCGGTCCAGACGACAGCCAGCGAAGATCGTTGCAGATCTTGGAGATCTGAACCGCCGCCCGTTTCATGTTACCGGACATTTGCGCGAAGGAACCCGCCTCCTGCGTGGCCTCGACAAGATCGGGGGCCTTCCTGACCGGAATCCCGCTGACCTCGGCGAGCCTGCGCGTGACGAGATCCGCGTATCCGGGAGGGCTGTTCAGCCCGGTCCCGATGGCGGTAGCGCCCATGTTGATTTCCTGCAGATCCTCGGCCGCCCTTTCGATGCTCTGCATGGCGTTGCGGATCATCACCGCATAGGCGTGAAATTCCTGCCCCAGCGTCATGGGCACGGCGTCCTGGTTTTCGGTTCGGCCCATCTTGAGCACATCGGCAAACTCGACCGATTTTGCCTCCAAAGCCCCCTTGAGCTCGCCCATGGCGCCGAGAGCGTCTTTTACCGACAATATGACGGCGAGCTTGGCTGCCGTCGGATACGCGTCATTGGTGGACTGAGAGCAGTTGACGTGGTCGTTCGGATGGAGGTGCTTGTAATCGCCCTTTGCATAGCCCATGATTTCAAGAGCCCGGTTGGCGATCACCTCGTTTGCGTTCATATTCGTCGAGGTCCCGGCACCGCCCTGGATCATGTCGACCACGAAATGTGAACGAAGACCTCCGGCCAGGATTTCGTCGCAGGCGGTGCAGACGGCCTCCATCTTCTCCCGGTCCAGGACGCCGAGTTCACCGTTCGCCAGAGCGGCGGCCTTTTTCACATAGGCAAGGCCGCTGATGAAATGGGTGAAGTTTTTCAGAGGCGTTCCGGAGATCGGGAAATTCTCGAGCGCCCGCTGCGTCTGAACGCCGTAGTAGGCATGGTTGGGGATTTCCCGCTGACCGAGCAGGTCATGCTCGAGGCGAACGTTCCCGAGCAACTGGCCGCCGCCCTCATTGGCGAGCAGCTTCTCCGTCGCCTCCTGCAAGCGGTCGCTGATGCGCTTGGCCGCCTGGGCCACAATCTTGTAGAAGACACTTGGCTTGTTTTGGCGAAGCAGCTCCAGGGACTCCCTCGGGACCTGCAGCACGACCGCGCCGGTCGGCGTGAAAGCGCTCGTCGAATGAGCCGAGTCGTGGAGAAGCGTCGACTCGGCTATCATGGCGCCCGCTCCGAGCGTTCCCAGCGAAATCTCCGCGCCGTGCAGTCCGCGCACCAGCCGGACCTCTCCGCTTTCGACCACTCCCACCCAGAGGCGAGGCATCGACTCGTGGAAAAGCCACTCCCCCGCCGAATAAACCATCCTGATCCCATGATCCACAATGCCGCTGAGATCTTTGGGGTCGATACCGGCGAGAGTAGAGATATGGCCTATCATCATGTCCACGAACTCGGGATTCATTTCCGTTTTTGTCGGCATTGCTTTCTCCTTTTTCAGCTCGTGTGATTGTCGGAGTATCTAGAAGAAGAGTTTCACCAGAAGTAGACCCACCGCTATCGCGCAGGTGGTCGAAACCAGTCCGGGCAGCATGAACGAGTGGTTCAGGACAAATCTTCCGATGCGTGTTGTACCGGTGCGATCAAAATTGATGGCGGCGATCAGGGTCCCGTAGGTGGGGAGGAAGAAGTAGCCGTTGACCGCGGGCCACATCGCCACGAGGTTGCCGGAAAGGCCCAGGCTGATCCCGAGCGGCATGAGCGCCCGCGTCGTCGCCGCCTGGCTGAAGAGCAGGACCGATGCGAAGAAAAGCCCCGCCGCGAAAACAACCGGATAGGCCGTCGCTACATCGCCGATAAGGCCGATGATGAGCTTCTCGTTTCCCTTGATGAACGTGTCGCCAAGCCAGGCCAGGCCGAAGATGCCCACTATCGCGGTAAGCCCCGCCTGCGCCGAATTCGTCTTCGGAACGCTCGCCGCCGGAATTCTGGTGAGCATCATAATGAGCGCCGCAATGGAGAGCATCACGATCTGGATGGTCGTTGCCATATCGAGCGGCGCGAGTCCCCCTTTCGCGACGGGAACGGCCGGACGGAGCGAAGGGAAAAGGCCCGTTACGACGATAATCGCCACGCCCAGCAGGAACATCACCGCGCTCAGCCGGGCCGATTTCGGAAGGCTGCGTTCGGATTGTCCGCTCTTTCCCCCCCTGGGCGGATCGATCTCGCCCGCTTTGAGTCGCCGGTTGTATTCCGGGTCATCCTTCAGTTCCTTGCCGATCCGCGTCTGAACCAGCGAGGCTATAAAGACACCGCAAATGGTTGCCGGAAGCGCAATGAGGATGATCTGCGTAAGTCCGAAGCCAAGGGGCTCGAAGAGTGCGATCATTGCCGCCATGGCGGCCGATACCGGGGAAGCGGTTATCGCCTGTTGAGAGGCGATGGTCGACACGGCGATGGGCCGCTCGGGACGTATTCCGTTTTCGTGCGCGACTTCGTGGATGATCGGCAGCAGGGGATAGAAGACGTGGCCGGTGCCCGCGCCGAAGGTGAACGCATAGGATACCAGGGGAGCTACTATCGTTATCTGCCGGGGATTTTTCCGGATGATCCCCTCGGCCGAACGGACCAGAAAGTCGATTCCTCCCGCGGCTTCCATCACCGACGTGGCCATGATGACCGCGAGGATTATAAGCATCACATCGACCGGGGGGGCGGTCGGCGGAAGACCGAATACATATGCCAGCACAAGCACCCCGACCCCGCCCCAGAGGCCGAGGCCAACGCCGCCGGAACGGCTCCCAAGTAAGATTGCACCGATTACCACCGCGAATTCGAGATATATCTTGAGGCCAGCCAGATCCATTTTCGCACTCCATTGTCTGCAGAATTCGATTCAACCGCCGGTGCTTTCGTTATTGCGCGAATGGGATCAGGGTTTGATCATGCCCTCCCCGGCCTCCCCCAGATACTGCCGGACAAGCTTTTCGTATCTGCCGTCCTTCTTTGCCTTCTCCAGCTGTGCATTGATCCAGTTCACGAACTGGACGTCGCCCTTCCGTACGGCAATCGCGTAAGGGCGCTGCCGAAAGGGCTGGCCCGCGGTCCTGAGTCCCGGGTTCTGCCCGGCAAGCCGCATGACGATCAGGTCATCCTCACAGAGGGCATCGACTTTCCTGTCCTTGAGCGACTGAAGCGCCTCGTCGAACTTCGCGAATCTGGTCACCCTGGCTTCCGGAGCCGATTCCCTGATGTCCTGCTCCTGGATCGTGCTCTCGAGGACTCCGACATTCTTCCCCTTGAGGTCTTCAACGCCCTTCACAGGGGAATCATCCCGCACCAGGAGCAGGGATCCCGAATTGAAATAGGGATTCGAAAATTCGAGAACCTTCCGCCTGTCGTCGGTGATCGAAGTGGTTGCGATGATGACGTCGATCCAGTTGCTGTAGAGGAATGGAATCCTGCTGCCGGGAGTCACGGGCACCAGTTCGAGACGCTGCTCATCGTCATCGAAAAGAGCCTTTGCCAGGATCTTTGCTATTTCGACATCGAATCCCTGCGGCGTGCCGCTGCTGTCCAGATACCCAAAGGGAGGGGATTCGGTTCTGACTCCGGCAAGCAGCTTTCCCCTTCGGCGCGCGTCTTCGAGTCCTCCAGCCCAAATGGTATCGGAGATTGCGAAGACGGCCAGCAGGAGGACCAGGAAAAGACCCGCCTTTTTCGGCTTTGAGGACCCGCTCATGCATTCTTCCTTTCTTAAGTCATCGAAAGATTGAAAAAAAGCATCCTATTCCAACACAAGCAGAACTTCAAAACGAAAGTGAACGATTCCGCAAACGGAACGGGCGGCTTTACGTGTTCTCCAGAATTCCGCATCATTCATGCAGAGGCTGCGATATCGTTATTTCCGGACCGTTCGGGACCTACAACGCTTCGTGGAGAATGTCGATCAGCACGGCTTCGTCCAGCTCCACGGGATTTCCTTTCATGCTGCTGGCCTTCATCGCCTGAGCTGCAACGGTCTCAGCCATGCGTGAGTCCAGTCCGTACGTCGACAACGGCAAAATCCCGAGGCCCCCGCACAAGGCCGCAAGCCACCCTGTCCCGTCGGCTGGAAGGGCTTCATCCTCGCCGGTCAAAAGGGATGCCACTTCGGAGAATCTTTTCAATACGGCTGAGCCCGGAGCACTTTTCTCCAGTGCCCTGAGATTGGCTTCCATCACTATGGGAAGCAGTCTGGCGCAGACGGCTCCATGCGGTGCGTGGAGCAACCCGCCAAGGGGGCCCGCCAGGCCGTGCACGGCTCCGAGTCCGGCGTTGGCCAGGGCCATTCCCGAGAAAAGTCCCGCCAGCGACATATCGCTTCGCGCCTCAAGATCGCTCCCGTCGGCGAAGGCCCTGCGAAGGCTTCGAGACACGCGCCGGATGCCTTCCCGGCACAGGGAATCGGTCAGAGGGTTGGCTCTTTTGCAGAGGTAGGGTTCTATCAGCTGGGTGAGCGCGTCCAGCCCGGTTGCGGCAGTCACTGCAGGCGGGACGGGCAGGGTCGTTTCGGGATCGACCACAGCCGCGCTCGGCAGCATGAAGGGGCTCCGGAGACTGGCTTTGACTCCATGTTCCTCGGAGACGAGCACGGCATTGCGCGTCACTTCGGCACCGGTCCCCGCAGTGGTGGGAATTGCGATAAACGGGAGCGAAGGCATGGTCAGGACGCGGCCTTTCCCCACCACCTCGATATAATCGAGCGGTTCGCCGCCGTTGGCGAGAAGCGCCGCCACCGCTTTTCCCGTATCGATCACGCTCCCGCCCCCGAATCCGAGGATCACTTCGCACCCGCTCTCCCGCCCGGCGGCAACGGCTGCCTGGACCGTCCGTATGGACGGCTCTTCCGAAACGGGATGGAAAAAAACCGCGATTCCGGCGGATTCCAGGCGGTCTTTGAGACGCGCCGAACGCTCCGGAGAGCTTCCTCCGAGCAGCAGCGCCCGGTTGCCGAACCGGGTCGCCATGGCCGGGACATCCTTCAGCGTCCCCGGACCGAAGAGGACGCGACCGGCAGTCGCAAACTCAAAGGTGCCCGTCATCAATCCCATCCTTTTTCGTCCGGGAAAACGTTGCCATATTTGATGCTCGTGCGCGGTTCGGCCATCATGGTTTCGACGGCGTCCCTCCAGGCCCTGTAGTGCGCGGTTTCCTTGTGCCGCGCGGGATCCTCCGCCGTCCGATAGACTTCGACCAGCACGAAGCGCGTCGGATCGTCCATTTGCTGCACGATGTCGAAGCGGGCCACACCCGGTTCGCGGATGCTGTTGCGTCCGTTCTCGGCACTGGCCGCTTTGAAGGCTTCCACCTTGTCATACTTGACGTGCACGAATACATGAACGATGAACATCGCAAATCTCCCTTCCGAGAAAATTCCCGAGAGCCCGGGATGTGAAACGGAAAGCGCCTTCCCCGGCTCACGCCCCGCCACCCGGCGTGGAAGGGTATGCCTGCGCGGGAAGATGCGGCAAGATTCTTTATTGATATTAGAACACTCCGATATATTTCACAATCCCGTGCGCTCCCGAAGAATCCCCGCATTTGACTCCTGCCGCCGAAGTAGTACAGTAGTGTTTTGGGATTGCATACACACACGGGGCTGACAGGAGCTTCACCAATGAGCGCAAGGACCGGTGAAACCCGGCGCGATTTTTTCATTCTTACCACCAATATTCTGAGTACCGCCGCGGCCGGCCTGCCAAAACTCGCTTTCCTGCGCGCCCTTTTGAAGATCTTAAGCGATGCGACTCAAAGCTGCTTTGTGAGCATTCAGCTGCCGGGTGATGCCTCCGATCACGCCATGGCGAGCATGGAATTGCGAGACGGCCTTCCGCATTTCGAATGGAAAGAAAAACTGGAAGCAGATCCACATTCCCACCCGGACCTGCTGCGCTTCGGTCTTTTGGAGCCACGGATGCTTCACCGGAGCGACCCGCAAATCCTCGGCGCCGCCGAAGGTTTTTCCACGCGGGGCACCTTTCTGGCCGGTTGCACCGAGCCGCTGGATTTCGTCCCGCAAGGGTCCTTTCTCTGTGGAGGGCAGTCTTCCTACGGCTCGGCGGCCCTTATCCCCCTAACCACTGGCGGACACAATGACAGCATGGTCACCTTCGCGTGGTTCGAACCGGGTCATTTTTTAAAAAAAGAAGTCGAATTTCTCGAAGACCTCGTTCAGATCGTGGGAATTTCACTGCGCCAATGGCACGTCACGTGGGCTCTCCAAGAGCGGGTGAAGGAGCTTTCCTGCCTCTACCGGATAGCCAATGTCCTGGACCCGCCCGGCAATAGGCTGGACGATGTCTTCAAAGGGGTGCTCACCATCCTCCCCTCGGGCTGGCTCTACGAAAGAGACGCCGAGGCCGGTATCAGTTGCGACGGACTCTCGTGGGCCTCGCCGGGCTTTTCCGCCGCCACCCAGACACAAACGGCCGATATTTTCGTCCGGGGGCAGAGGCGCGGGAGCGTTTCCGTGGCATATAAGTCCTTCCGGCCCGATCTCGACGAAGGACCGTTTCTCAAAGAGGAGCGAAAGCTTCTGGATACGGTCGCGCGCGAGTTGTCCATGCATATCGAGCGGAAACTCCAGGAAGAGGAACACGAAAAAATCCGCGAGCATCTCAAACACTCGAACCGTCTTGCGATGATCGGCCAACTCGCCGCCGCCGTGGCTCACGAACTGAACGAGCCGCTGACAAACATCCTCGGCTTTGCCCAACTCGCCGCAAAAAACGAGGACATGCCCCCGCAGGCAGCCAACGACATCCAGACGATCATTGCGAGCTCGCTTCATGCCCGCGAAATCGTCCGGAAGCTGCTTATGTACGGCCGCAAGATGCCTCAGCAGGAATCCCTTGTCGACTTGAACAAGGCGGTCATCGAGTCCGTCGGTCTGTTCGAGCACAGGCTCGCCAAGGAACGCCTTTCGATGGACCTCCGCCTCTGCCGGGACAACCTGGAAATTCTGGCCGATCCCGGACACATCAGGCAGATTGTCGCCAATCTGATCCTGAACGCGATGCAGGCGATGGACAAAGGGGGCACTCTGACGCTTCAGACCAGGCGCCTCGGCGATCAGGCAGTGATTTCCGTTGCGGACACGGGGTGCGGAATGGCCCGGGAAGTGCAGGAAAAGATCTTCATTCCTTTCTTTACCACGAAGGATTCCCGTCACGGCACCGGCCTCGGGTTGACCGTGGTGCAGGAACTCGTGTCCGGACTCGGGGGCACCATCCGCGTGGATAGCGCACCGGGAAAAGGCACGACCATGGATGTCCGGCTGCCGATACCAAAAAAGGACCGCAAAAACAAGGGAACGGAGGCTCAAGCATAGATGGAGAAGCCGGAGACAATTCTCGTCGTGGACGACAGCGCGGACACCGTGGAGATGCTCCGCAGGAATCTGGCGTCGAGAGGCTTTGCTGTCCTGACCGCGACTTCGGTCACGCAGGCCGTCAAGGTCCTCGAAACGGCTCAGGTCGGGCTTGTCGTAACGGATATCAAAATGCCCGACATCGACGGTTTCAGCCTCATGCGCCACATACGCGAAAATTACAAGGCCATCGCGGTCCTTGCCATAACGGGCTTTCCCACCATCGACGGCGCCATCAGGGCAATGAAAACGGGAGCCGAAGAGTATCTTATCAAGCCGTTTACCGACGAAGAGCTCTTCTCGGCCGTCGATCGTTCCCTGAGGCGGCTTCGATTGACACAGAGGACGCATACCCGGACAATCATGCCGGAGCGGTGCGGGCTGGTCGGGGAGTCGCCCGCCATGATGGCCGTCTTCGACGCCATCGCCAGGGCGGCCTCAAGCACGGCCACGGTGCTCATCCAGGGCGAGAGCGGCACCGGGAAGGAACTGATCGCTCGGGCCATTCACTACAACAGCGCACGGGCGCGGTTTCCATTCGTGGCCGTGAACTGCGGGGGCATTCCGGAATCCCTGTTTGAAAGCGAGCTGTTCGGATACGTGAAAGGAGCTTTCAGCGGCGCCACGAGCACACGCGCCGGTTTTTTTCAGACTGCGGACCGCGGGACGATTCTTCTCGACGAAATCAGCGAAGCCAGTCTCGCCATGCAGGTGAAGCTCCTCCGGGTTCTCCAGGAACGGGAAATCTCGCTTCTGGGGTCGAGCAAGCCGATCAAAGTGGACGTTCGAATCACGGCGGCAACCAATCGCGATCTCTACGATCATACTCTGAAGGGCCTTTTCCGCGAGGATCTTTTCTACCGGCTCAATGTGATCACTGTCTCCGCCCCGCCCCTGCGCGAACGCCAGGAGGACATTCCCCTGCTCGCCGAACATCTGCTCGGGGTCATTTCCGAAAAATACGACCGCAGGCCTCCGCGCTTCTCCGAAGAGGCCCTGGAGGTGATGCGCCAGTACTCGTGGCCCGGAAACGTCCGGGAACTCGAAAACCTGATACACAGACTCACCGCGATGTGCACATCGGATATCATCGAAATTCCGGATCTTCCGCCGTCCATGCGGTTCAGCGCCACGTGCAACAGCGGACTGAGCCGCACCCTCTCCCAGGTCGAAGCCGAATACGTTCGGGACGTGCTCGCAAGCGTCGGCGGCAACAAATCCACCGCCGCAAAGATCCTTGGCGTCGACCGCAAAACACTCCGCGAGAAGCTGCGAAAAACAGGCGACTGATACGAAATTGCGTTCAAGATAAAACTTAATGGAAAAGAGCGGGGGAATGATTTCCCCCGCTCCCCCTCGGGATTTCTGTCGCAGCCTTACGCGCACGCGCGTCAGGCCGGGCGCTCCGGCGCTTGCGGCCTGGCCAAAGGCCCGCCGCAAGCGCCAAAATGAGCCGCGCAGCGGCGTGAGGGTCTGGGGGGCGCGGCTCCCCTTCCCGCCATATCCCAACTGGGGAGAAATGTACCACTGGTTCCGAATTCCCCAGCCATTCGCACTTCAACGCAAACCCTCTTTAATCCACAAGGCACTGAAATTCCATCATTTTCATGACGCCTCCGCGTTGGCATCCAAATTGCCATATATGATGCTCGAAGGATGCGGCTCCATAAGGAGCTAGCGATTCACACCCCCAAGATCGAAAGGCCACGGCAATGAGAGAATCAGGAAGCATTCGCGTCGACGAGCAGACCGGAACGGGGACCACCCGCGAAGAGCAACCGGCAGTCTCTTCAGGGAGCGCTTTCCAGGGATTGTGCTCAACATGCAACAGCAGCTCTTTTTGCAACTTCCGCAGGGACACGCAGCAACCCGTTTTATTCTGCGAGGAGTTCGATTCAACCGTCGCGACGATACGTCTCGTCCCGCAGATCGCGAAGCGCTCTGTTGTTCAGGATCCAATAGCCGGCACCAACGGGCGCATGGGTCTGTGCATTAACTGCGACAAAAACGAGGAGTGCACTTTCAGAGGCTCCGAAGGGGGCGTCTGGCACTGCGAAGAGTACGAATAGATAGAAAAAGACTACGCGGAATTTGACCGAAGTGTTTCAAGACGGCCGAAAAAGAAAGGAAATGCGCCGTGTACAAGATGACAAGCAGTGAAGTGGACGATTTCAATTCCACTTCAGCGGAATCCAAAGCTACCTGTCGCAACGGGATCCTAAAAGCAATCGAGGGCCGCAATTCAAAGGCATCGGCGGACCTCCCCTGGCTCCTGGAAAGCATGCCTCCCTATTTCTTCATTACCATGCGGGATGAAGTCGAGGCGCTCACAAATCTTTTGTTCAGGCTGCGCGCCCTCGAGCGGGAGAACAAGATTACCCTTTCGGATCAGCCCAATAAGCTGATCGTAGCACGGTTGGATGTCCGCGGCTCTTTGCACGACACCCTGAAACCGCTTTTCGGACGGGAGTTTTCCTACGTCGAGTTTACCCACTCGAATTCTCCGGTTCCGGGATGCAAGCATAATCTCGAAATTCTCAGATTCGACTTCGACAGGAAATCCCACGAGGAGATCGCTTCGGCCGGCGAGACTGCCATTCCGGCGCGCGTGAAAAAAGACATCCTCAAATCGCTCAAGGAGCTCTATCCCGGCTTCGACTCCCGAAGTTTCATCAAAGATCTTCATCTGCTCGCCGCAAACAAACTGGACTACGTCCTCCTCTCGCCACCCGAAAGAGTTGCCCGCACCATCCGGCTCTACCGGCAGGGCATTGAGTACGACGGGCTTTTTCTCGACGTGGAACGCACGGACGAGACGCCGAAAACGGGCGAGTACCGGGTGCTTTTCTCCGTCGCGAATCCGCCCCAGGGCGGCTTCCTCACCCAGACCATGGAAGTCTTCAAGCGTCTCGGCCTCGGAGTGAGAAGGTCTTACTGCCTGAACATCAGCAATGGACTGCACTGGAACTTCCAGGGCAATTTCTACGTGACTCCCTATGACGGCCAGCCGCTGACGCGGGATTCACAAACGTTCACGGCTCTGCAGCGCGAACTCTACAACACGCAGATTCTCTCCACGGAAAACGCGGCTTACTCGGTTTTCGTGACCCAGGGAATGATGAACGGCGAGGAAGCCTCGCTGGTGAACGCTTTCGTTGCCTTCTGTCAGACGACGCTCGCCCACAGCCAGCCGGACCGCTTCGACCTGGAGACGGTCAAGAGCTCGCTCTTTTCCGACCCTGCGACCCTGATCAATCTGATTGCGCTCTTCAAGGCCCGGTTCGATCCGGATTCGACCGAACGGGAAATGAATTTCGAGCGGATGCGCAAGACGGTCTCCGAGGCAATCGAGAACTACAACACCGGTCACAGATATCTCGATGACATCCGCAGGACGATATTCCGCACCTGCCTTTTTTTCATAACCTATACTCTCAAGACCAACTATTTCATTCCGCAGAAACATGCCCTGGCCTTCCGGCTCGACCCGGCGTACCTGGCAAGGCTCGGTCCCGAGTTCACGCGGGGACTGCCCAGGAGAACCCCCTTCCGGATCACCTTCTTTTTCGGAAGGCGCGGCTTCGGGTACCACATCGGCTTCTCCGACATTGCCCGGGGCGGATGGCGCACCCTCATCTGCCGGACACAGGACGAACTGGTCACCAACACAAACAATCTGTTCCGCGAGGTCTTTGTCCTTGCGCACACGCAGCATCTCAAGAACAAGGACATCTACGAAGGCGGATCGAAGATGATCAGCATCGTGAACGCCGTCGACGAGGGCTCGGCCGAAGCCGTTACGCAACAGGTCTACAAGCTCCAGTACGGCTTCACCAATGCCTTCCTCGACCTTTTCGTCACGGCGAACCGCAAGGCCGTCGACCGAAGAGTGGTCGACTACTACGGGGATGACGAACCTATCGAGCTCGGCCCGGATGAGAACATGCACGACGCGATGATCGAGTTCATCGCGCGCCAGGCGGAAAAGCGCGGCTATATCCTGGGCATCGCCCTGATGTCGGGCAAGCAGGTTGGCATCAATCACAAGCACTACGGGGTGACTTCGCGCGGAGTCATCCGCGCGGCTTCGATCGCGATGCAGCAAATCGGCATAGCGATCGAGCGCGATCCCTTCACGGTAAAACTGACCGGAGGACCAACGGGCGACGTCGGCGGCAACTCGATCAAGCTTTTGCTCCGGGATTGCCCGCAGGCCCGCATTCTCTGTGTGACCGACGCTTCCGGCGCGCTCTACGATCCGCAGGGCGCGGACCGCGAGACCATGGCCGACCTGGTCCACCAGAACGACATCGCCGACTTCGATCCGCAACGGCTCAACCCCGGAGGGTTTATCCTGTTCAGTCGCCATACCCGAAAGGACGCCCTCAAGCTCTTGTACCGAAAGCTTCTGCGCACCGAGACGGGTGTCGAGGAAAACTGGATCACTCTCGACCAATACCGAAGGGAGATCGACAACCTGCTCTTCGCCACACAGGTTGACCTTTTTCTGCCTTGCGGCGGCAGGCCCGAGACAATCGATGCGAAAAACTGCGGCCGTTTCTTCATGAAGGACGGCAGCCCTTCGGCCAAGGTGATCGTCGAAGGAGCGAATTCGTTCATTTCGCCCGAAGCCAGGGAAGCGATCCAGAAGGGCGGCACCATCATCCTGCGGGATTCTTCCGCCAACAAGTGCGGCGTAATCTCTTCCTCATACGAGATCATCGTCAATCTGCTCCTGACGGAAAAAGAGTTTCTCAAGCACAAGGAAGCCTATGTGCAAGACGTGCTGAAGATACTCGACATCCGGGCGGAAGCGGAGGCAAGGCTCATCTTCAGGCGGCATGCGCAAGCCGGGGGAAGCATTCTCTACACGGATATCAGCTCGGCGATAAGCGAGGAGATAAATTCCTATTACGACCAGTTGTTCGCGTATTTCCAGAACAACCCTGACGTTCTCGAACAACCGCTGCTTCTTAAGGCGTGCCTGCGCCACATGCCGGCACTGATCCAGGAGACCCCGAAGTTCAGGGCGCGGGTCGCCAAACTTCCACTCAAAATCCGATGCGCGGTCCTTGCATCGGAGATAGCGTCTTCCATCGTGTACCACGGCGGCTGGGAAGTGGACCTTGAGACCAAACTCGAACGTTTTCTCAATTCCATGTTCCAACCGGCGACTTTGACCGGCAACACACCGGCCCTTGCAGCCGACACGCACCCGGCTTCATAGGTCTGGAACCAAGCGGGCGGGGGACACCGACCCCCCCGCCCGCCTTTATCCCGGATTCCTCCGGGAATCGTCTTCCCACCGATTCGCACTCGCGTTGCAGGACCGTCCACTTCTTCGGGCGGATCGCACGCACGCACCTCTTCAGCAGCACGTCATTCAGGCCGGTCGGCGCCCGCCATTTGTCCGCCCCCGGAGCAGAATGGGCCTCCACCCTTTTACGCGCTTTGTTGTTCCCAGACTATGGCATATAATACGCAATAGCGTTCAAAAATGTTCCAAAGAACGCTTTTGAAAAACGTGGGGAGCTGCGCCCCCCACACCCCCACGCCGCTGCGCGGCTCATTTTGGCGCTACGGCCGATACTGCTCCGGAATGATTCCGCACTCAGGGCTTGTCCGTAAATAGGCCTTTAGGGATTCGCGCCGGATTTTGAGTCTAATTTGGCTGCAACGATTGAGGAGCGGTCGAAGCAGGCAAGTCCCGCAAGAGAGCGATACATTGAAACAGAGCCCCGGATCCGCGCCCTTTAACAATATCCAGATAAAGCTGATGCTGCTGCTGTTCGTGTTCGCTCTGGTGCCTCTTTGCATCGTCGGCATACTCTCCATCGGCACGGCCGAAGAGCTTATATCGCGGATGGCGGACAACACCGTCAGGCACCTCGTTTCGGACCGGGCGGCGCTGCTCGAAAAGTGGATCTCGGAGAGAAAAGCCGACGTGCACGTTATTGCCGGTGCGCTGGACCCGGAATCGATAGACCCCCGCAAGGTGGAGACCTATCTGGACCTTGTCCGGCGCAATTACAGGGTTTACAGCGACATCTCGGTTATTTCCCCCGAAGGCGAAATCATCTGCAGCACATCCCGGGCCACCGGCCCTCACAACCCCTCCAACTCCGGCTCGGAGGAATGGTTCAAGGCGTCTCTTGCCGGGAAGCTGTACCTGTCGGATATCGATTTTGACCCCGCAAAGATGGAATCCTTTTTCCGGATATCCGCTCCCCTTGCGCGAACAAACGGCCAACCGGGCGGAGTTGTCTGCGCCACGGTCGGAACTGAAGCGATCCTGGGCGCAATCCTGAAGCTCTCGCTCGGCAAGACCGGAGAGTGCTACCTTGTCAACCGGAACGGCACGTTCCTCGCCCATAAGGAACCGGACCGGATTCTGTCCCAGAACATCGCCCAGTCGAAGAGCTTCAAAAACATATTCAGCCCGGAACTCCGCAGACAGACCTACATCGACTACAGGGGCATCGAAGTTATCGGCGCCTCGGCGCGTGTGGCGGGAACCGACTGGGCCCTTGTCGTGGAACAGGACCGCGACGAGGCCTTCAGAAGCGCCGACCGGTTGCGCAACTACATGTACTCGGCCGTCGCCTTGACCATACTGGGAGTGCTCTTTTCCGCATGGCTTCTTTCCCTGCACGTCGTCGACCCGATCCGGAGGCTCAGCAGAGCCGCCAACGATCTGGCCCTCGGCGACTTTGACAGGGTACAATTGAAGACCGTTCGCAGGGATGAGATCGGCATTCTCTACGACGCGTTCGCTGAAATGGCCCTGCAGCTCCATGCAAGGGAGCACAGCCTGGAGGAACGCGTGACCCAGCGGGAGGCCGAGCTGAACGAAACCGACGTGAGGCGGAAGGAAACGCAGCGGGCCGCCGCGAGATCGCAGCAACTCGCATCCCTCGGACGCCTCGCGGCGGGCGTCGCCCATGAGATCAGGACGCCGCTCACCTCGCTGAAGCTTTTTGTGGAATCGGTCGAAACCGAGACGGATATCTCTCCCGAGTGCAAGGAAGACTTTCGCATAGCCAAGGGGCAGATAAGGCGCATGGAGGCCACTATAAACCGTTTCCTCGATTTTGCGAGGCCGCAGGAGCCCGTTTTCACCGACCTCAATATCCGGGAGCTCATAGAAGAGGCATTGCTTGTCATGATGCCGAAGGCCCGGCAGCAGGAAACGATCGTGAACACCCGCCTGGACAGCCTTATCCCCACGGTGCGGGGCGACAGGAAACAGCTCGGAGAGGCATTTCTCAACCTGATGGTAAACGGTCTCGAGGCGCTCGGAAACGGCGGCGAGATCTCGGTGCTGGTCCGGAAGATCGATGCGAACGGGGACGACAGGCGGGAATTTATCCGCGTTGACGTCGCGGACACCGGGCCGGGAATCGAAGACAAGAACCTTGCCAGACTTTTCGACCCTTTTTTCACGACCAAGCCAACCGGCTCGGGGCTCGGGCTGGCGATTGTCGGCAGTACAATCCAGAGGCACGGCGGATCCGTACATGTAGAGAGCAGCATCGGCAAAGGGGCGGTCTTCTCCGTATTCCTGCCCGTTTCTGCCGAACAGGTGGATAATGGAACGAGTGCTGATAGTTGATGACGATGAAGGGCTGGTGTACTTCCTGCGGCGTTTTTTTTCCCGCGAGGGACTCGACGTTTGCACCTGCGGCTCCGGCACCGCCGCCGTTGAGACCGTTTCCGCGCAACCCTTCGACCTTATCCTCCTCGACTACAAGATGCCCGGCCTGAACGGTCTGGATACCCTGAAGGAAATCCGGAGGCGGCAGGTTAAGACCCCCATCATCGTTATGACCGCATACGGGACCATGGAAACGGCGATAGAAGCCATGCGGCTCGGCGCCTACGATTACCTGCTGAAGCCGTTCGACAGGCAGGAACTCCAGCGTCTGTCCCGGGACGCCCTCGAAGTCAATCGTCTCATGAAGGAGGTCGTGGATATCTGCGAGCCCGGCGCCACACCCTCCGCCTCCTCGGAAGGCAGCCCCGCCAGGATCGTCGGCAGCAACAGGCGGATGCAGGAAATTTTCAAGCTCATAGGCCAGGTGGCCGACAAGGACGTGACGATCCTCATCACCGGGGAATCCGGCACCGGAAAGGAATTGATCGCCCGCGCCATCTATCATCACAGCCACAGAAAGGAAAGACCGCTCCTTGCGGTCAATTGCGCGGCCATTCCCGAAACGCTCTTTGAAAGCGAACTCTTCGGTCACGAACGCGGCGCGTTCACCGGGGCCGACCGCGTTCACATCGGCAGGTTCGAAGCATGCCACGGAGGGACTCTTTTTTTCGATGAAATCGGAGATATGCCCCTATCCACCCAGGCGAAGATCCTGCGCGTCATCCAGTACGGCGAGTTCGAAAGGCTCGGGGGGACCCAGAAAATCAAGACCGACGTGCGGACCATCGCCGCGACCAACAAGGACCTCGAACGGGAAGTCGCGGAAGGCCGGTTCCGCGAGGACCTCTACTGGAGGCTCAAGATCATTTCCATCCACCTTCCTCCCCTGCGGGAACGCATGGAGGATCTCCCCGCCCTGGTGGAGTATTTCAGAGACCGCTTCAGCAGGGAATACCGCACGACGATCCGCCATGTGGACAGCGCCGCCCTTGAACGGCTCAAGTCCTATTTTTGGCCCGGAAACATCCGGGAACTGGAAAACTGCATGAGGCGCGCGGTTCTGCTCGCCCCCGGCGACGTGATTCTGAAGGAGCACCTGGATATCGGGCAGGACAAACCCGGACAGGCACAATCAGAGAGCCCCGAGCAGCTTTCGACCAGGCTTTACAGGAACCTGGAGGACCTTATCCCCGACCTGCTCAAGGTCTCGGGCACCAACATTCACGGAAGCATCATCGATACCGTGGAACGGGTTTTTATATCAAAAGTTCTCAGCCAGTGCGGCTTCAATCAGGTCAAGGCCGCCAGGATGCTTGGGATCAGCCGCAATACGCTGCGCAACAGGATGAAAAAGTTCGACATCCCCGGTGCGCAGGACGGCCTGCCGTAGATACGTTGCTGCTTTCTGAACAGCACTGTTCAAAATCTGAGCAGCCTCGCCAAACCGCTCGAATCCCGCACGGAGCCTCCGGGCAGAGCACCAGGAAGGTTTTCGCACTGCTCTTTGCGAGACCGTTACGGCTCCGCAGCCCTCCCCGCACGCATCACGTATTGTCATGTCAAGTTATCAGTTTCACAATACAATTTCGACCAGTGGACGTATTTCTCCGGTAAGGCACGCCTTTTGCCTCACCCATGGCGGAAGTTAGCGCTGAAGTGCGGTCATTTTTTGCAGCGGGGACTCCATGCCCCCTGGACCCGAAAGCGGATCTCGCCCGATGGAGCGCTCTGCGAGTATTCGCCATCGTAAATTGGAGGCCGCCAGAAGATGAAGGGTTGGGAAATTTCCGGTGTTCAAGGCAATGATCTCAACAGCGAGGAGGCCAGAAGGGATATCGGGCGAGCCAACGCGCGCCTGAGGCATTTCAGAGGCATTGCTGCAATCGTCATCAACGACGCATTCAAAATCTGGGAATCGATATGGGAATCGATGCAGGACTCCAGGACATGGGAACAGATCCTGGACGGCAGCGGCGATCCGCCGGGCCCGCAGGCTCAGAGCAGGGCCGTGCTCCTCGAAAGGCTGCATCTATTGGGTATCCAGATCGATTACGCGCGGAGGCTTTGTGAAGGTGCCGTCGAAGAGGGCCCGCGAAACGGAGGTGAGGTGTAACCGCATGGCCAGGCAGTTTACCGTTATCTCACAGGACAGGGTCGGGCAGCAGTATACGGTGGTATCCGGCGAGGAGAAACTCCGGGATCTTTTGAATGTGACGTCGACAATACTTCAGGACGCTGACAATACTTGGGCGGAAATTTGGAATGAGCTGATGGGTGTGGTGACCGACGGGGCAGTGATACTGCCGGAGGCGGAAAAGGGTTTCAAGCCAAAATGCGGGTGGCCTGAATTCCTGGAGAGAATCTGGCTCCTCAAGCATCAGCTCGACAGTGCGAAGAGGCACTCGCAGGGAGCATCCCTGAAAAACAGCGAAAAACGGAGTGCCAGAGCCCCGGAAGCGGATAATTGCCTGCTTACCGACGATCAATAGGAGGACGGCATACAATGTCAGGTGACAACAACAATCCCTTCAAAATCGCTCAGAAACAAATCAACGACTGCGCCGACATTCTCGGGCTGAAGCAAAGCATCCGAGAGGTGCTGCTTCGCCCCATGCGCGAGTTTCACGTGAATTTCCCCGTACGCATGGACGATGGAACCACCAGGGTCTTCCAGGGCTTTCGCGTCCACTACAACGACGCAAAAGGACCTACCAAGGGCGGCATACGCTTTCATCCCGAGGAAACCATAGACACGGTCAGGGCGCTTGCCGCGTGGATGACCTGGAAGTGCGCGCTTCTGGACCTGCCGCTGGGAGGCGGCAAGGGCGGGGTAATCTGCAACCCCAAGGAACTCTCCCCGCAGGAACTGGAGAGAGTGAGTCGCAACTACATAAAGGCCATCAGCGCTTTCATCGGTCCGGAAAAAGACGTTCCGGCTCCGGACGTTTACACGAATCCACAGATCATGGCCTGGATGGTCGACGAGTATTGCTCCATCCTGGGCAAGAACCAGTTCGGAGTCATCACGGGCAAGCCCCTGCCCCTGGGCGGTTCACCGGGACGCGGCGACGCCACGGCGCGTGGCGGCATGGCGACCCTGCGCGAAGCGGCAAAGAAGGTGGGGCTCGATCTGGGCAAGGCCACCATGGCTATCCAGGGCTATGGAAACGCGGGAAGCTATGCGGCATCTCTGGCCGAGTCCTTGTTCGGCACCAAAATCGTTGCCGTATGCGACTCGAAGGGCGCGGTTTGCTGCAAGGACGGAATCTGCGTGCAGGATATCGAGCAGCACAAGCAGGCGACGTCTTCCGTGAAAGAGTGCAAAGGCACACAGGAAATCAGCAATGAGGACCTGCTCGCCATGGATGTGGACATCCTCGTACTGGCGGCCCTTGAGAACACTCTCACCGAGAAAAACGCCGACAAGGTAAAGGCGAAAATCGTCGTTGAGCTGGCAAACGGCCCAACGACTCCCGAAGCCGACGAGATCCTCTTCCGCAAAGGCGTGCACGTCATTCCGGATTTCCTCTGCAATGCCGGCGGAGTGACCGTTTCCTACTTCGAAATGGTCCAGAATGCATCCATGTACTACTGGGACGAAAAAGAGGTTCACGAAAAGCTCGATCGCAAAATGACGACCGCCTACGATGAAGTCTACGAAAAGTCGGTCAAATTCAACATCAATATGCGCAAGGCGGCCTACACCGTGGCAATCGGCCGCGTGGTCGAGGCCATGACTCTTCGAGGCTGGGTCTAGAACAGTTCCGGGTGCGTGAAGAGGACTCTCCACGCACCCCGTTCGCATTAACGCCGCAGCGTCGCCCTGATCAAGGCGGGGCGCCCGCCGGCGGCGCCGGGTACCCGGTCCATACGACGGCGCGTGTAACCGGGGATCTCGGGGGCGTGGGGGAGGGGGATACTCTCCCCCCGCTCTTACGAGCAGGCGCGGAGAACGTACCAAAGAACGCTTTTGAAAAGCGTGGGGAGCGCCCCCCCCACACACCCCAACGCCGCTCATTTTGGCGCTCCGGTTGCGGCCGTTGGCCCGTAGCCGTCAGCGCCGGGCGCTTGCGGGGTGGTACGGGGAATCATTCCTCCGCACTTTGAGGTGTCTCGATAGGCATCAACTCGAACGCAGTCTGATATCAGGACTTCACGATCCGGATTTGCCTTGGAGGCTTGGTGAAATCCCACGTCCACCAGTAAGTACCATCCAAGCCGTCAAGTTCATCGCCGTTTTCGAAATGCGTTGCAAGGGAAACCATCCCGCTGTCGTAGAGATCGCTCGGGTCCATTTCCTCCCAAATTGCCGGCGCCAACTCCACTTCAACTCTTTTCAGGATCATCTCCTCTTCTCGAAGCATCGTTTCGGAAAAATCACTCCACATAGATCATCTTTCTAGTCATCCCGCCATCAACCGTCAAATTCGCACTCATAATGAAGGATGCTTCCTCCGAGGCAAGATACAGGACGGCCGAGACAATGTCATCCGGCTTTCCGACCCTGCCCGCCGGATGCTGAAGGTGGTCCTGGGAGCCGAGCGGTTCGACGGGGCGAGGGCGGCCTTTCTTCCATTCGCGGACGTCTATCCAGCCCGGGCTGATGCAGTTTACACGGACCTGCGGCCCCAGGCTCAGCGCAAGGGCGTGAGTCAGGGCTGCTATGCCTCCCTTGGATGCGGAGCAGGATTCCGTGTCCGGTCCTGAAACGAAAAGGGCGGCAATCCTGCCGCCCGTGCCGCCTTATGATTGAAGCGCCCTGCTGCTTGCTAGCCGACAAAATCACGGTCCTGCCCTGCAGAGGACTGAACACTCAACTCTTCGGGCGATTCCTCATCGGCCATTTCCATACCAATTTCCCTATATGTATCGATAGGAAGCCGGTCGGTGTAAATGTCACCGCCTCCGCCCAAAAGGTCCGCCGTGGACTCGAGCTCGAAATCCGTCATCCACAGAGGTCTTCCCTGTTTGCGCAGTTCCGTAATATTATATTCCATGGTACCTCCTCCAATATGTGAACGCTCTCGCGAATTGCGCCTGTTTTTGAATCTGACGCATTTTGAATTTAATCATCGGCCGGGGACCGGTCAATCAAAACCGCTGGCGCGACGCCGGCAGCCTCCTTGTAACCGATCGACATCAAAAGAAAAGGAGCGCAGGCATCCCTGCGCTCCCGTAGTTTTCAGCCACCCGTTTCCCGGAGGCTAATGCCCGCAATGGGGACATCCGGCCTCGGGTTCATCGTTATTCTTTTTTCCGTTTTCCTCTTCTTTTCCGAATTTACGGACTATTTCGGAAATCTCGCGAAGCCTGTCGTCGACCTTGCGATAAACGGTGCCTTCGGGGTAGGTTCCGTCAGGCTGGAGCGTACCCGCTTCCATGCCCGTGAGTATCCGGAT
>JAJFVB010000113.1 GCA_021372055.1 Desulfobacteraceae bacterium | reverse complement strand
AGAGGTTCAGCTGCTCGCACCGGCCGTACATGTTCGGCAGGATATTGATGCTCTGAGTGAGCGATACCATGTTGAAGGCATCGTTTTGAAAAGGATTGAGTATCATGGCCTGAAGGCTCCTTTCGGTTTAACCGTTACGCTATGGGACGGGAAACGATTCCTCGTTCGGCAAGCCTTACGAGCGCTGCCGCCTTCTGATCCGAGGTTGCTCCGGCCGGCCACACGAGGTTTCCCGCATTGATTTCGGCATCCCTTACGACGGCCACTCCCGGGCGGTCGGGGTAGTAGTTTGAAGCGTTGCCCCCGATGGTTGCGACATTTGCGTTGTCTTCCACGTTGATATTTTCGGACTGGAAGGTCCCGGTAACATCATCGAGGATTAGCGTTCCCGCGGCATCGCCACCAGCCCAGGAACCGGTTGATAAGCTCAAGCTCTGCACCCGGCCGCTTGCGCCGCTCGTTGCGCCTTTTACCTGGTCACCCGGCATAACGGCATAGGTCCCGACCTGCGCCTGGGCTCCGGCGCTAACTGCGCTGCAGGTCCCGGCACCCGAGTTGCCCGCATCTGCCGTCCCGGTTGCAGGGCACGCTCCCTTTGTGATTTTTCCAATAACGGCGCCGACAGCGAGTTCCTGGCCGGAGAGGACCGTCACATCCTCGCGGGAGAACCTCTTAACGTCTCCCGACTCAAATTTCAAAATATCGCCGAGGCGATTTTGCTCGGTGAGCACCTGCATGGCTTAGGCTCCTTTCTTCTTTGCGGCTTCTGCGCGCTTGCGAGCGTCGGCAAGCAAAGGGTTCGGCTCACCGGTTCCCGTGGGAGTTACGGTAGATGTGATCTCGGGGGCATCGGCTGCGCTTTTATCGGCAACGGCCTTGATGATGCGATCCGAGGCTTGCTGGGCGGAAGCGCCTTCCTTTACGAGTTCCACGGCAAAGGAAAACGGATCGGGAAGGTGCTTGCCGACTGCCTGGACCGAATCCATGATCGCGGAAACCCTGGCGATCTCTTCTGCCTTTACGGTTTCACGCGCTGCCTGGAGAGCCTCGGCTTTGCCCGCATCAAACACTTCGCTTCTTGCCTGCTCGAGCACCGCCTGCAGGTCCACAACCTCTTCCGGGAGTGCTCCTGCCGGACTGCTTTCGGGAGCGGCAGCCGTGGGCTGCACCTTGGCCCCGAATCCAAAGATTTTCATCGTTTGCCCTCCATTGCGGCTCTTTGCCTCGATATAAGCAACGGCCTGCTCGAAGTTCATTATCTTGTCGGCAAGCCCGGCCACGATGGCCGCCTCACCCTTGAATATGGCTGCTTCTGTTGCGGAGACTGCATCTGTTGAAAGCCCCCGATTCCGTGCGACCGTATCGACAAAAATCCTGTAGTCCGCATCCACCAAAGCCTGGAGTCTTTCCAAGCCTTCGGGAGATAGCGCCTGATGCGGACTGAAGTCGTTTTTCCTGGCTCCCGCGAAAACGGGCGTGAACTCGAAGCCGTCCTTGGCATCTTTTGCCGATTGGTCCACGTGCTGGGCTATTACGCCAATCGAGCCCACCCCTCCGGTCCGCGGCAGAAAAATCTCAGCTGCAGCGCCTGCGAGAGCATAAGCGGCACTGAATGCCGCCTCGTCTGCGATTGAGTAGATGGGCTTTACGCTTCGTGCCTGGTAGATCTCGTCAGCCAGGTCGAACACGCCGGCAACTTCCCCGCCCGGAGAATCGAAGGCAAAAAGGATTGCTGTAATCTGCGGGTCATCCAGGGCCTCGCGGAACATCGAACGGATATCGCGGTAGCTGACGATATCGCTGCAGACCGCATCTTCAAACGAGAGGTTGTATGCCAGAGGTCCCATAACCGGAATGAGACCTATGCCGTCACCTGAGTACTCCCGGTACTGAGGCCTCCTTGAAAAATCCGTTACTGCCGCGGGAGTATCGATCTCACCCAGGCCGATCCGTGGCCCCAGAGCCTGAAGTATGGTCTCAAGCTTGCCGGGCGTGATCATAAGCGGAGTGTTTAAGAGCCGCGATGCGATACGAGCGAGCATTGCCTTAGGCATTGGCTGCATCCTTGACTGCAGTGTCCTGTGCCGTTTGCATGGCGCCGGACTTCTCCGTTTTTCTCGGGTCGGAATCGAATACCAGATCCAGGCTGTCAGCTCTTGCAGCATCTTCCGCGTACTGCCGGTCGACGTCTTCGGCATCTTCTCCCATCTCGGCGATAACAGACGATCTCGGGCGGAAGCCTCCGCGGACTTCGAGCAGTGCCGCCATGGCGTCTTTCATCGGGTCCACCCACGGCCACCGCGGAGCCCTCCATTCGATCCGGTAATACTTTCTGCGGTTTGCCGAATACCCTCCGGAAATGCCGATTAGGCCTGCGGCAACCGCCGTATCCATCCATCTCCTGGCAACAGGCTGGCAGAACTGGAAGATGAGCGTATGCCACTGGAGCATCTCGCATCTTCTTCGAAACTCAAGCAGGCCCGCGCGGATCGATGAGTAATTGACGCCGGAGAGATCCCCGGTGAGCTGTTCGTATGTGACCCCGATTCCGGCTGCGATCTCCCTGAGAGTCTGCTTGATCCAGACTTCGTAGTTGCCACCAACGTCTGCAGGAGTGGAGAAGGTCACCTCCATGCCCGGCGGAAGCACCGGGAAGGTCCCGGGCTCGAGGGCTACAACGTCCCAGCTCTCTGTATCTTTGCCGGCAATTTTCCCAAGAGGGGATCCGCCAACGTCCTCAGTTGGGGGTTCGGTTATAAACCCGCCAAACATGGCCGCGGCCTTCTTGCGCACAAGCTCGGCGTCTTCGTACTGGTCCAGTTCATGGAGCCGAACGATTATCGAGGTTAACCAGGGTCTCCCGCGGGCCTGCCCGGGTCTGAGAGGCCTGAAGATGTGGAGCATCTCGGTTGCCGGAACCCTTACGCGCTCCGTTGTGTTTGCGAGCAGAAACTGCTCGCCGGGGTGATCGCGAAACACCCAATAAGCGACTCTTTTCCCGAGGTTCTTGTCGAACTCGATTTCCATCCTGATGGGGTTACCGTTCGGGGCTATAGACTCGAAGGTTTCATCCAGGTGGTCCGATTCCAGGAGCTGGATTTGCAGAGGCACCGAGAGAAGGTCCCCCGGGTATCTCGGGCGAAACCTGGCTAACACCTCGCCGCTATCGATCAAGGCTCTTGATGCCAGTGCCTGCAGGCCGTAAAAATCAAGCGCACCGTTTGCATCGGCTTCTTCGGTCCAATCCGACCAAAGCTGCTGCACATCTGCCTTGAGGTTCTGATCTTCCAGCCTCCATCGTGGGATGATCCCCGTCCCGATGAGGTTGGATACGTAGGACTCCACCCCGGCTTGGGCGTTGAGGTTGTTCCTGGTGAGTTCTCGGGAGCGAGCCCGAAGCGAAGCAAGCGAGCTGGACACCGCCATGTTGGGACCGGATCCCGACAGTCCCCAGGTAGAGAGGCGCCTGCCTGTGCTTGCCCCTCGAAGGGCGGACCCATAGCACTCGAATGGATGCGGTTCCCGTTATGGTCGACTACCTTGAGATATCCCACCTAAAGCCCCTTGCTGGTGCTGGTGAGAACAAACCGCCTGCGGCCTGAAGCGGCATTCCGTGCGGACCGGATCTCTGATAGCAAGGACATGAGATCTCGCAGCGACGCCCCTTCCGCATATTCCACCGACCTGCCGTCTTGCGCAGTGATGCGTTTGATCTGCTCTCCTCGCTCACGAGCCAGAATCGCCGCTTTGACTGTGTCCTCGTCAGCATCTGTCCAGGCCATCAGCAATCCTTAAACAGGTAATAAAAAAGGCGGCAAGTCTGATGGGTCTGGCACCAGACTGCCGCCTTTTTCAGGCCGCGCTCCCCGGGGTGGCCACCCCGGTAAACCGGCTTAAAATTTGGATTGCAAGTATTTTTTTCCAAAAAGAGGGCAAAAACAAGGGGGTTGTTTCTACTGGTAGAAACAAGCGAGTTCACCGCATCGAACCACAGCCTTACCCGGTTGGAGACCCTGTTAACGTTATGGACTATTTAACGGGGTGCAACATATGGGATTATTTTGTAGATGGTGCTGGAACTGTTTCGTTAATCTCCAGAAATGTCATGACGATTCGGGCAAATTCGGAGGGTGCTTCGAATTGTACATGGTGTGTCCCATTCTTGAATTGAACCAGCCATGCGCCCGGAATCAGTTTTGCCAGAGTTTTCGAGCTCTCAGTGCCCACGACTGTGTCCGCGGTTCCCACCAGGAGCATTACCTGATTTTTGATGAGCGGCATCTTATCCAGGGGAGTTTTCCACTCCATTGCTGCTTTGACTTGTTTTCTTATGGTAGGATTATCAGGCAGCGGTTTGCCTTTCAAAACGGCCGCAACGGCGCTTCCATTGGTAGAGGTAGCATGAACAATCGCTTTATTGACTCTTTCAGGATAGTATATCAGCAGGTTCTGCGTGGTGACACTTGACTGTGAGAATCCCAAAACATTTGTCTTTTGGACTCCAAGAGCATCCAGCAGAGCGATTACATCCTCGGCAAAAAGTCGATAAGTGAACTTCACACCGTTGTCAGTTGTGTAGCCCATACCCCTGTTATCCATGATAATCAATTGGTATTTTTTTGACGCCGCTTCGATTAATGCCGGGGACCAATTCTCCATTATGCCTCCAAGCCCGGTAAGCAGTATCAGTGGTTCACCCGATCCGATCAATTTGTACCCGATTTTGATTCCATTGCCGCTTATCTGGTAGATGGCATGCCCCTGCGAATCGGAAGCAATCTTTCCGCCCACCGGCGAGATGTCATTGGCTTGTATCGCGGGGATGCCGATGACCAGCGTGATTATCAATGATATATACAAGCGGATACAGAATTTTTTCATTGTGAATCCTCTCCGAATAAAAATGCATCGCCGTTAGCGGGTATTGGAAATGGCAGCTTGCGTTCGGAATAGATACTGTCTTCCCGGCAAGCATGCGGTCAATCTCACGACGCCGATAGTGATAAGGCGTGAACAACTCGGAATAACACTATCGACTATTCAAGCAGATCAATGACGATACTTACAGAAGAGATCACGGTGAACAACAAACAAGCCGCTAAATCCTCTCTTGGGCTCCTCACCAGACCTCTTGCGCTTCGCGCCCTGACAACAAGTTATCCGGCCTCCCGCGCTGGAATAATTGCCTAGCTTATTCTTCTCATGGATATACTAACACCTTCATAGATTAGCGAACATTGAGGAGTAGAGAACGCCACGGTGCCTGAAAAAATTCCGAACGATTTCAGGCGTACTTTGGAGCAGTTTTAGGCGAGCCATGACACGCTCCTTGAGGTCGGCGAGTCCCTTTATAAACATGCGCCCTATCCCATGGCCCTTGACATGGTTCCAGACCTGTTCGTCGGGGTTGAGTTCCGGCGAGTAGGGCGGCAGGTAAAAGATCCGTAGACGCCCCCTAGTGGAAGCCACATACGCTTGGATCTGTGCGGATTTGTGGACCGGATGATTGTCGACGATGAGATAGACAGGTTGGCGGGAGTCATGGAGCAGCCGTTCAAGGAATTCGATGAAGGTAGTCGAATTCACATTTTCATCGGTCACCATAAAGTGCAGGGATCCCTTAGCGCTGATGGCAGAAAGCATATTGACTTTGAAGCGTGCTCCGGTGGCCGCGACAACCGGCGTTTTCCCTTTAATAGCCCAGGTGGTGCCGGAGTGGTAATCGGAGCGGATGGCCGATTCGTCTCCCCAAAAAATCGCAGCGCCCGCCGCTTTGGCCATGGCCTGGATTTTTGGATATTCGACAGCCATCCAGGAAACAACCAACCGCTTGTCTTGTTGATAGGCACGCCACAGAGGTCTTTGGGGAGTAAGGCCCAGTTTCTTTAGCACTCTTCCGACTGAGACCTCGCTGAGGTGAATCTCAAACTTTTGCTGGATCAGTTCCCGAACCAGTGAGCAGGTCCAAAGAGCAAAGGAGAATTTGAGCTGCCTGGGATCGTCTTTGGTCACAACGCGGTAGATCATTTGCAGTTGTTCACCGGAAAGTCTCGGGGGGCGTCCGGGAGCGCTGCTGGATCGCAGGGCATCGATGCCGCCCTCGCGATACTTGGCAATCCATTGGTAAATACGAGGGCGCGAAAGCCCTAATGCCTTGATGACCACCTCGGGACTTTCCCCGGCTTCAACGCGCTTCACAGCCCGGATCCGGATTTCTTCGAGGGTCTTTCGTCCAAGTTTTCGTCCGTCGAGTTCTTTCATGCCCTGAACATATCACATGTTCGCTTATTTGTGAAGGTCTTAGTA
>JAJFVB010000112.1 GCA_021372055.1 Desulfobacteraceae bacterium | reverse complement strand
CCATGCCCGCGCCTAAGCCTCCCAGGAGCTGGTGGACTACATCCATGACCGGACCGCGATAGGGAACCTTGCCCTCGATCCCTTCGGGGACGAGCTTCTTGGGTTCGAATACGTCTTCCTGAAAGTAGCGGTCCCTGCTTCCTGCGCGCATCGCCCCGAGGGACCCCATGCCGCGGTAGACCTTGTAGCTGCGGCCCTGATACAGGATCGTTTCACCAGGACTCTCATCCGTTCCCGCGAAGAGTCCTCCGACCATCACGCTGTCGGCTCCGGACGCGAGCGCTTTGACGATGTCGCCGCTGTACTTGATGCCGCCGTCGGCAATAACGGGTACGCCCATCTCGCGCCCGACCCGCGAGCATTCGAGAATGGCGGTGACCTGCGGGACGCCGACCCCCGCAACGATTCTCGTCGTGCAGATCGACCCCGGACCGACCCCGACTTTAACGGCATCGGCGCCCGCCCTGATGAGAGCCTCTGTGCCGGAAGCCGTTGCGACGTTCCCCGCGGCCACCTGGAGTTCGGGGAAAGTCGATTTTATGAGCTTGACGGCTTCGAGAATATTGCGCGAGTGACCGTGCGCGCTGTCGACAACCAGCACGTCCACGCCAACGTTTCTCAGCGCGGTGGCCCGCTCGAGCATGTCCTTTCCGACGCCGACGGCCGCGCCGACGCGGAGCCTTCCGAAGTGGTCCTTGGAGGCGTTCGGGTATTTCTTGATTTTCATGATGTCTTTTATGGTAATAAGCCCCTTGAGGCGTCCGGCTTCGTCGACGACCAGAAGCTTTTCAATCCGCCGCTTCTGAAGAAGTTTCTTCGATTCTTCAAGGGAAATGCCGACCTGCGCGGTAACCAGATTTTCCTTGGTCATCAGCTCGCTGACCCTGATCGACTCATCCGTTTCGAAACGCAGGTCCCTGTTGGTGATGATCCCGACGAGCTGGTCGCCCTTGACGACCGGCACGCCCGATATCCGGTAGCGGCTCATGAGTTCGAAAACATCGCCGATCTTCTGATCCGGGTCGACGGTAACCGGGTCGACGATCATGCCGCTCTCGGACTTCTTGACCTTGTTTACCTCCTGGGCCTGGGCAGCGACGCTCATGTTGCGGTGAATGATGCCGATGCCGCCTTCACGCGCAAGGCTGATCGCCGTGTCCGATTCGGTAACGGTGTCCATGGCCGCGCTCATGAGAGGAATGCGCATCCCGATCCCGCGCGTCAGCATGGTCGCCACGTCCGTTTCGACAGGGAGGACTTCGGAATAGTTGGGAATAAGAGTGACATCGTCGAAAGTAAGCGCCTCGGGTATTTGCTTCGGGTCTTTAGGGTCCATTCATTCTCTCCGAATTCGGTAAGTCAGGTTTTGGATCAATGGTTTTTCGGGGCTTTATCCCTTTTGCATGAGCCATGTCAAGCCTGTTGTGAGTTCATCGGCCATCAGGTATTCGCGCTCAACGAGGCCCAGAAGCAGTCCCTCCATGAGTCCGGCGTCGATTGCAACGAAACGGTCGGAACCAAAACAGGCCAGAATCTGGTCGACAATGACGGCGCCTCCGAGAATGATATCCTCTCTCCCGCGTTCCAGGCCCGGGGTGCGTCTTCGGTCCTCCAGGCGCATGGAGCAAAACGAGTGCAGAAGCGAGGAGAGAAATCCGGAGGTGAGGACCGTGCCGTTCACCCGGGAAGGGGCGTATCGGGTCATACCGAGGTGCATGGCGGCAAGGGTCGTTACCGTGCCGGCGGTGCCTGCGAGCAGGAGCGGACCGGGCAGTTCCGATATGCCTTTTGCGCAGAGCGTCGCGTGCATGTCCTCACGAGCCGAGAGAATTTCCGCGCGCGCCGAGATGATCGACGCCTCGAGCGCGACCGGTCCCGGAGGATCGCCGGAGAGGTATTTCTCGGTGAGGGTCGCCGCTCCGACCGGGCGGCTTGCGGTCCATGCGGGACGGCTGGCGCCGGAGGTGGCCAGAAGGAATTCCGTGCTTCCTCCTCCGACGTCGAAGGAGAGCACATTTCCATCCGAGCGCGGCAAAACGCTCAGGATGCCTTTGGCCGAAAGGATCGCCTCGGCTTCCTCGGAAAGCACTTCCGGAACAATGCGGGTCTTCTCGGCAATCCGGCTCAGGACGGCATCACGGTTGCGGGCGCGTCTGAGAACCCCGGTCGCGCCGCAGGCGAGCCTCTGGACGCCATGGCTTTGCAGGAGTGCGGAATACTCCTGCAAAGCGGAAAGATTCCGGGTCTGGGCGGCAGGGACGATCTCCCCGGATTTCTGAAAGTCCTGCGCGAGCCGGGTCACCCTTCTTTGGGAGCAAAGCGGAATCAGACGATCTCCCTGCTTCGACGCTATGAGCATCCGGGTGGTGTGCGAGCCTATATCGATGCTGGCAAACAGGGCGGTTGGAGGGCTCGTGCGGCTTTCTTCGCTTGACATTGTCTTTTGCATGCTCTTATTCTCTACACCAAGGGCCAGAAGCATTTCTCCCGGCTTTGACGCGCAACGCGCCCGCGACCGGGCCATCGGCGACATACAAAAAACGGCAGCTTCCTTTCACCAGGAGAATGTTTCGCATGATATTGGAGATCAACCCAAAGCACCCGGAGCCGAGAAAGATCAAAAAAGTCGTCGAGGTGCTGGCTAACGGCGGCGTCATCGCCTATCCCACCGATACGTACTACGGTATCGGCTGCGACCTCTTGAATAAGGGGGCGATCGAAAAAATCTACCAGTTGAAGCGCCGTTCCCATCAGCAGCCGTTTAGTTTTATTTGCAGCGACCTGAAGAACATCAGCGAATATGCCCAGGTTACCAACTATGCCTACAAGACGATGAAAAGACTCCTCCCCGGACCCTACACCTTCATCATGGAAGGTTCCCGCCTTGTCCCGAAAATCATGCTTACCAAAAGGCAAACAGTCGGTATACGCGTCCCCGACAACCCGATCTGCCTGGCTATCGTTCAGGAATTAGGGCACCCCATTATCAGCACCAGCGCCACCGATCCGGAAACGAACGGCATTCTGTCAACTCCGAGGGAAATCCAGGACAAGATCGGCCACGCTCTTTCAATGACGGTCGATGGAGGCAATGTGCCGGGCGTTGCTTCAAGTATTATATCCCTAATTGACGATACACCGGAAGTATTGCGTGTGGGAGCGGGTGATATTTCCGCTTTCAGCGTCTGAGCCCCCCGGTGCACGGCCGCATCCCGCATGATCCGGAGCCTCGTTGCTACCGGCCCAAATCCGGGAGTTGGTAACGAAGAATGGCCGCCGAATCGAAGACCATGTCCTGCAGCTTTTCGCTCAACTCGCTTCCGAAAAGAAAATCGACAAGCGCTTTTCTGCTCTTCTTGGCGTACACGACATCCGGTTCGCCCTCGATTTTCCCCAGTTCGGCGGCCTTGTCGACCGCGTCTTCAAAGTTGCCGAGCTGATCGATGAGCTTGAGCTCCCGAGCCTTTTCACCGACAAATATCCGGCCGTCCGCGATCTTGCGGACATCATCCTCGGGGAGCTTGCGAGCGGAGGAAACATCCCGCACGAACTGCCCGTAGGTCTCATCTATCATCCCCTGGAGCACCGCTTCTTCTTCCGGAGTCATTTCACGGCCCGGGTTGCCGAGGTCCTTGAACTGTCCGCTCTTGATCGTCGTCATCTGGTAGCCGATCTTATCGAAGAGTTCCCGAAGGTTGGGAAAATGGATGATGACGCCGATGCTCCCCGTGATCGTCCCGGGATTTGCCATGACGTGGTTTGCCGCGCAGGCGATGTAATATCCGCCGGAGGCCGCGACGCTGCCCATGGAGGCTACCACGGGTTTGACTTCGGAGGCGCGTTTGAGTTCGCGGTAAATCTCCTGGGACGGGCCCACGGCCCCTCCCGGTGAGTCTATCCGCACAAGGATTGCGCGGATGGATGAATCCTTCCTGTATTCCTTGATCTGTTTGAGCGTATCCTGTGAACCGGTGATCGTGCCCTTGATCTCGATAACCCCCACCTTGTTGTTTTTTCCGGAGATTTCAAAATCAAAGAGGGCCAGAAGAACGGCCCCCGCAACAACGACCAAAACGAGCAAAGTGATGAGACAGCCGCGCAGCTTCATCGTATCGGTCCATCCGTACTGTTTAAAAAAAACACCCGGTATCGGGCACAATGCTCAACCGGGTGTTTCACTGCCAAGTAGATAAACAGATAATTATCGAATCACGATTTGTCACTGTTCAACGTGCTGTTGGCTTTCGCTTCGAGTCCCTCTTTGAGAAGTTCACCGAGATTCGAGGTGGCCGCCTTGCTCGTATTGAGGTATTCGTCGTAATTCGAGCGCTCGTCCTGCTCCTCGATCTTCTTCACCGACAGCCCGATCTTTCTCTCCTTGGGGGAGATATTGATGACCTTGGCGGTGATCCTGTCGCCCGGCTTGAAAGCGCCGACCGGGGACTTGATCTTCTCCTTGCTGATCTCGGACACGTGAACCAGACCCTCAATGCCTTCCTCGAGTTCGACGAAAAGCCCGAAGTCGGTCACATTGGTAATCGGACCGGACACGATGCTGCCGAGAGGATAGCGCTGCGGGATGCTCTCCCAGGGATCGGATTCAAGCTGCTTGATGCCCAGGGAGAAACGTTCGTTGTCCTTGTCGATATTCAGGACTATGGCCTGGACTTCCTGGTTCTTGCGGAAGATCTCGGAGGGATGCTTGACCCTCTTGGTCCAGGAAATATCCGAAATATGCACAAGGCCGTCTATGCCTTCGTCGATTCCGATGAAAATACCGAAATCGGTGATGTTCTTGATCTTGCCGGCGATGGTGGTTCCAACGGGATATTTCTGCGCGATGACGTCCCAGGGATTGGATTCGAGCTGCTTCATGCCAAGGGAGATGCGCTTGCTTTCGGGATTGATGCTGAGCACCACGGCTTCAACTTCGTCGCCGACCGAGAGAATCTTGGACGGATGGCGGATCTTCTTTGTCCAGGACATCTCGGAGACATGGATGAGACCTTCCACGCCCTCTTCGATTTCGACGAACGCACCGTAATCGGTAAGGCTGACCACCTTGCCACGGACTTTGGTCCCGACCGGGTAGCGCGACTCGGCCTGAGTCCAGGGATCGTCCACAAGCTGCTTGAGCCCCAGGGAAACGCGTTCATTGTCGCGGTCGAAACTAAGGACCTTGACTTTGATCTTGTCGCCGATCTGGAACATTTCGGAAGGATGTCCGACACGCCCCCAGCTCATATCGGTGATGTGCAGCAGGCCGTCGATGCCTCCCAGGTCAACGAAAACGCCGTAGTCGGTGATGTTTTTGACGACACCGTCGACCACCTTGCTGTCTTCGAGAGTGGCAAGGGTATGAGACTTCATCTGCTCGCGCTCTTTTTCGAGCAGCGCACGGCGCGACAAAACGACATTGCGCCTCTTCTTGTTATATTTGAGGACCTTGAACGGGAAGGTGTGCCCGATCAGGGACTCCAGGTTCCGCACGGGACGCAGGTCAACCTGCGATCCGGGGAGAAACGCCTGGACGCCGATGTCGACAGCCAAGCCGCCTTTGACCTTCGCGACGATCTTTCCGTCGATTACGCCGTCGTCGCTGTAAATGCGGCTGATGTCATCCCAGACCTTGATCTTTGCAGCCTTTTCCTTGGACAGATGAATGGTGCCGTCGTCGTCGTCGTGGAACTCGAGCAGGACGTCGATTTCGTCTCCCACTTCAGCCTGCAGTTGGCCCGTTTCGTCCTTGAATTCGTGGATGGAGATTTGGCCTTCCGATTTGTATCCAATGTCAACCATGACAAAATCGTCGCTGACCTGGACAATTCGACCCCGTATGACTTCGCCTTCCTGAATGTTCCGGAAACTCTGTTCATAGAGATCGTGCATGGAATCCATGTCTTCGTCGGTGTCTTGCTCGTCGACAGACGTGTTTTCCATATCAAAGGGTTGTTTTTCTAGTTCATCTTTTACGGTCATTGATTCTACCTTGCCCCCTTACCGAGTTTTTGGCTATTCGCCATTTGAAACGCTAAACTCTACCAAATTACAGCAATTTTAGCAATCCAAAACTTGTCTATATCGTAGTGCCGGAGGGCTTTAGCCCTTTTGCCGCCTCAATCAGCTTCCGGACAACCCCCGGGATGTCGAGTGCGGACGTGTCCAGAATCAGCGCTCCGGGAGCCGGTTTCATGGGAGCCAACTCCCGGTTGGCATCGGCTCTGTCGCGCTCCCGAATCGCGGTGGCGATCTCATCATAGGATACGTCCATGCCCTTGTCCGAGTATTCCGCATGGCGTCTCCGTATCCTGGTCGGCAGATCGGCCGTGAGGAAGACCTTGAGTTCGGCTCCGGGGAAAACGACCGTTGCCGTGTCACGCCCCTCGGCGACGATGTCACCCTGCTCGCCAAGCTTTCTCTGCCAGGAGAGCAGAAACTCCCTCACCGGACCAAGCCGGGAAACCCTCGATGCGGCTTCGGACATCTCCGGGTTGCGCAGTTCGCTTGTGAGACTTTTCCCGCGATAGAGGATTTCAAGGCTCTCCGCCTTCATATCGAAGGCAAGCGGAAGGGAGCGAAGTCGCCCCTCCGTGATTTCCTCGGGCGTCGTGCCCGGCTTCTCCGCGTTCAAGGCCCAGGCGACGGCGCGGTACATGGCGCCCGTGTCGAGATAGACGAAACGAAGCTCCTGCGCCAGAATCCTGCAAACAGTACTCTTCCCGGCTCCCGCCGGACCATCTATGGCTATTATCATGCGCTTTTATGCAGATTGCTTGATTTCGGCCAGCACTTCACTGAAAGTACGGACGAATCGTTCGTTTTCCTCGGGCAGACCGGCGTTTATACGAATGAAATTGTCCATCCCGTAGGACGCCATCGACCTGATGATTACGCCGCGCCGAAGCATCGCCTCAAAAACCCGCTTCGACTCGCAGGGGACCTCGATGAGAAAGAAATTGGCCTGAGAGACCACATACTTGAGGCCCAGCTTTTCCACTTCGCCGTAAAGATACTGAAGTCCGTCCCAGGTCATTTTCCGGGTCAGGTCGAAAAATTCCTCGTCGTCGAGCGCGGCCAGCGCCGCGGCCTGTGCGAGAGAATTCGTGTTGAACGGCTGACGGACGCGGTTGAGAAAGCCCGCAACCGGAACGGGCATGGCACCGTAGCCGATCCTGAGTCCGGCCAGACCGTAGGCTTTGGAAAACGTCTTGAGGACCACGACGGCCGGTCCGGCACCATCGATATATTCGAAGCCGGAGGGCGTGTCCGGGTCGCGGTTGAAATCTATATAGGCTTCGTCGAGCACCAAGACGATGCGTTCGGGGATTCTTGAGAGAAACAGGTCGAAATCGCGCCTGCCGATGACCGTGCCCGTGGGATTGTTCGGGTTGGTCAGGAAAATGACCTTCGTGCGCTCGGTCACCGCATCGGCCATGGCGTCAAGATCGACCTTGAGACCCTTGAGCGGGATCGAAACGGGCCGTCCTCCCATCCACTGGACGACGAGGCGGTAGAGCAGAAAGGAAGGGGCGGGCATCATCACTTCATCGCCCGGTCCCATGAAGGCGCGAATAACCAGTTCTATGAGTTCGTTTGAGCCGTTGCCGAGCAGAATGCCGTCAAAGGGAAGGCCGAACTTGTCCGCGATTTTTCGTCTCAGGTAAAAGCCGCTGCCGTCGGGATAGCGGTTGAGCTTCCGAACCGCGGCCTGTATGGCTTCAATGGCGCGAGGAGAGGGGCCGATAGGGTTCTCGTTGCTGGCAAGCTTTATGGAACCGCTGATGCCGTATTCGCGTTCCAGTTCTTCAATGGGCTTGCCGGGAGGGTAGGGGGTGATGCTCGCGATGTGATCCGGTGCGCAGGGTTTCATGTTAATTAATATCGGCCGAGTCCCTTCTTATTTGATCGTTTCGAACTTATACTGGAAGCATATCGAAAAATCAAGCGCTGTGGCGGGAAAACGGTTTCCTTTTGCGTCTTGTTTTGTGACCACTCGTGTACTAAAATGAGAAAGCTGATCTCGGGGGCCTCCCCGGTGGGTTGCCTGCGGTAAGATAACCGTTTCTCGCAGCAAGGAAAATTGATTCCATGCTCAAAAATGCAAAACAAAATGCAAAACAAAAAAGTACCAAAGTTGACCGGAAGGCATCCGCAAATCCTTCCGATGAATCGGATGTGAAAGAGAGCACTCCCCAGTCGGAGAGACATGCACCGATATCTTTCGATCCGTTTCGCCTCTACCTTGATGAGATCAAGAGATACCCGCTTCTCAGCCGGGAAGACGAGATGGAACTTGCGATACGGTATCGCGAAAAGGGCGATATCGATTCAGCCTACAAGCTGATTACGGCCAACCTTCGCCTGGTCGTGAAAATCGCGATGGATTTCCAGCGCTACTGGATGCAGAACCTCATGGACCTGATCCAGGAGGGGAATGTCGGCCTGATGCAGGCCGTAAAGAAATTCGATCCCTACCGCGGCTACAAGTTTTCCTATTATGCTTCGTTCTGGATCAAGGCATACATCATCAAGTTCATCATGGACAACTGGAAGCTTGTCAAGATCGGGACGACCCAGGCGCAACGGAAACTTTTCTTTAACTTGCGAAAAGAAAAGGAAAGGCTCGAGGCGCAGGGTATAGAAGCCTCCGCCAAGGTGCTCAGTCTTCGGCTCGATGTGAAGGAATCGGAAATCATCGAGATGGACCAGAGGCTCAACAGTTGGGAAATTTCTCTCGACAGCCCTCTCAAGGAGGATTCCGAGGATACGCACAAATCCTTCCTGCCTTCGGATGATTTGCCCGTTGACGATCAGCTTGCCGATCAGGAAGCCAAGGCCATTCTGCACGACAAGCTCATGCTCTTTCGTGAGCAACTTAAGGGCAAAGAGGCGGTCATCTTTGACCGGAGGCTTCTGACGGAAGAACCGATGACCCTGCAGGAAATCGGGGACAAGTTCGGCATCAGCCGGGAACGGGTCCGCCAGATCGAGAGTCGTCTCAAGAAGAAGCTCAAGGCCTACCTCGAGGAGGAAATAGCGGACATTGACCTCCTGCAGGAAAGCATGATCGAGATTTAAACAGTCGAATACGATTAACGATATGCCGGAGAGGTGTGCTAAACGCGCGCCTCTCCTTTTTTATATGGACGGGGTATGAATATCCCGCAAACCGGAAGGCTTGACGAAACAATTCGAGACATTAAACTTAACAGTCAAAGACTTTGCAAAAACGGAGAAGACGATATAATCTGCCCCGTCACGCAGGTGAGATATTCCGGGACCCCGGCAGATGGCAGTTGTTGCTGAATTATGTCTATGAAAGGGATGCAGATGGAAAGAGGCGCATATTTCGAGAAAGACCGCACACTCGTTCAAAGCGAATTTGTTCGCCGCGTGTATAACTGGATGGCACTCGGACTGGCCGTTACCGCCATCACGGCGCTGTTTACCGTATCCAGTCCGGCCCTTCTCCAGTTCGTGTTCGGAAGCCCGATGACATTGATCGTGCTTATTGTCGCCGAACTGGGCCTTGTCGTCGCCCTCAGCGCAGCCATAAACAAGCTCAGTTCCTCCACCGCGCTGCTCATGTTCTTCGGGTACGCCTTTCTGAACGGACTGACGTTATCTGCCATATTCCTCGTGTATACGAAAGCGTCGATCGCGAACACCTTTTTCGTTACCGCGGGCACGTTCGCTGCGATGAGCGTCTACGGGTATACGACGAAAAAAGACCTTACCTCATGGGGCAGCTTCCTGACGATGGGCCTCATCGGTGTTATCATCGCTTCCGTCGTCAACATCTTCATGAACAGCCCGATGATCTACTGGCTGATCACCTATGCCGGAATCGTAGTTTTCGTGGGACTGACGGCCTATGACGCACAGCAGATCAAGGCCATGGCCTACTCAGGCTTTTCCGGTTACGAGATGGAGCGCAAGGGGGCGATAATCGGCGCTCTTCGTCTCTACCTCGACTTCATCAACCTGTTCCTGCTTCTTTTGAGAGTGTTCGGCAGGCGCGACTAACGCATAGCCGTAGCCTCTTCGAAAGCCCGGCAACCGGAAATGGATCCGGCGACGCCGGGCTTTTGTCGTCAGAGCAGAGATTTTCTGATATGTATCGTTCGTATTCGGAGCTGCAGGGAAGCGAGAAGATCGGCCGTGATTATGCGATCCGAGTTGCCCGCCGTAACTCGGCAATAGCCGTCATGGCTCCTCACGGGGGCGGTATCGAGCCGGGGACCTCGGAGCTTGCGCTGGCCGTCGCGGGTTCGGAATACAGCTTCTATGCTTTCGAGGGTCTGAAAGAGAACGGCAATGGAGTGCTTCACATCACGAGCACCCGGTTTGACGAACCCGAGGGCGCGGCCCTTGCCGCAAGTTCCATGACGGTGCTCGCGATCCACGGCTACGAAGGCGGAGATCCCCTCGTCCACGTCGGGGGGCGCGACACCGATGCCGGTCGGCGGGTAGGAGAACTGCTGGCTTCCAGCGGCTTTAAGATAGGGGAAAACGGGAGGTGGAGGGGCTGGCATCCGGGAAACCTCTGCAACCGTTGCCAGAGCGGGCGCGGTATCCAGATTGAGCTGACCGGAGGCCTTCGCAGCCGCATGTTCGTAAGGCTTTCGGCCGAGGGCCGCCATGAGCCTTCGGGGGTATTCCACCTTTTCACGGGCCTTCTCAGACAGGCGCTCCGCGAAATCGAGCACAGGTCTGCGTCGTACCCGGCCTGAGGAGCAAAACGGGTCATGCTTTGCCATACATTCATACACCTGCCCGGAATCGGCGTCCGGACGGAGCATTCCTTATGGGAAAAGGGGGTGTGCTCCTGGGACGCGTTTTGCGGCGAAGGCGAATACAAAACGCCTTTTCGCGGAAAGCGGCGGGAGTTTTTCGTCAAGCGGATTGGTGAATGCCGCGAGCGGCTTGCTGCGTGCGATCCCGGCTTTTTCGCGGGTTCGCTCGAGTCCCGGGAGCTGTGGAGGCTTTTCGGCGCATTCAGGCACTGCTGCGCCTACCTGGACATCGAAACCACGGGTCTCGGAGAACCGGGGGACCACATAACCACGGTTGCGGTCTACGACGGGTCGGAGGTCTTTCATTTCGTCCACGGGGATAACCTCGAACAGTTGCCCGAGCATCTCGAAAGATACAAGGTCCTGATTACATACAACGGGAGTTGCTTCGACCTGCCTTTTATCAACAGCTACTTCGGCATACGGCTTTCGCACGTGCACATCGATTTGAGATTCCTGCTCGCAAGCCTCGGGTACAGGGGCGGCCTGAAGGGTTGCGAAAAGCAACTTGGCCTGGACCGGGCGGAACTCGACGGAGTGGATGGGTATTTTGCCGTGCTGCTCTGGCAGGAATATCTCGCCACACGAAATCCGAAGGCGCTTGAGACGCTTCTGGCCTACAATATAGCCGATACGGTAAACCTCGAAAACCTGATGGTTCAGGCCTACAATCTAAAGCTGGAACAGACTCCGTTCACGGGATTGCGCTTGCCTCTGCCCGAACCTCCGACGGTGCGGTTTCTTCCGGATACGGGACTTGTATCCGAGCTGAAAGACCGTTTTTTCCTTTTTGCCTGAGGTTTTCCGAGACCGGCCGGGACCGCGATGAACAGCCGCAATCCGCTGTTATTTTTTAAAAAAATATTTTTTTCGGGTACTCCTTAAAAGCTCATCCGCGAGTTATCATAAGAAACGGAAAGAACATCTTTCCTCCTCCGGAGAGAGCTGAAGGTTCCCCCTCCTTCCTTTGGCTCTCTCTCTTTGTCTATCCCGATGGTCCCGCGAACAGGAATCGAGTTTATTTGGGCATCAACTGATCTCTCATCTGGTCGAGAACGGCATATGCGATCTTTCGCTGTCTTTCGTCGAAAAACTTGATGAAGTGGGAGACCTGCACCGACTCGAAGCCCCGGATGATCTTGTGCTCGCCGCCGAAACCGGGATCGAAGAGCCTGATGCCCGCATCTATGGCGTATGCGATAGGAAAGTAATAACACGTGGCAAAATGGAGGAAAGGGATGTCCCGAAACGTGCCCCAGTACCTTCCCCAAAGCGAGTCCGCCTTCCTGTAAAACAGGGCGAGCGCCGCGCGCCGTCCGTCGAGGGATGCTTCGGCAAAGAGCACTCTTTCCCGGAACGGCCCCGAGAGCATTTTGAAGAAGGTATCGTTTAGAAACGGCCTGATGCCGGGACTCATATGCCGATACCAGGTATCCCTGTAGAGCGTGTGTATGTCGCGGTAGAAATCCTCCCCGGCCTCGGCGCCCGGCACCATGCGGAAAGAGATCCCCCGGCCGGCCATCGAGCGCCATTCGCGTTTGATCTTGGTGCGGCGGCTGGACTTGAATGAGCCGAGGTAGTCGTCGAAGCTCGCATATCCCGGATTGCGCCACAAGAGATAAGGAGTTGCGAGTTCGACGTATCCGTATTCGGGAAGAATGCGATGAAGCGGGGAGCCGGGGGCTATGAAATAAAGCCGCGAGGTCGAAAGGCCGCGCTCGGCGGCGCGCGCGTCGATTTGATCCAGCAATCGCCGGTAAACCGGAGAGGGATCGACCTCCGGTGCCGACAGGAAGTCGTAGCCGGGTATCGGGGTGTATGGAATGCTGCCCACAAGCCCGGAATGGAACGGAAGCCCGGTCAATTCGGATAGAAACGCAATCAGCCCGTTGTCGCCGAATTCCACCCAGGCCCTGTCGCGTTCGAAAAGAGGCGCTATCCCGATGGGGCCGGATTCGGTGGAAAGAACCGTATGCGCAGGGATGTAGCCCTTCTCCACGCAAACCGAACGGGAGCCTTCCAGCGCCTGAATGTAATCCCACTCGACAATCGGCGAGGACTGCGCCGCCAATCCGTTCCAGACCTCTCTCGGGATCTCCTCTATCCGGTGGTAGGTTGTGGCGGAAATTTTCATCGGGTCGTCTCTCCCTTTCGATCAGACATAAATGTAAACCATTCCGGCCCGGTGGGTACGAATCTTTTCGTCCGTTTCCGATTTTTCGCGAGCACGCACATCTCTTTGCTTGAAAATAATATTCTGTGAACCTACTTTACTCACGCCACGCACGGCCGGATTTATCAGCCCGGGAAATCCAGCTCTGAACAATCTGTCTGAAACAAAGGGCGGCGGAGAATTTGATTCCGGGCGTCGCCGTCAACCCCCATGCGGGAGGAGATCATGCTTTCTGAGAACGTGTCGTCGTATATCGAGAACAATAGAGACCGCTTCGTCGCCGATCTGGCCGAGTACCTTTCGATCCCGAGCGTAAGCGCCCTTTCCGAGCATCGGGACGATGTCGGGAAGGCCGCCGAGTGGGTAAAGGGACGCCTTGAAATGCTTGGGTTCTCGGCAAGGGTATGTCCCACGGACGGGCATCCCATCGTTCTCGGCCGTTCCCCGGAAGTGGCGGGAGCTCCGCTGCTGCTCGTGTACGGACACTATGACGTTCAGCCTCCCGATCCGCTCAACGAATGGGTAAGCCCTCCTTTTGCCCCCGATATACGCGGCGGATACATTTATGCCAGGGGCGCGACGGACGATAAGGGCCAGTTCCTCACCTACGTCAAGGCCGTGGAGTCCATACTCGCGGCAGAGGGGAAGCTTCCCCTGAACCTGATTTTCCTCGTCGAAGGCGAGGAGGAAATCGGCAGCGCCAGCTTTGAAAAGTTCCTCGTAGCCCACAAGGACGAACTCCGCGCGAATGCGGTGGCGATTTCGGACGGTTCCCAGTTTATGCACGGGGCGCCCGCCATAACCTACGGCCTGCGAGGGCTGTGCTACTTCCAGATCGATCTTCAGATACCGCGCATCGATCTCCACTCGGGTGTTTTCGGCGGCATGGTCCATAATCCGATCCAGGTTCTTGCAACCCTGCTCGCGAGCTTCAAAAAGCCCGACGGGACCGTTGCCCTGCCGGGCTTCTACGATGACGTGCTGCCGATGGAAAAATGGGAGCGGGACATGACGGCGACGCTCCCGCTCGATGTGGATGCGCTGAAGAACTATCTGGGCGTCACCGAACTTGTCGGAGAAACCGGCTACTCGATTCTTGAACGCAGGGGGGCTCGGCCGACCTTCGACGTTAACGGCATCTGGGGCGGCTTCATGGGCGAAGGAGCCAAAACGGTCATTCCGGCACGGGCAGGGGCAAAGGTAAGCATGCGTCTCGTACCGAATCAGAGCTATGCCAGGATTGAGGAGATCTTCCGCAAATACGTCGCGGACAATATGCCGCCGGATGCGAAGGTCACGATCACGGATCTTACCTCGGCCGCTCCCGTACTCGTTTCGCGGGACAGTGCCGCGATGCGGTCGGCTGAACGGGCCATCGAAGCCGGTTTTGGCAAAAAGCCCGTTTTTGTCAGGGAGGGCGGCTCGATCCCCGTGGTGAATCTGATCAAAAACCACCTGAAGCAGGACAACATTCTCCTGCTCGGCTGGGGGTGCCCGGACGACGGCGCCCATTCTCCGAACGAACGGTTTTGCCTCGATGATTTCATCCGCGGAATCCGTTCCACCGCGGCGTTGTTTTTTGAATTGGCCGGATGAGGGAACTTGTCGGATCAGGCGAGCAGCTTTTCATAGAAAGCCCGCCAGTTCCCGCCCATGATGTCGCGCACGCTTTGTTCCGGGTAGCCGTGGGACCGCATGATCCCGGCGAGTTTCGGAAGAGCGGACACATCCTCGAGTCCTTCGTTGGCGCGATAAAAGCCGCAGAAATCCGTCCCGATTGCTGTTCCCGCCGGGCCGAAAGACTGCGCGATCCAGTCGATGTGCTGAAAAACGTCTTCGATTTTCGCATCGCCGAAAGGAGCGAGCATATCGGGGTCGGCCGCTATCCCTATGACTCCCTCGCGCTCGCGGATCACCTCTATCTGCTCTTTCGTAAGATTCCGGGGTATATCGGCAAGGGCCCGGACGCCCGTGTGAGATGAGATAATCCGTCCTTCGTGAATTCGCAGCAGATCGCGGAAACCGGGTTCGGCAAGGTGAGCCGCGTCAAAGGCAAACCCGGCCCCGGAGAGTTCCCGGACCAGACGCTTTCCCTCGCTGCTCAACCCGTCGGGGAAAGGGACCGCGTTGCCGTCGCCGATCCGGTTTCTTCCCACGTGTGTCAGGCCCGCCACTCGAATGCCCGACTCCTCGAGGACCCCGAGGCCGGTCTCGAGAAGTCCATCCGCGTTTTCAATCAGCCAGATTGTGCCCGTTCTTTTTTCGGCAATGCATGAATGGAGTTCGGACGCCGACCGGATATGATCCAGACCGGTTAGGTACTTTCGGGCATAATCCATCAATCCCCGGAGAAATGGCGCCGAAGTGGCTTCCCCGTTGAAACGGTCAGGGCAGTAAAGAGCCGAGACCAGGACGCGCATGTCCGCTTCGCGGAGCTTCCCGGCCGTGATCGGGAGTCCCTCCAACTCTTCGAAGGGGACTTCGGGGTGCGCTTGGGTCATGAGATAGAGCAGGTCCGTATGGCCGTCTATCAGATACAGTTCATCCGGACTGTTTTCAGGCAGCGGCGTCATGAATTTCCTTCCGGGAGAATACGGCAACCGCGAAGGCCGCGATGCGGTTATAAACCATTCGATGAAGGATACGCGCGACTCAAAGCGCCTGTGACGTGATAAGCCGGGGAATGCGCACTGCGCCTTCCCCGGCTTTGGTGTTCAGTCGATTATCTCCGGACCGGAGACTCTGTCGGGGCATGTCACTGAGGCACGACATGGATTGTCGGTGCTTCATGGACAATCTTTTTCTCGACGTCCTTTACCTGCAGCATCGCTCTCACCTCCTTTTCCATTTGGACTGTGCGGGCAAGCCGGACACACGCAGGCGTGAACCGGGCTCGGAGTGAACCGCCGCACAGGGGCTCGCAAGTTTTCCGCGACTTTCACGCTCCCATGGCGGATGCAAAGTCTTCCGCCGTGGTATGCAAATCCCTTTTTTGATCGCAGAAGCGATAAGGTTACAGTCCAGATGGCCGAACACATCAAGAAGTGCCGGGGAACCCGATGCGTGCGCTCCCCGGCCGTCGATGGGTCAATTCCTGTGGACTGGCTACAGCGTCGGCGCGTGGCACACTGCATCATGCGCAGGTGCGTGACATGGGGTCATCCCCGGTGCGTGACAGGGGGGGATGAGATTGGACCCCGGTGCGTGGCATGAGGTCATCCCCGGTGCGTGGCAAGGGGATGCTTGGTGGAATCCGGTCACGAGGACCTTCTGTTCGACTTTCGTTACTTGTAGCATTGTTGCCTCCTATTGCCTCAGGACTTGACGGCCGGGCCCGGCACAATCAGCCTCAAATCGGCCAGTGCCGAGGCGGCCTCCGCGCAAAGGTCCGCGAACTCTTCGCGACCCTTTCCTTCACCATAGGCGGACATAAGTTCTTCCGCTATGGATTGAAGACTCCGTTTTCCGTCGCACAATCGAAGAAAGTCCACCCCGAAGTCATTGATTTCCTTGACATCGACCGTTCCGCCGCCGTTCCTGAACAGCAGGTGGACCGCCCTGCGCCGGTAGTTTTCCGGAAATTGCCCGGACTTTAGCTCCATGATAAGGTCGGGGATATCGAATGTGAACTGCTCGCAGAGGATGTTTTCACTGCGAAGAGGCCCGATGCCGCCAGGGCCGTTCATGTCAATATCGGAAGCGCGGGGTTTCGTTTCGAACCGGCCGGCTTCGATGATGAGGGTTTCGTAGCGGAAGATCTCGGGCAGATATTCTCTCCGGATCGCCTCTTTTTCGTCGAGAAGACCCGTGGCGAAAGATCGAAAAAGACCGTAGCAGCTCTGCGGGGTAAGAGCACGGGTGGATGTTGCTCTTTCCGCGTGGTCCAGCAGGGCCTGGAAAAGCTCGTGGACGGGCCTGCCGGTTTCAAGCGAGAGCAGAAGCAGGGAGCAGGGATAGAGAGCGGCGACAACGGAAAAAGAACGTGCGATTTCATTGAGGCTCTTGAGCGGCCCGGCCGGGCAGGGCAGGTTGTAGAAACTGCTGAAGATAAACGGGTCCGAGTTGATGAGTGCATCGTCTTCGGAGAACCGTTTCGAACCGTCGAACTCGATCCCGAAGGAAAAATAGGTGTCGACCTCGCGGACAAGCCTGTCCCAATAGCTTGCGTGAAGGTCGGTTCCCGGAAGGGTGGTGGCCATCTGGACGAGGATGTTGGTATTGCCCGTTACGGCGCACTGGAGGGCAAGCCGCAGCGTCTCCTCGAGGTCGGATTTTTCCTCTTCCGGAAACCCGATCACAAAGCTGAGCGTGGGAACGATCCCGAGTCCGGTCGTGTCGCGTACCCTGTCGAAGAGAATATCGCGGTCGATCTTTTTTCGGATGAAGGCCAGGGTCCGGGGCGATCCCGAATCGATTCCGTAGCACATGGATTCGCAGCCCGCATCCCGCATCAACTGGAGGAGCGGTTTATCCACCGTGTCGAGCCTTGAGATGCAGTACCAGGGGGTCGTGTTCAGGCCTGCGGCCAGCACCGCTCTGCAGAATTCCTCGGCAAAATCCCTTTTCGCGGTAAACTGATCGTATGCCAGAAGAAAGCACTCGGCGCCGAACGAATCGCGAAGATTGAGCATTTCACCTATCAGCCTCGGAATGGAGAACGTGCGCGACTTCCGCTGCCACAAAAGAGACTGCGAGCAATAAATGCAATGGTGAGGGCAGCCCCGGCCGACTTCGAGAATGGCTATGGACCGGCTGATGGAGCAGGCGTCGCGATAGACGCGCAGGGGCGGAACAAGAGAGTAATCGCCCATGGGCAGGGTATCCAGGTCCTGGATGAGCGCGCGGTCGCGGTTCCTGACGATTTCCCCGTCCCCGCGGTAGGTTATCCCGTCAATGCCACCGAGGTCCGATCCGTCTTCGAAAGCGCGGAGCAGTTCCGGGAAGGTGATCTCTCCCTCGCCTCGGACCATCGCGTCCAGGAATCCAAACCTTCCGAGTGTCGGTGCGTCCACGAAGGAGCCGTTGTGACCGCCGAAGACGGTCTTTATGCCGGGTTTGAGGGCTTTAAGCCTTTCGGCGATGCGAAGGGCGGGAGGGTAGGTGGTGCACTGAACGGAAAAGGCCGCCACCTCGGGTTCCGCCTGCAGGATTTTCCGGGCGCAGGCGTCGTAGATGTCCCTGCCCATTGGTAGGTCTCCGAGGCGGATGGCGAGGGGAAAATCGAAGATGACCGATGAGTGGCCCTGTTCTTTGAGAACCGTGGCGATATTGATAAGACCCAAAGGGGGCATGTTGTACATGGGCTCAAAGAAAAACGGCGGAAATACGAGCGCGGTATGCATGGGGATTTCCAAATAGTGGGTGTGAAAGGGGCGGAAGCGCAAAAACGCGCGTGAGTGCCCCGTGTTCGGACAATGTAATTCTTCCCCGGACGGGATTCAATGCGAGCGTGGAAACCGGCAGGGGGCGGCGGGCCTTTGGGCAGGCCGCAAGCGCCGGAGCGCCCGGCCTTACGCGCGTACGCGTACGGCTGCGGCAGAAATCCCGAGGGGGCGCGGGGAAATCATTTCCCCCGCTCTTTTCCATATAGTTTTATCTTGAACGCAATTTCGTATTACCTGTGCGACCAGGTAAGGCGCTTTTCCAGCCACCTCGAAAGGCTTGTGAAAGCGTAGCAGATGACAAAATAGACGATCGCGATGAAGAAGAATATCTCCGTGGGATAGACCATCGTCCGGTTGTTGATTTGCGTGGCCACGTGCGTCAGTTCGGATACTCCGACGATGAATGCGAGAGAGGTGTCCTTGATCAAGGATACGAACTGATTGACGAACGAGGGAACCATGTTCCTCAGGCCCTGGGGAAGCACGATATAGAACATGGCCTGCCAAGGGCGAAGCCCCGTCGAGATCGCCGCCTCGGTCTGCCCCTTTTCAATGCCTTCTATGCCCGCGCGAACGATTTCGGCCATGTAGGCGGACGTGAAGATGGTGAGGGCGGCTATAACGGTCTGAGCTTCCGGCATGGGACCGCCGACGAGCGCGGGCAGGAGAAAATACATCCAGAAGATGACCATCAGAAGCGGGATGCCCCGTATCGCGTTGATCACCACGACGGTGACATAGCGAACGATCCGGAATGGAGAAACGCTCAGCAGGCCGAGAATAAGCCCGCCGATAAAGGACAGGACGCACGAGACAATGGCAAGATAGAGTGTCAGGGCTATGCCGCCAAGGTGCCCGTGCGGGTATTGGCCGATCATGAAGTAGACGATGTTTCGCCCGATGACGGAAAAATCGAAATCCATCTCAGCGGCCTCTGACAGGTGTAAGTACGTATTTATTATAGAAGTTCACCGCGATCGCAATGACCAGGGACATCGCGAGATAAACGAGGGTCGCGGCGGTAAAGGCTTCATATCCCTTGAAAGTATAGCTCTCGACCTGCCTTGCCTGATAAGTGAGTTCCGCCACTCCGATGGTCATTGCGAGCGATGAGTTCTTGGTGAGGTTCAGAAACTGGTTGATGAGCGGAGGAATGATTATCCGGATCGCCTGGGGCAAAATGATGTATTGCATCGAGCGCAGATAGGAAAATCCCGCGCTCCGTGCCGCCTCCATCTGCTCTTTGGGGATGGAGCGGATGCCGGACCGGATATCCTCGGCGATAAAGGCGCTTGTGTAGATCGTAAGAGCGATCACTCCGGCGGCGAATTCGAAATTGAGAGTGCCGAGCCAGTCGTTTACGACCGTTGGAAGAATTTTGTAGGACCCGAAGTACCAGAAGAATATCTGCACGAGCAAAGGGGTGTTCCGGGTGAACTCAAGGAACACCAGGGCGGCCCAGCGCGAAGGGGTGAAACCGCTCATGCGCATCACGGCCACCACAAGCCCGAGCAGGAATGCGAGGACGATCGACACGGCCGAGATCTGGATCGTGGTGATTGTGCCGGAGACAATCCAGTCGAAATACTTCCCGGAAGTGACGATCGCCCAGTCGAACTGATAATTGAACACGGTTGACGATGCCTCGAAATAGCGGCGGCTACTTGCCTGCCTCGATCTTGAAGGTTCGGGTCATCGGGGTCTTGCTGCCGGGGCCGAACCACTTCTCGAAAATGGCCGCGGCCTTGCCCGATTTTTCCATGTCGATGAGGACGTCGTTCACTGCGTCCAGGAAAGCCTTGTCGCCTTTGCGTATTCCAAGGCCGTAGGGTTCGTCGGAAATCTTGATGTCGGGAATTTCCCAATTGTCCTTATTCGGGGCGGCGCCTTTGAGTCCGGCAAGAATCGATTCATCCGTGGTTACCGCGATGACTTTACCCTGCTGCAAGGCCAGGAAAGCCTGCGGGTAGTCGTCGAAGGAAAGAATCGTTGAAGTCGGAAGGGCTTTGGATGCGTTCTGCTCGGAGGTGGAGCCCTTCGTCGTTCCGATCTTCTTTCCTTCAAGGTCCTTCAGGGACTTTACCGTGCCTTTTTTGGTCAGGAACTTCTGCCCGGTGAGAAAATAGGTGTGGCTGAATTCGACCTGCTGAGCGCGTTCCGGTGTTTTCGTCATCGTGGCCGCGACGATGTCGATGTTCCCTTCGACGAGCTGGGGCATGCGGCTTGCGGAAGTGACGGCCTTGAGTTCGAGCTTCACGCCGAGCTTTTCGGCGATGGCCTTGAGGAAGTCGACGTCATAGCCTTCGATCTGGCGCGTCTGCTCATTGATAAAACCGAATGGCGGGGTGGAGTCCTTCACGCCGCCGACGAGCACGCCCTTTTTCTTGACTTCGGCGAGGGTATCGGCACCCATCGCCGCGCCGAATGCGGTGCCGACAAATGCCGCGACCAACAGAAAAACCGCCCATTTCTTCATAGCCTCTCCTTCGCATTTTTTCAGTGCATCGGTGAAAGCACCTGTTTGAGAAACTGCTGAGCCCTCTCGTGTTGCGGATTCTTGAAAAAGTCCGCCGGTTTGGCCTCCTCAAGAATGATGCCGTTGTCAATGAAAGCTATTCTGTGAGCAACTTCGCTGGCAAAACCCATTTCGTGGGTTACGACCACCATCGTCATCCCGGTCTTGGCGAGATCCTGCATGACCTGCAGGACTTCTCCGATCATTTCCGGGTCGAGGGCCGATGTCGGTTCGTCGAAAAGCATGATCTTCGGCTTCATGGCGAGGGAACGGGCGATCGCCACGCGCTGCTGCTGTCCCCCCGAGAGCTGCGCGGGGTAGGCGTCGCGTTTTTCCACCAGCCCCACGCGTTCAAGAAGGGAGGTCGCGGTCTCCTCGGCCTCTTTTTTCGGAATGTTCCGGACTTTGATGGGAGCGAGCGTGATGTTTTTTAGAACACTGAGATGAGGGTACAGGTTGAACTGCTGAAAAACGAAGCCGATTTCCGCCCTGAGCTTGTTGATGTCCGTTTTGCGGTCGGAAAGATCCATTCCGTCGACAATAAGACTGCCCCGGTCTATGGGTTCGAGCTGGTTTATGGTGCGGATAAGCGTTGACTTTCCCGACCCTGAAGGACCGCAAACCACAACGACCTCACCTTGGTGGACATGGAGATTGACATCATTGAGTACGTGCAGTTTGCGAAACCACTTGTGAACGCCTGAAAAGCGAATCATTTCACAACCTGTGCAATGGGGCCTCGACGGCGCGAGCCCGCGATAGAGTAGAACCTGAACTGAGTGCGGTGAACAATGGCTGTAGCGGTGTTACGGCTGTATCAATGAATAGCGTGATGAAGATTGGAAGATCCCGCACGAACCCTATACATGAAAGGCTTCGTAAGGTCAAGGCAAGGCTGGAAAAAACGATGAATTTGTGCAAAGGACGACTTCAAGGGCGGGGCTTCCCGTCCTTGAAAATAGAGAAAGCCAGGGGAGGGAGGGGTCCTGGCTTTCAGGGAATAGAGGGAAAAACACCAATTTGGCGACTCACTATCTCACAGTTCTAGATGAATTTCAAGCGGATAAATGCAATTTATCGCTTTTTTTGATATCAACTTCGATCCTGGTCGTTGCAGCTTCGCAGATTTGCCAAAACGACTGGTCTAAACTTCGAAAACTGCCTTCCGGAGACCCGTTCTTTGGTCTTTGAGAACTACAAATGATGAGGTCCCGGCCGGGAAAAGTGCAGGGCTTGAAAATAGTGAAAGCCAGGTTGAGGGAGGGGACCTGGCTTTCGGTAAATAGGGTCGAAAGAAACCAACTCTTTGGCTTTTTCAATTTCATCTTTTGCCGGCAAAAATACAATGAGGTGAAGGCTGTAATCGTGTGGTAGAAACACGGTATTTCTGTTGTGCGAAAGGGGTTCCGAGGTGCGGAGCATCCAAAAAGTGCCGGGGAGCCTGAATGTTGTCGTATGCGTCTGCGCACATCCCGGTCCAAAAGGTTTTCTTGCCTTGTCGGGCCATTTAGACTAGAAAAACAGCGCTGGATTCACGGATCGGATGGTGCGCCCCACGCCGCCACACAGCTCGATTTGGCGCTTGCGGGAGTACGGGGGAATCATGCTCCCGCTCTTTGGCGTTTCGCCGCGCTTTGACATCGATTCCATTCGCGATAAGAGGAACCATACACGAGATGCACATTCTCATCCTCTGCGCTCTTCCCCAGGAGTATGCCCCTCTCAAACGGGTGCTGCCCTCTTTTCGCTCCGTTGCAAAGACCCCGTTTCCGACATATTCCATCGAGCTTCCGGGCAAGAAGATCCTGCTTCTTGAGACCGGCATGGATGTCGGGCACGCCAGGGGAGCGTTTGCGGCGGCGACTGTGGATTTTTCGCCCGAATTGATTGTGTTTGCCGGCTTTGCGGGCGGGCTTCATCCGGAACTTGGCGTTGGCGCGGTATGCGTCGTGGACAGGGTTCGCGATATGGTGTCCGGTGAGGAGTATGAATTCAGCCTCGGCGGGCGGGTTTCGGATCTGCTCTCGGGAGAGGGCGTAAGAAAGGTTTTCGCGCTGACAATTTCCGATCCGGAGCGGAAGCGTTCGCTGAGCGCTCGGGCCGGCGGCCGGCTCGCCGTTATGGATATGGAGACTTCGGCTGTTGCAGAAGAAGCGATGCGGTCGGGCATCTCATGTCTCTGCCTGCGGGCCATAAGCGACGGGGTAAACGACGATCTCGGGTTCAATGTCGGTGACATCACGGATGGCGCGGGCCGGGTGAGCATTCGGAAGGTCCTCCGAATGGTCGTGCAAAAGCCCGCCACAGTGCGGGCCTTGTATCAATCGTGGGTCAGATCGAGGGCCGCGGCAATGAGCCTGTGTTCGGTTCTGTGCTCTTTACTTCAAATGCCCGCGGGCAGGCTCGGCGAGATGACCCGGGAAATCCGCGTGAGGCGCGCGGGAGAGCTTGTAGAGTGAGAAGAAAAGCATCGGCACCAGCAGTGATGCGGTTATCAGCAAGCCGACTATTCCGAGCAGGATCTCCCCGATATAAAATGTCATGAAAATATCGAACCCAAGGACCGAGAAGTACAGAACCGGTCCAAGGAGCCGCATCCAGGAGGCCGGGCCCCGGCTCCGGGCGGCACGTACATCGAGCCGCCCCCGTGTGTCCAGGAACTGCTGGGCGGCCATGAGCACCAGGCCCACGAGAAGCCACCCCCCGAAATTGCTCATGGGGATTCCGAAGTAATAGCCCTGCGATTTGTAGCCGTAAATCTGCCCGAGAAACAATCTGTGCCCTTGAAGCGCAACAGGGTCGATTATGACGTCGAGCATGACGAACAGGAAAGCTCCGAGCAGCAGCACCCCGGGCGAACGGCGGATTGACGGCGTCTCCATGACCCGCAGGCCGCGCGATTCGATAGCCGCGGGACTCATGAGGAACACTGCGAGCGAATAGCTGCAGTAGCTTAGAAAGACGTAGGAGAGCGAGTCCATGAAGGGAACTCCAAAAACCCACAGCTCCCGGTCCGAGGTGGTGTCGATATAGAAATAATCTCCGTAGGGGAATCCCCAGTTGATGGAGGAGTACTCGGATACCCACGCAAGGAGGTATCCGAGCGGAATATAGGCAAGAGTCCTTTTCCAGCCGATGTGAGCGCATCCGGCGACGAGGTAGACCGCCAGAAAGGTGAACACGTAGGGGCGCAGGACAATCGTGCCCCAGAGGAGTCCGGGCAAATCAGACATACATGTTCCACCTGATCATGCGAACAAGATCCCGCAAGCCCATGTTGAGAACAACCGAGGGCTCGTAGCCGCAATGCACCATGCACTGGGAACACCGTTCGTCTTCCCCGGAGACGTAATGATCCCAGTCGGTGCTCGCCATCAGCCGCTCGAAAGTGGGATAGTGCGTATCCGTGATCAGATAGCAGGGCGATTTCCAGCCCTGGGAGTTCCGCGTGGGATTTCCCCATGGCGTGCAGTGAAGGGGTTTGTTTCCGGTGAGAAAGTCCAGGTAGAGCGGATTGCTCATGATGGGATAGCGGCGCCCCCAGGTCTTGATTTCACGAAACTTGTCCTCGATGTCGCGCCTCGTGTGGAGGAAAACATCCCTGGTGACATCCTCATAGCTGAAACCGGGGGCAACGAGAATTCCGTCCACACCGGCTTCCGTGAGTTGTTCGAAAAGACGGGCTATATCGTTTACCGAAGACTCCCTGTAGACGGTGGTGTTGGTGCTCACGCGAAAGCCGGCCCGCTTTGCGGCCAGAACCCCGGCCAGGGCCTTCTGGAAACCTCCCTGGCGTCCAATGATCATGTCGTGCACTTTCTCCGTCCCGTCGAAGTGGACGTTCCAGGTAAAATGGGAGGAGGGCTCGAAGCCGTCCAGGGATTCTTCCAGGAGCAATCCGTTGGTGCAAAAGTACATGTGCTTGCCGCGCCGGAGCACTTCGCGGACAAGCTCCCGCACATGGGTGTAGAGCAGGGGTTCGCCCCCCGTGATGGTGACCACGGGCGCTCCCGCCTCATCCACCGAACGGAGACATTCCTCAAGCGTCATTTCCTGGTTCAAGGTTTGCGCGTATTCCCGAATGCGGCCGCAACCGGAGCAGGCGAGATTGCACCTGTGAGTGGGTTCGAGCATGAGGACAAGAGGGAACCGGGCAGCGCCGCGGAACTTTTCGGCCATAAGATATTTGACCATGGAAACATACAGACTGACGGGAAAACGCATCGAAACCTCGTTTCTTATCTTTGCGATACAGTAGAATTAATGGAAATGGCCGCCGTCGGGGGCATGCCGATCACTATCGTTTCTTCAAAACGTATCCGTTGCTCTCAAACCATTCAACCGCATCGGTGAGGGCCTTCTCGACCGGTGTCTGGGGCATCCCGAGTTCGCGCACGGCGCGCGAAGCATCGAAAAACATGTGTTTTGCCGCCATTTTGACGCCCTCGTACGGAATCAGGGGTTCGGTCTTCGTCGCGAGCGATACGACGTTAAGGCACCGGGCAAGCCAGAGTATCGGCTTGTACGGCAGCCGGACGCGAGGCGCTGGGACTCCCGAGATGGCCTCCAGCATCCGGAAGATCTCCGCCAGGGTCAGATTGCGGTTGCCGAGAATATACTTCCGCCCGATCGCGCCCTTTTCCATGGCGAGGCAATGGCCCTCGGCAACATCTCTTACGTCGACGAGGTTCAGGCCCGTATCGAGATAGGCGGGCATCTTGCGGTTGAGATAATCAACTATGATTTTGCCGGTCGGCGTGGGCTTGTGATCACCGGGCCCGACCGGTGTGCTCGGGTGAACGAAGACGACGGGAAGGCCCCGATCGAGGAACTTTTCCGCTTCCCGCTCGGCCAGGTACTTCGATCGTTTGTAATGGCCCACCATGTCCTCGATGCATACCCGCGTCTGCTCGTCCGCCGGGCTTCCGTCCGGGTTCAGCCCGAGGGCTCCGACGCTGCTGGTGTAGACGACTCGTTCGACATTCGTCTCGAGCGCGGCCTTGAGAACGTGCCCCGTGCCTTCCACGTTGCTCTGGTAAATCTCGCGCGGGTCTTTGGCCCAGAGCCTGTAGTCGGCCGCCACATGGAAAACCACGTTCGCGCCCGCGAGAGCTTTTGAGACCTGGTCCGGGTTGCGCAGATCCCCTCGGCGCCACTCGATGGCGGGCATACCCGCCGTGACGGCGGACTCCCTTCGACAGAGCGCACGAACGTGATAGCCCCGCTTCATGAGGGCGGCCGCAATGTGCTGGCCGATGAATCCGCCGGCCCCGGTAACAAAAGCGATAGACATCCTTGCCTCCAGCATCTCTTTGCCAAACCGCATTTCTATAACAGAACGGCGAACAATTTTAAACCGCAAGATGGCTTAGGGCTTGTCCGTAAATAAAACCTTTGCGCTCGCATCCGGCTTTTTGCCTGCTTCGACCGCTCCTCAATCGCAAAATCCTCGACGTAGCCCAACTACACCTGCGGTTTTGCTCAATCGTTGCAGCCAAATCAGACT
>JAJFVB010000111.1 GCA_021372055.1 Desulfobacteraceae bacterium | reverse complement strand
ACTTTACCGAAAGACCCAAATTTGTTGGGACTGCCGGTGCTCCGGGCCGAGTAAAGACGAAAGGGGATGATGCCGCAGAACACACCTGTCCCCATGTGCTATCGGTGATGCACGCCGTTGCCGACACGGTATAGGTTCCTGCGGGGATGGACGAAATATCGAGTTTCGCGCCATATTTTCCGGTGCTGTCCGGGGTTAGGCTGGTTGCCGCGATGCTGGTCGGAAGCCCTGTGACGGTGTAAGACGTTGCGCCCGAGACGGGATCGGTTACGAGATACGGCCCGGCAGCGATGGCAATGGTTGCCGTTGTGGCGATGAGTGCGAGAGTTGTTATGATTGTGAATATGGTTTTCATTCGACGCTCCCTTGCGCGAATACGCAGATATCCCCTCCAGCCGACGCATCGACTACAAGGGATGTGTTCGTAGTGAGCTTCACCGGAGGGTAGAAGTCCCACTGCATGGACTGGTTGGCCGCAAATGCGATAGGGCCGAGCAGCGCGGTATCAGCAGACCCCGGCGTAGTTTCACCTTCGCCGATGGTGATGGTGATCGCGGCCGCGCTGTTGATGGTGAGGTGTCTGATATAGATCGACTTGCCGGTACCTGGCGCTGCTTTCAGTTCTTCGCAGCCCGAAGCGTCCGCCGAAGTCGCGTTGATAATGAATGAACCGGCGTAAGATCCCGGACCCGTTGCGGGAGTTGTTACCGCGATTGCCATTTGCTGCCCTCCAAAAAAGAAAAGGCCCGGGATTTCTCCAGAGCCTCATGCAGTCTGAAACCGTTTGTTTATGCTATCAGCGTATGCGGCCAGGTATCGCACTGTCCTTCCGTCCCGGACCCGGTAATTATGTTTCCGACCGCATATTCATTTTTGCAGTCAATTCCGGTCTTCGGATCGGAGTCGATATCTGCATCCGTAATGAGCCGATTGTTGATGATACAGAACTGATCCGAGTTGTCATCGATGGTCAGGACCACCGCGTGAATGAAGCAATTGCTGATTCGGCTGTCGTAGGCCGGAGCGCTTGCAACAACGTCAATGCCCTCAGTGGCGTTGATGTAGCAACTGTCAATGACGGTCTGATGGTTCGACGCCGTTCCAGCGATGGCGATACCAACCGCGCATATCCCGGTGCCATAAGCGGCGGGGTTTTGGTAAATCTCGAAACCCTGAATTCTTACAAGCGCCGAATCGGTGATCTGAACGCCAACGGTATTCCCTGCCGCTGCAGGCTGAAGCATCCCTCCGAGGATTTGAAACCCGTGGCATCCTGCCGGAATAGTCAAGCCAACGCCGGTTCCGTCCAACTGGAAACCCATATTGATGATCCGGCATCCGACCTTGGCAGCCGCGATGGTATGATGACCGATCACGCGGGGATAAGGAACGAGGTCCGATCCAACCCCGATAATATCGCATTTCTCGGGGAGCACGGTCAGATCCTCGTCGATTCCATCGCCCATGACCCAGATGCGGTTACGGCGCGCCCACCAGCGGTTCGCCGTGAGGCCGATGCTCGTATTGCTGGCCGTGATGGCTTCGGAGATGGTTGCGAAAGGTGCCCCCATGGAGCCGTCCCCGGTCGCGGAGACATTGAGGTCAACAAAGTAGTCAGCGGCGCCCGTGGGATTCCCGCCCATGACGGAGCCACCGGGTTCCACAAGGATTTGACCGCCAGCGGCGACGACAAACACGTCCCCGCCTTGTTTACGGTACGTTTTAGGGCCGTAGCTTAAATCGGGCATCTTGGTTTCTCCTTTGCTGCGAGCCTTTCGACTCTAGCGCTATGCGCTTTGGAGTTGTATGGAAAGGCAATGTGTATTCCATTGCCCCTGGATAAAGTGTTTATGCTACGGGCGAATTCGACGGATGTCCTTTTACAAGCACGATGGACATAGGCGTCGAGCACGTTCCAGTTTCGGTGTAGGTGAGTTGAAGATATCTCTTCTCGCCCACATACCCGAGCTTGATGAGCACATTGTCTTCCGTGGTTGCATCGATGACGGCCACGACACCCCCGGTTGTGACGGTCAGGTCCAACATATCGGCGGTCGTAACAGCCGCATAGGTTGTACCGTCGTCGCTGTCTTCCAGGGTGAAGGTCCAGTAGTTGGACCCGGAAAGACCAGACCCGGCATCGGTTCCGACCGAAATGAGCAGGCATGCGGAATTGAAACCGGAAAGATCGATGTCGGTATGAACCGCTGTCGCAGTCACCACGACCGGATCGAGGATGGAAGTCACTTCGATGTTGTTATAGAGATCTTTCATCTTTCACCTCTCTCAAGGAATGAAGGGGCGAAAGCCGCCCCTGTTGGTTAGCTGGCGGTAATCTCAAGCTTCTTGATGCAGTCTGCCTGACGGATACCGCCGCCGACGCGCCTTCTGCCCCTGAAGGTAACAAGGCCGTTGTCGGCTCCGGTGATGTAGTCCACCTGGAAAGACACCAGGATGCGGTCAACAATAATGTAGCCGCGCCGGACATCACCATAGACAACCGGGAAGGCTCCCGCGCCGATGTTGGGCATGTCGGGCATTTCCACGTATGAAGTCCCGAGTATGGTGTTCGGCTGCATCGTTGCGATTCCGGGAATCCAGAGATATCCGCCCTGACCGTCTTTGAGCTTTCGAATTGCCGTGACGGTGGAACGGTTCAACCCGAACACGGCATTCCGAGTGTATCCGGTCTTGAGCGCCCCCCAGAGCGTAATCATGCCGTCCGCGGTGATAGCGGCAGCCGCCCCGCTTGCGACGTGGGCAATGCTTGAATTGGAAAGGATGCCTTCCGCCTGGTTCGGCGAACCCGTGCCGTTGATGTATTCGTACCCTTCCTTGTAGGCGAACTGTTCGCTTGAATCCTCGCGGAGTTCGGCCAAGAGGTCATAGGCGGAATCCTCGAGCATTTGCTGCGACACCTGAACACGGGTGTACATTTCGGGTGCGTAGATTTCCACCATTCCATAGGTGGGATCGCCGGTATCACTCCGGGTAGCAATTTCTCCGACACGTGTTGCCGTGGTGGTTCCGGTCTTCTTGGGCTGCTTCAGGCTCCCGGTCCCGATGGTCCTCACAGTGGCAATGGACCGCATCGGAGTCATTTCGACGATATCCTTTATGATCTCGGCCTGCATATCGGGAGGAGCGAGCAGGTAACCGGCCCCGGCATCGTCGGACGATTTCAGAGACGCCATGCGCTTCTGGATGACTTCCACATCCTTGGGATCGCGCCGGAAAATGGCGGAATCAGGATGACATCTGATGATGCGGTCGAAGGCGTTGCGGTACTCGGCGTTCTGCTGCGCAACGGGATCGCCATTTCCGAGATTGGGGCGATTGAGGATCGTCTCCACACGGTCAAGCTGATCCTGCATGGCCTTCGCCTGCTGTTCCTGCAAGGTGAGTTTCTGGTTGATCGGCTCGAATTTGTTCATAGCCTCGTTGATGCGGTTCACCTTGTCTTCGAGCAGCGCGTCACGCTTCTTCAGGTTTTCGTCGTTCGCCTGCTTGAATTCCTCGAAGGTGCGCATAAGCTCATCAACGACCTTCTTGGGATCGGGGGGATCGTCCCCGCCGTCATTCCGAGCCCTGCGAGCAAGCGCCTCAATTTCAGGGTCCATTTTGAAAACGGGTTTTTGCTTTTTCTGCATTTTTTTCTCCTTGAAATACAAAATCCCGATCGAATCATGTGGATCGTCGGGATTTTCGGTAGGTTTATTTAAATCGAAAGCTATTGCTTTAGACCGCAAATACCTTTTGTGAGGCGCTGCCACTCCGAGCACCACTCGGCCAATTGGTTGCCCCTGTTCGTCGGTGCATCAGTCCGACGCACTCTGTCTGCAAGTACGGCAATCCGCCGTGCCTGTTTTTTGGAAAACCCCTCTCCTGTCCGAAGAAGGCGTTCAAATTCACGAATTTCAGGAGTATCATTGTCAGACACTAAATCGTTGGGCGCATTCTTGAAAAGATTCAATAACGCTGATTTCGCGGCCGGCTTCTTTTTCGCGGGAACCATCTCATCAGCAAAACCAGCATCTACAGCCTCTTGCCCCTTGAACCATGTCTCGTTGGCTACCCATGCTTCTAGTTTGGCCCTGTCAAGTCCGGTTCTCGCCTCGTAGATGTCGACAATTCCGGATTCCAGCCTGTCGAGAATATCGGCTTCTTTGCGCATGGAAGCCGAGTCGCCAATGGCGAATGACCACGGCTTATGAATCATGAAGTGAGCGCCTTCCATGATCCTGATTTCATCCCCTGCCATGGCAATGACCGACGCGATACTTGCCGCGATTCCAGTGATGTTCATAACGACCGTGGCTTTGTGCTGAGAGAGCGCGTTGTAGATCGCAATCCCATCAAAGACCACTCCGCCGCCCGAGTTCAGATTAACCGTGATGTTTTCAACGTCGAGTGCCGCCAGTTCTTTCGCAAAATCTTCAGCCGTTACGCCATCGAACCACCCGCCAATGTCTCCATAAACGAAGATTTCCGCCGAAGACGTGGACTCATCCGTAGCCACTCGAAGGACACCAGGGGCAAGGGATGCCCGGTTGAATGCTTTCGCGCTGTCGGTATCGGGTTCTATCTCAAGCTTTGATAGCACTTCGCTCAGTGAGTCCCTGGCCGCACGTATCTTCCCCTCGTTTTCGGCTGAAAGCACACGACCGGCATTGAAGATGCGCTTAAGTGATTCGTTTAACTGAAAGACCTTGGCTTGGTCCATTTTGTTCTCCTGGCTCCGGGATGCCTTCACTGTCAACCGGCCCGATATTGGTTGCGATGTAGTATCTGTCCCCACCCTCGAATGGGTTTTCGTCCTCGAATATCCTGATGTCATTGGGACTCATGCTTCCCATTATCCATCGTTTGTACATATAGTCTGCGCGGTCTTTTGCGGCCCCGCGCATCAAAGCCTTGCTGATGAACTTGGCGTATAGGCCCGATTCCTGCTCTTCTTCAGAGAGCAGGTTTACGTCAATGCTCTGACTGATGCGCTCGTACCAAGGTTCTAGGCAATGTACCACATGCGCAAGAAACATCTGCTCTGCGCTGGCATAAGTGGACGTCTTGTCGGGATGGCCTATCATTATCGGCATCACTCTGAATGGCCTGCATATTTCAGAAATTTGATGAAGTCTCGTTTCAATATGCTGCGCGTCGACCCCAGTCATGGAGATTGGCGTATATTTCGCTCCGCGGTCCAGTATGAATGGCTTGTGGCGATTGGCTCCCGTGATCTGTTTTTCGATCCATTCCCGCATGGCTTTATAGGCATCTGGACCCAATTTATCATCCACGGAATAAAGTCCACTTGTCTGCGCCCCATTGGCATGAAGCTTTGCATGCGCCTCCTCGGTTGCCATCGAAAGGCCAATAGCCTCACGCGCCAGTTCAACAGCGGGGAGTCCCATCCATGTATTCCAGGATGGCCCACGAACATGCCATATGGTTTCTGACGGGAACGTCTTGCTTTTGCCGAAGCCCTGCGGTTGTTCCTGGTATCCAGTCCCACTATTGTTTTGAGTCTGAGCAGCTATCTGATAGCTCAGAACGCCCTTAGCATCCCTGTAGACAGTCACCGATCCTGGATCGAGCGGGATCAGTTCCTTTATTTGACCGCGCACACGGTTGACAAATGCGAAGAAATCCCCGGCCAGCGCCGCATGGAAAATAAGGCTTTCCCGAAACTCGAAGCTTGTCTGCCATTGGTTCGGTCGCCTATAAAGCACGCGATAGAGAGGATGATCCTTCGCCGGATCACTCCCGCCTCCTGGACGTTCCCGAAAAAGCTTGAGCGGAACCTGCGAAACCCCTTCGGCAATAACCCGGAGACACGCGAAGACGGTCGTCACCTCCAGGGCTGTTTTTACATTTACAGCTTTCCCGGATCGCGCAAGTTTTGAGGCGAACAACTCGGCCCAGAACGGTTCACGAAAGGCTACGTTGCTTCGCGGTTGCATGATCCTGGAGATAAGACTCATCTATCGTCTGCCCCTCTTCCGAGCCTGATCCCGGCAGTAAGGAGAATTGCGCCAACTGTGGTGAATGATATCCAAGGGGCATGAAGCCACAGCCCGTAGCCGAGAAGTGAAAGACCAAGGATGGCGACGATGTCGGGCATAATAGATGCGATAAGGGATGCTATTGCTTTAATTTTCATTTGGGTCCAACGTCTCCCAGAAGGATTTGGTGTTATCCGTTTTTATGCTCGACTTCGCCAATCCAACAGCCATGGCCAGCGCCACGATTCCATCAATCCTCGATATGGACTTTGACTTGTCGAATATCTTATTGTCGGTTCCTGCCGGATCTTGCCGGATCACAACCGATGAAGCATTCCAGCGAAGCACCGGGTTTAGGCATACCCTTATCCGTTCCTCGACTATCGCGTTTTCGAGTTCCTGGACACTCGATGGCATCCACAGCGGGTTCTCGATTGGTTTCCCGTCGTCTCCTGTTGGAACTTCCCAACTCCCACTTGAATTCAGTTTCCCGACTCGCCGGAATCCCTGCGGATGTTCGATCATGGGAAGCTCTATTCCGAGATCGAGCATCTCATTTGCAAGCTCTTTGTGCCGATAATGATCGTAGGCGATGCCCTGAAGTTGCACATGATCGGACACTTCCGCCATCCGTTGAGCGAGCGGGGCGAGCTTTATGACAACACCCTCAGTAATCCTCAGATAGCCATTCTTGGCCCACATATCATAGGGTGCCTTATCCCTCTTTACCGCCTCCTGGAGTCCCGAGCGCGGCTTCCAAAAATCCACAAAAGCGTCAAATGACTCCGGGCCGGTCGGGAAGACCCAGGCGCATGCCGAAAGGTCGGCCGTGTACGACAGATCGAGACCACCGAAACAAACCTCTCCCTGGTAGTCTTCCCATTTCAAATCATGCTCAATGGCAAGCCACCGTGCGAGCCCCACCCAGGTTACAGCGGAATCGACCCACTGACAGAAGTGAAGGCGCCTGACCATCGATTCCTTGCTCGGCATCCCCTTTGCTTCATTTACCTGCTCGCGGATGAATTCGGGTTGTATGGTCACGCCCAAAGTAGGATTTGCCTTGATCCAGCAAGACTCATCCTCGAAAGGATCATCTCCCTCATCCAGGGCGCAAACATACGAGAAGAAAGCATCATTCTGTTCAATTCCCGATGCGATCTTGATGGCATATTCATGTTCGGACCAGCAAACGGATTGCCGGTTAAACCCGGAATTCGTAATCTCAAAAATGAGCGCCTGGCGATTTCCTTTTGTTCCGGCGCGAAGCATCTCTATTACTGAATTGTCTGGATGTTCATGCACCTCATCAATTAGAGCGCAATATGGCCGTATCCCAGATTTCCCTTTTTTCTCTGAGGAAATCGGCTTAAAAAAGCTCTGCGTACTCATCATCGTGAGTTGCCAGATTGGATTCTGGCCGGACGGCACAAGCCTTTTATAGAGCGACGGGGATCTTCGCCACATTTCAACCGCGTCACGGAATAAAATCGCAGCTTGGTCTTTGTCCGTTGCTGCGCTGTAGACTTCGGCGCGAATCTTCCGAGTGGCACCCATCATGTAATGACCAATGCCGGCCGCAAGAGGACTTTTCCCGGTCCCTTTCGCCTCTTCGATATAAGCTCTTCGAAAACGTCTGAGACCCTGCTTGTTTTTCCAGCCAAAAAGGGAACCAACAATGAATGCTTGCGATGGCTCCAAGACGAATGGAACCGCCTCGCTTATCGACTCGCCATCCTCATCGGTGTATTCGATCTCGACCGTGAGAACGTCCTTGAAGAAGCCGATCACCCGGGAGACTTCTTCCGTATCCCACGTAAGCCCTCGCTCACTTCCGCTCTCAAGATCCGCGAGATGACGTTTGCAGGCGTCCCTTACGTGCGGTCCTGCGATAATGCGATTTTCATTTACATCGAGTGCGTACTGGGTTGCGGGATCAATCAAAATAGGACTCGGCAGGGTCCTTGCCTGCATTCGGCTTTTCCACCGAGATCCTGGACCTGGACGACGGAGTCATGCCAAATTCTGTAAGGAATTTATGCATAAGTTTCATTGCCGTGTTTGCGATGCCCACAAGCGGGTTCTGAATCACATTGCCGTCTTTTGTCTCAATAACGAGCCCGGTTTTTTTGACGCCGTTTTCAGCCTCCACCCATCTGGCATAGGTCATGCAATATGCTGCCAGAGCTGACCGGTCAATATTAGACAATAGTCCGATCAGGTGCAGCTCCTTTGAAATCCTTTTCCATTCGCCCCTGGCGGTCGGATTGAGATGAGCTACACAAGCCGGTACTACGGCCTTTGGTTTTGGTTCCTTCATGTTTATCTTTTTTTTCCCTGGATTCCCGCGAACCAGTTTGATATTTGTGGGTAAAGGTTTCCGACCTCTCATTTTTTCACCATACTTTTAAGCGCATCTAGACCAGATGATTGTTTCAAAACTTTTGTTTTGGACGATTCATGAATCAATTCTCGTTTCTCGATTTCCAACGTTAGCCGCTCAATGTCCCGAACAATTACAGTCGTTTCTGGAAATACTATTGAGCGTTCCTTCTCGATCCTGAGAGCGACTTGGAGGCGATCCCGTTCGGTCTGTAGCAGCTCCCGCAAAATTTCAAGCGGCGAATTCAGTTGCGGCGGATCGCCAGCCCTCGGCCTTTCCTTACCGTCGACCATTCCGTGTTCCTTATGAGCGGATGCATCAACAAATGGCAATCATCGCAAAGAATCATAATGTTCGATGGTTCCACGAATAGGGGCGAACTAATCCCTGTGACCGACACCGGAATTATGTGGTGTCCGTGCTTGGCGGGAATTCCGCATGCCTCGCATTTTTCGCCTCGTTCGCGTCTAATCGCTTTGAGAACTTTCAGGTAGTCGGAAAGAGTGACTGGCATCATCTGACCCCTGATGTTAATTTGGCGACGTTGCGCGTTTGTG
>JAJFVB010000082.1 GCA_021372055.1 Desulfobacteraceae bacterium | reverse complement strand
AATCCCATGTGGGCGGCCTTTGACATGATGACAAGCAAGATCTACGGCCGGGGGATCAACTCCTCGAGGTTCAATCAGGCAGCCTGGGAAGCGTGGCGCGACTGGTGCGACGGGGACGTTGGAGACGAGACACGCTGCCAGTGTAACGGTGTATTCGACGAGGCCGGGAACTTAAGAGACAACGGTCTGAACCACATCGAGCAGATCGGACGTGCCCGGGTCATCCCCTACGGCGCCACGTGGACGGTGATTGTCGATAAGCCGAGAAGCCCTCAGTACTGCTTTTCCGCCGGCAATATCCATCCCGATTCCTTCCAGTGGGAAGGATACGAGGAAAACGAAAAGGTCGACGCCGTCGAGGTGACCTTTTTGGATAGAGATAGGGGTTTCAAGAAAAACTCCGTCATGGCCAAGGCCTCCTGGTACGAGACCCTGAACCGCCCGCCCAAGACAGCATCCATCGAGCTTCGGTTCTGCAATAACAAGCCCCAGGCAATCCGCGAAGCAATCTTGAGAATGCAGAAGACGGAAAAGATTACAAGGCATGGGCGGTTGACCTGCGGGATCGAGGCCGCCCAATGCGAGTACGGCGACGTGGTGCACATCATCCATCCGGGAAACATTTACGCCTTCGGGGGAAAGATTTCGCGGGATCACTCGAATGCGAGCCAGATTTACATCGATCAGTACATCACCATGCCCGAAGCCGATTTCGGCGGGGGCAAGCTCTCCTTTTTTGTAATCGATCCGGATGGAGCCGAACACGCATATCAGGTAACGGGTCCGTGGGACGTTTCAACCAGAAGGATCGATATTGCCGGGTCTTATAGCGGGAACCGATTCGACACCTTCGGCATGGGGCGGCTGAACAAGGAAAAGCTCCTCTACCAGATCATGAACATGTCGATCAATGCTGACGACCAGAGCGTTGATATCGAGTTCGTCGAGTATGTCAACTCCGTCTATTACCATCCAGACTACTCCGGAGGGTTGATCGCAATATGAAGCGGAAAGTCTTTTCCGGGCTGCTTTTTATTCTCGCTATCCTGACATTTGCGGCGGAGTTCGCCATTGCCGACAGCTACACGCAGCGGCTGAACCTGACCAAACCCATGATGGGAAGCTCGCGGTGGGGCGACAAGATTAACAGTGCTCTCGATCTCATCGATACGGCTTACGGAAATATTTTGAGCTATGCTGCGGGACGTCCCGAACTTTTTGCTGCAAGCGCTGTTATGAATGGGACTTCCGGCGTTGACGTTACGCTCCCGAAACCCGTGGATGCGGTAAACGACTATGCGGTTTCGGTCATTTACTCGAGCCCGTCCGGTGCGAACAAGGGAAGCCTGTCCATCACAAAGGCAAAATCCAAGGTCACGGTCTTTTCCAGCAACGCGGGCGACGTAAACCCTATCGAGGTCCTCATTTATTATGCTTCGACCATCTCGGGGTTTGGCGCCCAGGTCCACCGGCAGTGGTACGTTTTCCCGAGCAGTGGGGACCAGACGAGGGCCGATACGGTAAACGGAATCACAGCCCTTATGATCGCAAACGGCAGGAACAAGGCCGATTTCATCCTGCCGGGAAACGCATCCTATAACATCATGGACCCGCCTCTTTTCGTAAACGACGGAACGATCACTTTTACTGCGAGCACCAAAACGATTTCCCATCCAGGCGCAACCTTTGTCTCTCGGGGCTTCGCGCCCGGAATGCCAATCGAGGTCTACGGGGCGGCTTACAACGATTACGAGTTCACGATTGCATTGGTAACCGAAGACGCGATCACGGTTAACGAATCTCTTAGAGACGAAACCTCGACTGCAACCGTCAAGGTGCGCTGGATAATCCCATCGTGGATAAGGCTTCTGCCTCAAAACGGGGCGCTTTTCAACCGTGCGGACGGAAAGAACCTCCATATCCGCGGACCGTTCGATCCGGGGGATTTTCAGGTCTTTACCGGGACGGGCACAACCACCTTCGGCCCCGGCGCAATAAACCATGTTCCCGTGACCTGGTGCGGAGCTATCGGGGACGGGGCGACGGATAACACTTCCGCAGTAAAGGACTGCGCGAAGATCGCGCAGCAAACCATAACTGGGGGATACGACGGCGCAACGCTTATGTTCCCTTCGGGGATTTACAACGTTACGACGCTAAAGGGCTGCTGGGGAACCGGGTCGATCCGGATCGGAGGAGCCGGAAAATCCAACACTCTGGTCAAGTCGACCACAAAGCAGACGGTTTTCGACCTGTCCGATTTGGTCACGCTCCGATACCTCGAAATCTACGATATGACAATCGAAGGCGGGGCTGTCGCAACGGACCCGGCCGGAAGCGGTCACGGAATCCATATCGATGTTCCTGGAGGCAATTACGCCTATAGCGTTGAGATCCGCCAGGTAAAGTTCCGGGGCTTCACGGGCCATGCGTTCTACGCACCCGATGCCTTCAACATCCAGCTTCATCACCTGGATGTGGACAGATGCAAGGATGACGCGATTTTCCTTCGAGGCGGGAACACGAACTTTCTAAATAATGTTTACGTCCACGGCGTAGCTGACGGGAGATCCGCCTTCCGTTTGGAGAGCGGCTATTTTGTCCTGATGTCCTGTTTGGGGATAGACATGGTTTGGGATAACCCCACAAACGGGAAAGCAAGCTGGGGGCATTTCGGGGACGCAACAAGCGGCAAGTATGCCCGAGGCCAGATCATCGGGTGCGACGTGGAGGATTTTTCCGATAAGGGTCTTTATTTCGAGTCCGGGAGCTGGGCCGAGATCAAATCGACAAACATCTACGGTAGACGTGATAAGACCGGCCTTGTCGGCATTTACTAGGAGCAGATAGACGACGCGAACCTTCCGACAATAGATGCGGGTACCCGGTTCCGGCACAAGGGCCATGCCCCGGCGATCACCTTCACAGGAACGGGCCTGAACAACTTGCTCAACACGGATAGCGCATTTGTCGGGCCCGTATCGACCGCATTCCGGGTCCAGATCGACTCGGCCGGAGGAACGGATACCTTCAAGTGGAGCGCTGACGGCGGGGCAACGTGGAAAGCGATAGGGGTTCCCATAACCGGGACCGCCCAGCAGCTTGAAAACGGCATTGTAATTGAGTTTTCCACCACAACCGGTCACGTTGTCCATGACTACTGGGACTTTACGGCCGTACCCGTCTGGTCCCACGGCGAGCCGATTCACGCGAAAGGCGCCCCTCTCATATTCGGAAACAACATGGACGGGGACCCCTGGAAGGTGCCGCTTGCAACCTATTACGATCTCGATTTCGGAGCGGTAAAGGGGCTGCCCCGCCTATCGGGCATTCAGACCAGCAGCGACACGCACGCTCTCCACATTAACGGCTTATCCATAGGCGAGCTCTGGAACATCGCCTGGAGATGGGGCGCGGGAACGCCCCTGGCTTCGGGGTTGAATAAGACCCCCAGGTTTTCCGGTGAGCTATACATCGACACCAATACAACGCCTTACACGGTTTGGGCAGCCTGCGGGATCACATCAGCCGATTGGCGGGTCATAACCGATACCTTCCGGTCGGGATCGGGAAGTCCGGAAAGCACGGTCACCCCGAGATACATCGGCGAGGAATACCTCGACGTAAGCGCGAGTCCAAAGAAGTGGTTCAAGGCAGTAGGCATTACCGCGGCCGATTGGGTGGCGCTAAACTGACAAAAAAGTAAGTGCGAACTGACAGTTTCTGACAGGAAGAGGAGCAGGCGAGGAGGAGGCCACCTCCCCACCGACCCGCAGCTGTAACTGCGGATCACAGCTTTTCACTGCTGCTCCTACCCACGTGGGCAACGCGGAGGGTAGCAGGGACAAGCTCTTGTGTCAAAGGGGGAGGAGTACCTAATGAAAAGCCCGCTGTGCTACATTGGCGGTAAATCGAGGCTTGCCAAGGCTATAGTTGCCGAAATCCCAGAGCACACCACTTACTGTGAAGTATTTTCCGGCGCCTGTTGGGTCTTCTTTGCGAAAGAACCCTCGCGCTATGAAATCATAAACGATATCAACTCCGACCTCGTCGCCTTCTGGCGGGTTGTCCAAAACCACCTCGAGGAGTTTTTCCGGCAGTTCAAGTATCTTCTGGTCTCCCGCGAGTGGTTTGAGGACTGGAAGCGCCAGGCAGTAGCCGGCGGTCTTACCGATATCCAGAGGGCAGCCCGCTTCTACTACCTCCAGCGCTGCGGGTTCGGCGGCCGTGTTGTCGG
>JAJFVB010000080.1 GCA_021372055.1 Desulfobacteraceae bacterium | reverse complement strand
GGATGCCCGTTCCTTTTTTCAAGCACTATTATGAATTTTCCGGGTTAGGCGAAAAAGGGAGGGAGAGAAAATGAAGCGAGATGAGATTCTGGCCACGGTGCTTAGGATAAGCAAAGATGTAATATCCGATTTGAAAGATGGCGACATTGACGTCAACAAGCCCTACCGCGATCTGGGCATAAACAGCCTGAATCTCATGGAGATCCTGGTGGGAGCCATGAAGGAGCTGAAAATAAAAATACCGGCCGACCAGCTTGCATCCGTCGGCACCATCAGTGGGTTGGTGGATGAGTTTGTAAAGGCATCCGCTTAGGAAGCGCGGTTCCACCGCCCAATCATCCCTGTCAGGGCAGGTCGAAAGAGGACTGGCACCGACCGAGAAACCCTAGGTGAGTCGGCTCCTCAACCTGAACCTCTGGATTTTTCCCGTTTCGGTCTTTGCCAGTTCGGTGCAGAACTCTATCCGCACAGGGCACATGTACCCCGGGAGCTTTTCCAGGACCTGCGAACGTATTTCCCTACCGAGTGCCGCGTCCCCTTCGATACCGGGGGTGGGTACTACAAATGCGGCCGGCCTCGCAAGCCCCTCGAAAGCCGCCCATGTCACGACGCATTCCGCAACCGCCGGATGTTCCAGAATAACCCGCTCGATTTCAGTCGGGGCTACCCAGTTTCCCGCGACCTTGAACATGTCGTCCATCCGCCCCTGGTAGGTGTAGCATCCCGCCTCCTCTAAGAAGATATCGCCCGTGCGCAGCCAGCCTTCCTGAAGCATCGTTTCCGAGGTCTTATCGGCTCGGTTCCAATAGAAAGGCGCTGTGCTGAGACCTCGTATCAACAGGTGTCCAGGTTGCCCGGCGGCGACGGAATTGCCGCTGTCATCGACGATTTTTGCCTCGTAGGGAGGCGCCAGGAAACCTGCGGCGCCCGGGCACACGTTACCCGGCCTGTTGGAGATGAAGATATGCAAGGCTTCCGTGGAGCCTATCCCTTCCAGGATCTCGAGTCCTGTGAGCTTTTTCCATTTTTCATAAATCGGCGCGGGAAGTGCCTCACCGGCCGAAACGCACAGGCGCAGGGAAGGACAGGAAACCTCTTCATCCAGCGCCCGCAACAGCAGGTTGTAGAGCAAGGGGACTCCGAAAAACAGTGTGGGCCTGTAGCGGCTGATGATTTCCAGGACATCGGCGGGCGCCGGCAAGTTCGGATAGAGCACCACGCTTGCTCCGTGGAACAGGGGAAATGAGAGGCTGTTTCCCAGCCCATAAGCGAAAAAGAGTTTGCTCGCGGAATAGCAGATATCATTTTCGCTCATGCCCAACACCCCTCCGGCATATACATTTGCCGTAAATGCCAGGTCCCTGTGCCTGTGAGGGACCCCTTTGGGATTGCCGGTGCTCCCGGAGCTGTACAGCATGAAAGCGATATCGTCCTCTCGGGACGGGTAGGCATCGAGCCCGGAAGGCGCCTGTCCCAGCATCGTCTTGAAATCATCCTCATCCACGCAGATGCGGTGGCGAAGGGTGGGGGCCACAGTGCACGATGCTTCACAGCCGCCGAGCGTGATGATCGCCACTCCCCCCGAATCTTCCAGCATAAATTTATAAGCGGCCCTGGAGAGCTTTTCACTTGCCAGAATGGGCCATGCTCCATATTTGATGCTCCCCAGGAAAGAAAAGACGCATTCAGGGCAATCCGGAAGTGCTACCAAAATCCTTTCCCCCGGCAGGACGCCGAGTTCCTTTAAAACATTCCCGAATCGGTTGCACTGTTCCCAAAGCTGCTCATACGAAAAGGTTTCAGTCCCATAGTATATGGCCGTTTTGCCCGGCCTGGCTGCAGCATGCCTGTCTATGAGTTCGCAAGCGGCGTTATAGAAACTCTTCATCACATTCTCCTCGTTGGAGTCAGCCAGTGAACACAAAGCGTCACAACACCAGTCGCATCATGGTCACTGGTCGAGCAGATACCGGCAGGCGGGGTTCCGTTCGATATCATGACGGATGATTTCGAGAATCTTCCGAGCGCGGGAGGAGGAGAGCTTTATCCCTTGGAGATGGGGAAGCACGGCCAGTCTTTGCATGAGCAGTCCGTCCGTATCGAACCATCGCGGAAGGAAACCGCCGAAGAAGTAGCCTCCTTTACGCAACAGGGACACGGCCCAGCCGGAGCATGGATCTCCAAGGTTTACAAAAATCTGTGTTACCTGGGCCTGGCGACTTTGGGCCTCCCTCTCCAGTTCGTCCTGGACTTCCGGAAAATCCTCTCCGATGCGGTACAAATTCGACCGGACCACATGAGCATAATCTACGAACATGGGAACGAAACCTGTTAATAAGCCCCGGGGAGGGCGCTCCCGCGATTCCTTGAGCGTGCGGGAAATATCGATGCCGGACATCGTGAATTCGAGTTCCCGAACGTAATTCTTCGGAACAAAAACGTCATGCGACCTGTCTTTAACAGTTCGGAATCCCAGGACCGTTGAGACGCGGTCGACAGGAAATTCAAGGTCCGCGAATGCTTCGGGCGGCATCAAACTCAGTTCCAGGCCTGTTTCTTCAAAGCCGGCGAAGGCCATCATTTTCTGGGTTATGACATGGTTGCAAACGGCCTCGCCGAATGTTGCATGGATCTCCTGCAAAGAGCCGAGAAGCCCCATCAGGCATTCCTGCATGCATAGGGCTGCGAAGGTAAAACGATATTCCGGGACAACAATGGCCTGACCTATCTCGTAGACCCCCGAAAAATATGCCGAACTCCTGTACAGTGCGCAACAGCCGACAATATCTCCACTCCTGGTTCTGGCTACGACGCTTATGATGTTGCCCTTCCTGTTTTCATCGATGAGCTTGTCCGGAATGTAGTATGTGTCGAAAGGATAGTGTTCTCCATAGGCCACATAAAAACAGCGGGCAACCCCCCAGGCATCTTCCGGCTCAATCCGACGAACTTCAAATTCCCGGCCGGGTTCGACTTCAAGTGATTCCGCCTTTAGCTTCGCGACCGCTTCCTGCTTGTTCATCGGCTGCATCCCCGCGGTATTAACTGCGTCTTGTGCGGCTTCGATATTCGAGTTCTCTCAAAAATGAGAAACACCCTTCTACATTTCTGAACTCTTATAGCCATTGACACATCATATCAATCAGATACCGGCCGTGCGAGCGTTTTTAGGAAGGCTACCTCGTTTCGAAATGCGGATGCTTGGCGAAGGTCACAAACGAAGAACCGGGCCGGGACAGCGATACTGCAGCCCTTAAGGTTCGCCTGACATGCCGGCCACGCTCCGCTATTGTCACAAGGGCCGGCAAAATAGGTCAATTGGTGACTCCTTCCCCAGCATGGTGTTCGGTTTTTCAGGAATTCATCCATATTCTCATGGTCGCGGTTTTTGAACAGGTAGCACCAGCGAAACCGGCACCATCCTGCCCACGGTGTCGTATCTCGAACGTACGGCAGCGGTGATAGACGGAAGAAGGACCACAGAGAGTGGATACCCCGGTTTATTCGGCGGTGAGCATACGCGGGGCAGGTGTTTAGGTGGAGGGGTATTCCTTTCGGGTGCAACCAGTAGAGTTGCCGGCATGAAATTGAGAGCGAAATCAGCCCCATCGCGCACGCACGTGCGACGATAAAATATTGGAATGATAAAGAATTACTGAGACGTAATTGCAATGGCCGTCGGATAGCGTGAAATGATTGTGGCGCTCTCCTCCATACGGAAACCAGGGCCAGACAGTCTCAAGTGTGAAGGTTCACGTTGCAGTAACCTGACCCGGAAATGATTCGGCCTGAGTGCATGAAATCATCCTGTTCCCTACTTACCCCTGGTCTCTACGAGCACATTCTTGACCTGCTCGGGGCCTGCTCAAAGACTCTTCCATGTCAGAAATCACTACGGGGCGGTTCAGAGGGGCAGGTTTTCACACGGGGATTCAGACCGAATCGGAAAGGAGTTCACTACTTAAACCGAAGGCGTGCGTTTTACATTTTGGTTGATCGAATCCAATAACATCGAAGCACTTTCGCAAAAACTTCCGTTTCTCGTCAGTATCCACTGCGTTACACTTAAACGGGACACACGGCATATTCTCTGGCGCAATGGGCGGATAGCTACATGGAGCATGCCCAGGCGAAATTCTGCAAAAAGGTTTATGCCGAGAAGAAGCTGGCATTCAGGGAGTTTTTTAAATCCGTCAGTCTAAAGCTGGAACCGGCCCGACTGCATCCAGGGATGCTTCTCAAGCACTTCAACGTGCAAGCAAAGCGGCGAAGTGGTGATGGGGCCAATAAAGACCGTAAAAACTTGTTGGTAGCCTGGAATTGGGCACAGAAGTATTTGCCCAGATGGCCGAAGGAGAACCCCGTTAAGCTTTGCGAGCGGCAGGACGCCGAGCAGCACCCCAGGTATATCCCACCGGTCGAGGATTTTTGGAAGGTCTACGATGCGGCTAAGGAAGGTCAGGACAAGAC
>JAJFVB010000064.1 GCA_021372055.1 Desulfobacteraceae bacterium | reverse complement strand
ATGTGGCATCTTGCCTTCAGCTGATTGATGATCTGCAGCAGCACCATATTGCCGGAGAGCTTGAAGATGTAATCGTGAAAAGCGGCGTTGGAAGCGATCATGGATTCAAGATCTTCCGTCTCGAAACAGGTCCGGATGTGCTTGGACATCTTCCTGAGCGCGCGAACGTCGGCCGGTTTCATGTTTTCGCACGCAAGCCGGGTCGCCAGGGTCTCCAGGCAGACGCGGACCTGGAAGATCTCCTCGATCACATCCTCTTCCAAGTTGCTCACCATGGCTCCCTTATAGGGGATCATGGTGACGAGGCCTTTGGTCTCAAGGATCTTCAGCGCATCTCTGATCCAGAACCTGCTCACACTGAGCGTGCTCGCAAGGTTGAGCTCGATTAGCCTCTCCCGGGGCTGAAAAACCCCGGTCAGGATCATGCTCTCCAGTTTGGCGACCAGACCCTCGAATTCCAGCTTGGGGTTCTTCTTCTGAGTGTCCATTTCATCTCCCTGATTCATTCCTTTTTCCCCGTTTCGCGGCAAAACGGGAAACGATGCTACGAGGTGAGCGGATTCTATAACATTCTAAAATGAAAGCAAGAAATCCTGCTTCACCTCGCTGAAAAAAAACATTGACAACTGTCCACAATCTCGTCTACCATATTGTTAACAATTTGTGAAACAATTTTTTGATTCCGCTCTGATCGAGCCGAGGAAAAATCGGGGCACCATCGCAGGATGCTTTATGAGTGTACTCGCAACCTCTATTTCCGGCAGGGAAGTCGCCAAAGGGCTTCTCGTCCTTCAGATCCTGAACGGATTTGGTTTTTCGTTTAAAGCCGATCGCGAACCTGTTCCCCGCCCCCATGTCGAGGCAGATAATAATATAAACAGCGCGGCAGCGGAAGTGAAGGATCCACCCATGTTGATTGCATCACCTCTGGATATTAAAGGAAGACACTTTTCGAGCAGAACGGTCATGTCGCCGATGGTCCCGAATTGTGCCGGCGAAGACGGATCGGTAACCGATAAATATAAGAACTTTTACCTTGCGCGGGCGCGGGCCCGTGTCGGCTACATCGTCCTGGGCGGCGTGTTTGTGCATGAGGACGGCAAGGGATTCCGGCAGCAGCTCGGAATCCATTCCGACGCCCTCAAACCCGGCCTTACGGACCTTGCGCACACCCTGGGCAAGCACACCAGGGTCGGCGTTCAACTCAGCTTCAAAAGTCTCCAGAAACTCCCCGAGCATTTTACCCTTGTCGAGATACAACGCTACCGCGACGCTTTCGTCGAAGCGGCGCTCCGGGCCCGCGACTGCGGCTTCGACGCCGTCGAACTGCACGCCTGCCACGACTACTGGCTGAATTATTTCCTTTCGCCCCATTTCAACCACCGTACCGATGAGTACGGCGGAAGCCTCGAAAACAGGTTCCGGCTGCTCCGCGAAGTGACGGAAGGGGTAAGAGAGGCCGTCGGGGATTCCATGATCATCGGCGTACGGCTTAGCATGGATGAGTTCGTCGACGACGGACTCACTCTGGACGAAACGCTTCTGGCCGGTCGCTGGCTCGAGGGGCTCGGAGTTGATTATATCAGCGCATCGGGCGGCATCGGCAAGACGCAGGATCGTATGAGCCCCCCGATGGAGGTGCCGCGCGGCTCGCTTCTTCAGTTCTCCAAAGCCCTCAAGGCCAATGTGTCCATCCCCGTTATCGGGGTCGGCAGGCTCGATCGCCCCGACGTCTACAGGGATGCCGTCGAATCGGGCGCGGCCGATCTCGCCGCGGTTGGGCGCTCGCTCATAGCCGATCCCGAATACGTGGCCAAGGTGCTCGACGGAAGGGATAAGGAAATCAGGCCCTGCCTCGCATGCAATTTCTGCCTCGTCTGCCTGCACCGCAACGAGAATGTGCAGTGTGCCGTAAACCCTTACGTCGGCCGCGACCTGCTCAAAGTGGAACCGCTCAAGGATCCGCTGAGGGTTGTGGTCGTGGGCGCAGGGCCTGCGGGGCTTAGTGCCGCGGCCGTTGCCGCGCGCAGAGGCGCGCGCGTAAGGCTCATCGAAAGGGAAAGGATCCCCGGCGGCATGCTGAATGCCGGCAAGGTCCCTCCCAACAAGGAAGTCATCCAGGACCTGATCGATCACCTCGTGGCGCAGGCCGAAGCGAGCGGAGTCGAGATCATCACCGGACATGCGGCAACTCCGTCCGATATCCAGTCGCTTTCCCCGGACCGCGTGATTGTCGCAACCGGGAGCACTTCCATTGCCGTTCGGGCCGAAGGCCTCGACAACAACGACCGCGTGGTCCTGAACGAAGACCTGCTGCGCTTCGGGCTCGTCCTTGAGGGCATGAGCTACATCGTCGTCGGCGCCGGCGCAGGCGGTCTCGAAGCGGCGCAGTACATCGCCGAGTCGGGCGGTAAGGTCACGGTCATCGAGATGACCCGGACCCTGGGCAAAGGGCTTCACGCGACCCGCCTCGGATTGATTCTGCGGGATCTCGAAAAGCTCAACGTGCGGGTCATGCCCGGAACGAAGCTCCTCTCTGTCGACGGCGGCCGCGTCGAGGCCGAAACGGCCGAAGGCAGGGTCTCGCTCGGCCCGTTCGACTCGATAGTCATGGCGGTCGGTTACAAAAGCGAGAAGCAACTGGCCCGGGATCTCGCGTCCGAATTCCCCGTGGCTACGATCGGCGATGCGATGCAACCGCGCTCCATCTACGAAGCTGTAAAAGAAGGCCTTGACGCGGCAATCAGCCTTGATTCACCAGGCGCTTCAGAAATCGCCGGCTAAGGCCTGCATTTGCGCGTAAATCGGATATTGGTTTCACCCGCGAGGTCCTCCGGGAACCCGGAGGACCGGTGGTGCGCTCGGACCTTTCGCGTAAAGCTGCCCTGACCCGTTACAGCAAAGGTTTCTGATGATCCCCGAACATGACCCGATTCGCCACGACCTCCTGGGTGACATTCAGATCCTCCTGCCGGGCGTGCCGTGCAAGACGAGCCGCGGATGGCTCGGCTACTGCTCGATCGTGTTGCTGCGCGTCAACGGTTCTCTCACGCTGTTCGACACCGGCCACTTCAGCGACCGCGCCCTGCTGCTCGACATGCTGGCCCACATCGGGCTGACGCCCCTCGACATCAAGCAGATTATCGTTTCTCATCTTCATTTCGATCATATCCTGAACGTTCCTCTTTTCCGGCATGCAACCCTCATCGTGTCCAAAGACGAGGTCGACTACGCCGCCTCCGTTGTGGCGGGCAAGGCCGAGGATCCGTCCGTGCCCGAGAACTGGCGCGCCCTTTTGAACGGGCATGGGATCGAACTCATAAGCGAACCGGTCGAATTGGACAGTCGCACCGAGATCGTCTCTTTTCCGGGGCACACACCCGGAGGGCTTGTTCTGTTCAGGAAGGAAGCGGACACCGTTGCCATTTGCGGTGATGTGATAAAGAACGCATGGGATGCGGTCAACGGGAAGCCCGGCGCCGCCGGAGTGGACGACAAGGCTGCCGCCCGGAGCATCAGGCATGTACTCGAAAGGGCGCGGATCATTGTCCCGGGACATGATCGGCCTTTTTGCCTTGAAGGCGAGTCGCTCGCGTTTTTGAGCCCCTTCAGCTGGGAGGTTCGCGGGAGCATTCTGCCCGGACCGCAGGATGAAGTCCTGCTTGACATTGGCCTTGCGGCGCAAACCGTGAAAACCGGCCTCCGGCATTGAGCGGAGCGGACAAGCACCCCTTTCGGACAATTTTTCACCCCGGCGCCCTGGCGGCCCCCGGATAATCGCAAACCAGAGGAGATACTCACATGATGCAAGGACAACAGAGCTTTGACGTACCCTACGGCTACCGTGCCAAAGCCGGCCTGATTGTCGTCGGCCCCAATCTGAATCCGACGCCTGAGATCTGCCGCATGCTTCCGAACTATGTTCAGATGCGGGAAACGCGAATCCATATGGAGCCTGCCGTAAACATCCAGGAATGCTCCAAGCTGAGCGAGCCTCTCGGAGCCGCCGCCAGTGTCATAGCCGAAGGGATGGTATCTCCCATCATCGGCAAGAGAAGCGCCATCGCTTTCGCATGCACCGCCGGGTCGCTTGTCGGAGGCCCGGGATGGGACAAGCGTGAAATCCAGATGATGGAAGCACAGAGCCGCGGAATTCCCTGCACCACCACGGCCACGGCCGCCGAAGAGGCCATGCGTTTCATGGGCTTCAAAAAGATCGTGCTCGCGGGACCCTACATCAAGGAACTCGACGAAAAGTTCCGGATCTTCTACCAGGATTCCGGGTTTGACGTTCTCAACGTGGTCGGCCTCGGCATCGAGGACCTCTACGAAATCGGCGCCACAAAGCCTTCCCAGGCTTACCGGGTCGCCATGGAAGCCGTTGTGCCCGAATGCGACGGCATTTTCATCACCTGTACGAATTTCCGCTGCAGCGACGTCATCGAGGAAATCGAACGCGACTCCGGCAAGCCCGTGGTAACGTCCAACCAGGCAACCGCATGGCACCTCATGAGGCTGCTCGGCATCAACGACGTCGTCGAAGGCTACGGCGAACTGCTCCGCAGAACTCCGAGGACCGCAGGGGCGTAAAGATGATCCGCAATATCGCTTTTCTGCATACCGTTCCATTTCTCGTCGAACCATTCACGAAGCTTTCCGCCGAGCATTTGCCCACGGCGAGTTGCTTCCACATGGTCGATGACGGGATTCTCAAGGAAGTGTTTCGCTATGGCGTGACGGCGCCCGGAGTATTGCGGCGCATCCTGCAGCAGTGCGTGCTGGCAACGGAAGCGGGAGCGGAGCTCATCGTGTTCACCTGTTCCTCGACCTCACCCGCCGTGGATTTCATACGGCCGCTTTGCGACGTGCGCATCATGAAGGTCGACGAACCCATGGCGGAACGCGCCGTGCAGCTTGGCTCGAGAATTGGAGTCATCACCACGGCGGAGACTACGCTCGGCCCGAGCGCAAACCTCGTAAAGAACGAGGCCGCGCGCGCGGGCAAGACCGTCCAGGTCGACGCCCGGCTGGAAGCCGACGCCTTCAAGGCAAGGCTCGCGGGAAATATCGCCGAGCATGACAGGATAATTCAAAAGGCATGCGCCGAACTCGCGGCGCAAAACGATGTGGTGGTTCTGGCTCAGGCTTCCATGGCGCACCTCGCCGCCAGCCTGCAGGAGAGACTGAACCGCCCCGTTCTTTCCAGCCCACCGCTGTGCATGGAGGCGCTTAAGGCCATCGCAGGCTAGCGCCCGCCCGGCGGTCGAAGCCCGCGTGGGGCTCGCGGCGGAAGAGTAATCCCGGCTCACCTTTGGGGACCGGAGGAGTAAGGGAGCCGCTCACGGTGCTTTTCCGGGCCGGGGGCGGCTCCTTTTTTTTTGCGGCGAATCGCGGCTCCGATGCGCGGCACATCAGCGGAAAAGCAGCATGACGGCGCTCGTCGCGGAAATGCCGAGAATGGCCACCCGCAGCCGGGCGGCATTGAAGAACTCCATTCCGAACGGGGCGGCGAGAAGTCCGCAGAAAACCCCCGGCAGGAGTTCGGCCGAGAGCACCAACTGCGTTTCGCCGAAAAGGCCGAAGATGGAAAGCGCGACAACCGACCCCAGGTAGGCGACGAAGAAGAACGCCCCCAGCATCGCGCGGGCTCTCTCCGGCCCCGAGTTCTGAAACACCAGCGCGATGGGGGGGCCGTGAATCCCGACAATCGTGCCCATTACCCCGGCCGCGCCTCCCCCGGCGAGAAGTGTCATCCGCGTCGCGCGAACCCGCAGGCCCGAAAGGCTCAGGCCGACCGCCAGCAGTATGAGAGTTGCGAAGACTTTGCTAAGATGCTCGGCACTGATCGCGCCGAGGATCAGAGCGCCCACGATAGTCCCGGCCAGGAGTCCCACGAGCGACATGGTGAAGCTGGCCGGTTCCAGCGCGTGCCGTTCCCGGTAGGCGGTGGAAAGCGCGAGCAGAGAACCCGACAACAGCATGGGCCCCGGAATAAAGCCCGGTTCGATGAGGGCAAGAAGGGGCACCGCAAGCAGCGCCAGACCGATTCCGACCGAGGCCTGCAGAAGGGACGCGATCGCCATGACCGCATTGGCGGCTACTATAACGCCTAACGAAATACCGGGATCCGGCACAAATTCACCTCGCGGTTCCAGCCTCAAACCGGGCGCAGCCAGAACGGGAAAGTATCGGGGGTATCGCCCGGAATCCTCCACAGGGCATCGGATCGGAACGCGTTTCGGCTTCTCGATCGATCCTGAAGCGAAGCACCTTACTCATTCGCGGTGCAACATGCAAGCAACAGGTAGAATCATCACCTCTTTTGCAGAGACCGAGGGAGGGACACGTTTTGCGTCCGGGAGGAATGCGCAATCGATCTCCAGACTGTCAGGCCTGTAGTTCCGGGGCCATGATCCACTCCTTTTCCGGCCTGCCCTTCCGGCAGATCGGGAACAAGTCCTTTCATTCCGGTGCCTTTTCCGGAAAAAAGGGTTGACATAGAATCGACAATATCGTTAATGATGTTGTTAACAATCTTGCTGCAATAGTCAATTTCGATCATGCTGGCAGGCAGGATTTTTCGTTCTGGACGGCTGCAATCACATGCGGCCCGGGGGGAGCCGGCAAAGGCTCCGGATGAGGGTTACAAGGGCAGTGAGCGCAAGGAGAATCCAATGAGAGAGGTGGTAATACTGGGAGCGGCCCGGACCATCGGAGGCCAGTTCGGCGGTTCTTTTCAAAACCTGACGGCTGCCGACCTTGGCGCGACCGTGGTCAGGGAATCGATAAAGCGGTCCGGGATCGAACCCGGGGTGGTCGAGCAGACCATTTTCGGCAACGCGTGGCAGGCCGGAGTAGGTCCGAACGCGGCCAGGTTGAGCGCCGTCCTCGGAGGGGTTCCCGTGGAATCGCCCGCGGTTTCCGTAAACGTGCGTTGCGGATCGAGCATCCAGGCTCTGATCATGGGCGCGCAGGCGATCAAGGCGGGAGATGTCGATACGGTTCTCGTCGGTGGAACGGAAAACACCAGCCAGGTGCCCTATGGATTGGCGCGAGCCCGATGGGGATACCGGATGGGGGATGCCCAGATCCTGGACCTGATGCACAAGGACGGGTTCCGCTGTCCATTGGGCGGAGGGCTCATGGGTGAGATCACCGAATGGCTTGCGGAGGAAAGGGGCATCACCCGCCAGGAGCAGGACGCCTTTGCCGCCGAGTCGCAGAACAAGGCCGAAGCCGCAGTCAAGGCCGGAAAGTTCAACGATGAAATCGTACCGGTCGAAGTAAAGGGAAAGAAGGGCGCCTCCACCTTCGTTACCGCCGAGGAGATCTTCCGGGAGGGCGTGAGCGCCCAATCGCTCGCCAAGCTTCCGCCGGTATTCAAAAAAGACGGAACCATCACCGCGGGCAACTCCTGCGCCCTCTGCGACGGAGCTTCGGCGGTGGTGTTGATGGAGCGCGAAAAGGCTCTTGCAATGGGACTCAAGCCGACGGCGCTCCTGCGCGGGTATGCTTTTGTCGGAGTGGACCCCAAAAGATTCGGCATTTCGCCGTCGAAAGCCATCCCGGCGGCCCTGAAGAAAGCCGGCCTGAGTCTTGGCGACATGGAACTTATCGAACTCAATGAGGCGTTTGCGGCACAGTACCTGGCCTGCGAGCAGGACCTTAAGCTCGACCGTTCCAAGGTAAACGTCCATGGCGGAGCCATTGCGCTAGGCCACCCGGTTGCCGCCACGGGAACAAAACTGCTCACTTCGCTGCTCTATGCGTTGAAGCAAAGGGATGCGACGCTGGGTGTCGTCAGCCTTTGCATTGGAGGCGGCAACGGAGTTGCAGCGGTAGTGGAGAGGCTATCCTAAGTGATTGCCGGGGAATTTATCCGCGGTTTTAAGATATCGGGCAATGGGGGGGCGGATCCCCTCCGTTCCCGTCAGTTTTACGGCAACTCGCCCATAGCGCGTTGCCGCGCGGCATGCCGCTGCCTCGGGCGCTTCGCCATGCCGCAAAGCTACATACTTTGCCGCGAAACGGCTTGGGGAAACGGAGAAACCGTTTTTGGACGCACCCCCAAGCGCTTCTGCCCTCCGAAATAAAAAACGGGCAACCGGGATTTTAGTTTGATCATCCGGTCGCAAAGTATTATACCGCTGATTTAATTACTCCGCCCGAAGTTGAAAAAAAGTCAAAAAAGGATTTCCCCTTCAGGGGGCGGCAGCCGTGACAACCTGCTTTCTTCGCGGGCCATGGCCGCTTTTATGTGTCCGGAGGCAAACAAACCCGGACTTGAGACAGCGATGCAAGCACCTGTTTCATGTCACACTTCAAGTAGGGAGGGACGGAGTATGTCAAATTCGAAAATTCTCGTTGTAGGCGCGGGAAACATGGGTGCCGGGATAGCCCAGTTGTGCGCCCAGCAGGGCTTTGAAGCGGTAATCAGCGACATCAGCCTGGATCTGTCCGAAAACGCAAAGGCCCGCATCGCCAAGGGTCTGCAGAAACGTGTTGACGGGGGAAAGATTACCGCGGCTGAGAGGGATGCCGTTCTCGGCCGTATTTCCGCGGCCGGCGACCTCGCACCCGCGGCGCAGTGCGCCTTCGTTATCGAGTCTGTCCTGGAAGACATTGAAATCAAGAGGAAAGTCTTCGCTGAATTGGACGGGATTGCCCCGCCCGAGACCATTTTGGCCACCAATACCACATCGCTTTCGATAAGCGCCATGGCCGAGGCCACCAAGCGTCCGGACAAAGTGGTGCAGATGCATTTTTTCAATCCTCCGACAATCATGAAGCTGGTCGAGATCATGCCGGGCAGGAAGACCTCTCCCGAGACCCTGCAGGCCGTGACGGAATTCGCAAAAAAACTCGGCAAGGACCCCGTGGTATGTAAAAACGAGGCCCCCGCGGGTATCGTCAGCCGCGTGCTCGGGCAGCTGCTGAACGAGGCAACCTGGCTCGTCGCCTCCGGTGTGGCGGAACCCGCCGACGTCGACAAGGCGATGAAGCTCGGCGCCAATCATCCCATGGGACCCTTTGAGCTGATCGATCTCATCGGGCTTGACGTTCATCGCGCCAAGATGCAGACCCTGACCCGTGAGCTGAAAGACCCGCGCTACAAGCACCCGGACCTCCTCGATAAGATGATCGCCGAGGGACGCCTGGGTAAAAAGGTGGGGAAAGGCTTCTACAACTATTGAGAGGGCAAGGGATGTTTGAAAACATCAAGCTTGAACAGGACGGCGAAATTTCAATCCTCACGGTAAACCGCCCGGACAAGCGCAACGCTGTAAATAATGTCACGGTCGAAGAAATCGACAAGGCACTTTCACAGATCGAAGCAAACGGAAAGACCCGGGTGATGATTCTCACCGGGGCCGGAGAGAAGGCTTTCGTCGCGGGCGCCGACATCAACGAGCTCGCCCGGCGCGATATGCTTCTCGGAAGGTCCGACACCCGGCGCCGGCAGGAAATCTACACGAGAATCGAGATGTTGGAAATACCCTCGATCGCCGCCATAAACGGCTTCGCCCTTGGCACCGGGCTGGAGCTGGCGATGGCCTGCACGATGCGAGTGGCCTCGGCCACCGCGAAGCTGGGCCAGCCCGAGGTGAAGCTTGGCATCATACCAGGAGCCGGAGGCACGCAACGGCTGCCCCGTCTGGTTGGAATGGGCCGGGCGATGGAGATGATACTCACCGGCAACCCCGTCACCGCCGAACAGGCCCTGGCAATGGGCCTTGTAAATCAGGTCGTAGCTCCGGAAAACCTTATGGACGCGGTTCGAAAGCTCGCCGCGGCCATTATCGCAAACCCAAAGATGGCAGTACAATATGCAAAAGAGGCGGTCCTTCGTTCAAGCGAGGTCTCTTTTGCATCGGGCCTGGCGCATGAATCTTACCTCCACGCCCTATCCTGCGGCACAGAAGACAAGAAGGAGGGTATTGCCGCGTTCCTTGAGAAGCGCTCTCCGAATTTCACCGGAAAGTAGCCGATGCTCCACTTCCGGTAGAAATGAGGAATCCCCGTGCTGAATGGAAGTCATGCTCAAACGTTTTCGCGAGGTACAGGTTAATGGACAAAATTACTTACGGAGCGGTAATCACGGTGGTCGGAATGGGGGGCACCCTGCTGGGGCTTTACCTGATAGTTTGCTTCGTGCAACTTGCAAAGCGAGTATTTCCGTACCGGGAAGCAGAAAAAAATGACGAAAGGGGCTCTTCATGCTCGAATTGATTCAAACGGGTCTCGGTGGTTTGCTGATGGGTCTGGGCGCCCTCACCCTTTCACAATGCATCATGATCATTCTGGGCTGTGTCCTTCTTTATCTTGGTATTAAGAAGGATTGCGAGCCCCTTCTGCTTGTTCCGATCGGTTTTGGCGCCATCCTCGTCAACATTCCCCTGGGGGGGATGATGGCGGATGGAGGCCTCTTCAAAGAATTCTACAATATGGGGGTTATAAACGAGGTATTCCCATGCCTCATTTTCGTCGGAATCGGGGCCATGACCGATTTCAGTCCCCTGCTGGAAAATCCGAAAATACTCCTCCTTGGTGCCGCGGGACAGTTCGGTATTTTCCTCACGCTTATGCTGGCGCTCCTTTTGGGGTTCGACCTCATGGACGCGACGGCAATCGGCATCATCGGAGCATGTGACGGCCCAACATCCATCTACGTTACGTCCAAATACGCTCCTCATCTACTTGGAGCCGTATCGGTCGCGGCCTATTCCTACATGGCGCTCGTTCCGATAATCCAGCCCCCGATCATGAGACTCCTCACGACCAAGAAGGAAAAAGTGATCAGGATGGAGTATCCCGAGAGATCGGTTTCCCCGACTCTCAAGATCGTATTCCCGATCGCCGTAACCGTTTTGACCTGCCTGCTCGCCCCGATGGGAACGCCTCTTATGGGCACGCTCATGCTGGGCAACCTCATGAAGGACTGCGGCGTCGTATCCCGGTTGACGAAGAGCGCGGAAAACGAACTGGCAAACATCGTTACGCTTCTGCTCGGGCTCTCCATCGGAGCGACGATGGAGGCCGGCGCCTTTCTGAAAGGCCAGACCATCCTCATTCTCTGCCTCGGATTCGTGGCGATCTGCCTGGATACGGTTGCCGGTGTCCTGTTCGGAAAGCTCATGTGCGTTCTTTCGAAGGGTAAAGTCAATCCCCTCGTCGGAGCCGCCGGAATTTCCGCCTATCCGATGGCAGCCCGCGTCGTTCAGCTCGAAGGCCGCCGCTGGGATCCCAACAACTGGCTGCTCATGCACGCGATGGGAGCAAATACCGGCGGTCAGGTCGGTTCCATCATGGCTGCCGCCATCATTCTCTCGGTGCTCAAGGGAATGGGAGTGGCCTAGAACACAGGTACGTTTAACCCCCAAATGCCGGTCGACCCGCCACAAGGGTCGTTCAGTCTGCTGTAGTCGCTGTCCGAGTGTGCACCCCGTTTCGGGGTCGCTCCGGACGGCGCAAACACGCCGCTTCTCGAATTTCCCGCAAACCGGTTCGATCGAAATTCACGGGATTTCCCAAAGAATAAAAACCCCTGATGTGCGCGTCGTAATTTTTTACGGAGGATTTTCCGGGAAGAATTGGAACGGGCGTCCGCTCCGCCCTTATCCGGCTCTCGTCTCGGAGTATTCCGCAAGCCCCACGCCGAGCCGGTCGAGGTATTCGTGATCCAGCCCGTCGGTTCCCGCGTCATCGCCGTGTTCCAGCGCATTGGCAAGATGCACGGCCGTCAGCACTCCGAACCCCTGGTTGGCGCAACGGCTCGGACAGTGATGATAGGCTATCGCCTCGATTACAGGCTCGCAGAGGCCCCATACGGTCATGAGGTAGGCGCCGATCTGGGCATGAGTCGTCCCGAGGACCTTTTGCTCGGCATCCGGCAGGCCGCAGTGCGACCCGTTTATCATGAGGTTGATCTCAGAGTATTTCCCGGGAAGCCTGTCCAGCAGGATCAGTTTTCCGACGTCGTGGAGGAGTCCGGCCATGAAGGCTGCATCGATGGTGCTCTGCGCAAGATCCTTTTGTGTCGCCATGCTCCTTGCCATGAGCCCCGTTGCAAGGCTGTGGTCCCAGAGGCGTGCGATGCAGATCCCCGGAAGGTCGATTTTTTCGAACCGAGAGAAGACCTTTGCCGAGAGGACAAGCGCTTTTATGGTTTCCAGCCCAAGGACAAGGACCGCTTTGGCTATGCTTGTGACGCGGCGGGGATATCCAAAAAAGGCTGAGCCGGCGAGCTGGAGGATCTTCGCGGACATGCCGACATCCTTGGAAATGATCTCCCCGATCCTGTCCAGCGAACATCCGGGAGATTCGGCCTCTTGGAGCACCTCGGCATAGAGTGACGGCAGGCTCGGCAGTGAGCCCGTCTCAAGGACGATTTTCGCAAGCGCCTCGTCCTGCAGCAGGTTCTCGGCGGAGCACGCCCGGTCGATCGCAACCCTCAGGGCCTCCGGATCGAAGGGTTTTGAGAGAAACTGGTGCGCCAGTCCCGTGGACTCGAGGACTACGGCATGATTCAACTGCCCGGAGACGACGATGCGAACCATATGCGGGTAGAGTTCCCTTACGCGGCCCAAAAACTGGAACATCTCCGCACCCGATTCCGGAATACCCGCGACAAGCACGCGGAATTTCTCCCTGCCCAGCCTTTCAAGCGCCGCAGGGCCTCCAGCGGCAAAAGCGGATTTCCATTCGACTCCCGCCTTCCTCAGTTTTCTCTGAAGGGATCTTAGATCCCTGACGCTATCCTCGACGAACAGGATCTTCTTCATTCGTGTTCCGTTTCTCCGGGTTTCCTCGCGGGATAATTCCGCGAGCTTTTTTTCGTTCAGCGAAAATCGCGGGGCAGTCTCGAAAACGGGGCTTTCCTACACTATCTCCTGCATTGCGGTTTTCCGGGCGTACCGGTCGCTCTACGGTTCGGCCGCACCCGCTCGGGCAGGCGGCCCGGTCTCTATGTAGAGATCGGCCGGAAATCGGGAAAGAATTAGTGAAATTGCTCCGTCCCGGAAAGCCATCCCACGCAGAAAACCGGCAAGACCTTGCACGGCCGGATCATGCTTTCGCACTTCTCCGGACGATTTTTGCGTTGGAATCGCCAGCGCGTTTCCGCTAGAATACGGCCATTCCGGGACCGGAGTGACGGACATTTTTCTCAGGAGCTTTGTTCCGACACTTTGTTCCGTTTTTTCCTTGAAACCGGAGCGGTTTCCGCATTACGCGAAAGCACGTCTTGCCGTTCCGGACTATCCGTTGTGTTTCGCCTGTGATGTGACCGCAAGCATCTCATCGAATGGAGGCGGACCGTGTTGGAGAAGGCTCGAAAAGTCTCGATAGTGATGGTGGACGATGACGAGGATGACTGTAACCTGATCCGGGAAGCCCTCGCCGAAAGTGAACTCGACCATGAACTGCGGATTTTCGACAACGCCCAGGAATTGTTGGACTTCCTGTACCGTCGCAACCAATACATCGACCTTGAGCCAGGCTGTCCCGATTTAATCCTTCTCGATCTTTTCCTGCCGGGCATGAACGGGCGGGATCTGCTAAGGCAAATCAAACAGGAGCCCCGGTTCCATAAAATTGATGTGGTGGTTCTCACGGCATCGACGGAATGGAGCGAACTGTCGGAATGCTATCAGCTGGGGGCTACAGCGGTTTTTTCGAAGGGCAAGTGGATGAGCACCTTCGCCGAGTTGATCAGGATCTCCGGACCGTACTGGTTCAAATTCATCACCGTACGGCTGGGGACCGAAGGCTCCGAACCGAGGCCGGCCCTGTTCGAAGCCGAAGCCGCCACAAGCTCCGACCCTTCCTGATCCGGACGGATCTCACAAAAGGCGGCGCTCGCGCTGTCCGATGCAGCTCTTTGTCAAAAAGCAGGCCTGCAGCGAAGCCAGCCTGCCCGGACCGCGGCTTACCTCCACAAGAGCTTTGCAGATGGAAACCTCAAGCGGCGTCAGGTTGAGAGGCAGGATCTGCCTGATGCGATTTTCCCTGCAAACGACTTCATTCCTGAGTCCTTCCAACAGCGGGCTCACGACCCCGGCCGGGACCGGAGAAAGCAGGCTTATCCATAGCGAGGAGAGCCTCGGGGTTAGAAGCGGGAGGGATATGACCACCCGCTTGAGCCCGCGCACGCGCGCATAAATCAGCATCATTTCCCGGTAGGTGATGATGTCGGGCCCTCCGATGTCGAACTCGCCCCCCTCCGTCGCGGGGTGATCGATGCAGCCGGCCAGATAGGCGATCGCATCCTCTATATCGATTGGCTGGCAGCGGGTGTCGACCCAGCGGGGGACCACCATGAGCGGCAGCCTCTCGACCAGGTACCGCAGTATTTCGAATGGCGCTCCCCCGGCCCCGAGGATATTGGCAGCGCGGAATATGGTGGCTTTGGCCAGGCCGGACTCCAGGATGTCCGCAACCTCGTGTCGGCTCATGAGGTGCTTGGAAAGATTGTCCGCGATCTCCCCCAGCCCGCCCAGGTACACGATCCTTTTCACTCCCGCCTTGTTTGCGGCGCGGACGAAATTGCGGGCCGCCCACCTGTCGCGTTCGGCGAATTGCGCCACATCGAAAAGGGAGTGCCCGCCCATGGAATGCACAAGGTAGTAGGCCAGATCGACGCCTTCGAGCGCCTTTCGGAGCGTGTCGGAACCGAAGAGATCTCCCTCGAAGACGCAGTCGGCGGGATAGTCGGAGAAATTTCGTCTGAATTTGTCCACCGAACGGACCAGGCACCGGGGCGAGAGCCCTCTTTTGGAAAGTTCCCGCAACAGGCGGCCTCCAACAAAGCCGGTCGTGCCGGTAAGCAGGATATTCTCTCCGCGTTTCCGCTTCATGGCTGTCTCCGATCTTTACCGGGAAGCACCAACAGGAAGTCTTTACCATTCTTATATTGTCGTTCAAAACAAGTGCAATGGCCGGCCCGCTTTTTTTTTTGCGAATATCATATGGGCAGTGCGCTTTCCGTCTCTGCGCAGTTCCTATGGCGGTCTTGCATTTCTAGCGGAAAGCGGGCGAATTCCGTGTTCAGTGCAAGGATATTCTGATATCTCTTCGTCGTGTTCTTAGAGGTGCCCCAGGCAATCACTTGAAAAGGAGCAGCAAATGGAAGCCATTCAGACCGAGAACGCACCTGCGGCAATAGGTCCTTACTCCCAGGCCATTCGCGCAAACGGATTCATCTTTGTCAGCGGGCAGATCCCGATCGTCCCGAAAACGGGCGAAATCGTGCAGGGCGGCTTCGCGGAGCAGGCGCGCCAGTCCCTGGAAAATGTCAGGCAAATTCTCCTTGCGGCGGGTTCGGGGCTGGACAAGGTGACGGCTGTGGACGTTTTTATAACCGACATGGCTCTATTCGCCGCATTCAACGGGATATACGCGGAGTTTTTCACCTCGCACAAGCCCGCGCGGGCCGTCGTGGAAGTAAGGGGCCTGCCCAGGGGAGTGATGGTCGAGGTCAAGTGCATGGCCGTTCAATAGCGGCCCTGAGGCAGATGTATCATTTCGGGCATGGCGAGCGCGCAGGGCTCCCGCCATCCTTATTTTTGTGAACGGGAGGCATGCGTTCCATGACGAAAACCTGGAAACAAATTGACATCACCTGCAGCGGCGTTGCTTCCGACCTGCTTGCCGACGAACTCGCCGAGGTCTTCGGGACGAGCGTCGAGTACACGGATCGAGGAATCCGAGTCTATCTCGATTCGGCCCGGTTTCCCGAAACCTCGGAAAAGCTGCTGGAAAAGGTTCGTTCCATCTCCTTGAGCCTGCCTGAAGAGCCTGAACCGGAGTGTTTTTTTTCCGAAATCGCCGATGAAGACTGGTCTGAAACGTGGAAAGCGCATTTCAAACCGTTGCGCGTTGGCGGGCGCTTTCTTATAACTCCCACATGGGAACGGGTTGAACCCCGCCCGGATGATCTGGTGATCCGGATCGACCCCGGAAGGGCTTTCGGCACGGGGCATCACGAGACGACACGGCTCTGCCTCGATCGGCTTGAACGCGTTGCGGCCCAGGGGCCCGCGCCCGAAACCCTGCTCGACGTCGGCACGGGGTCCGGCATCCTTGCCATCGGTGCCGCCCTGCTCGGATTTCGGAAAATAACCGGCATAGACAATGATCCCGAGGCCATCGAGGTTGCGCTGGAAAATATCGCATTGAACAATTTCTCCGATTCCGTCACGGCCTTTTGCGCCACCCCCGACGAGATCGCCGCGGATTTCGACGTGGTAGTCTCAAACATTCAGTCTTTGCCCCTGATTCGCATGTCGGAAACCCTCGCGGCCAGAGTCAAGCCCGGTGGCCGCCTCATCCTGAGCGGCATTCTGACCGTACAGGCCGAAGGTGTCCGGGCGGCATACGAAGAAAAGGGCCTCAGACCCGCCGGGACGCAGACGGACGGAGAATGGATCCTGATGGCTTTCGAAAAACCAGGAGGAGGTTCATGACCGATAACGATACCACGGGCGATTGGATTGCCTTGGACCCGGACGGAAGGCTTCGGGTCCCGTCCCACCCGAATATCGGTTTTATCGAAGGAGACGGCACGGGACCGGATATATGGGCTGCAACCCGTCCGGTTCTCGATTCCGCAGTGCGCAAGGCCTACGGGGAGAGCAGGCGGATCCGGTGGGCCGCCCTGCTCGCGGGCGAAAAAGCCGCGGCAAAAACGGGCCAGTCGCTTCCGGACGAAACGATCCGGATGATCCGCAAGTGTGTGATAGCCATCAAGGGACCGCTCACGACACCGGTCGGCAAGGGCATACGAAGCATCAACGTACAGATCCGGCAGATTCTCGACCTGTACGCGTGCATTCGCCCCGTCACCTATTTCGACGGGCTTCCCTCGCCCGTTCGCCACCCCGAACGGGTCGATATGGTTGTGTTCCGGGAGAACACGGAGGACGTTTACGCGGGGATCGAATGGCCCGCGGGTTCGGAAGAAGCGAAAAATCTGGTCAGGTACGTCTCCGAGCGGATGCCGATGATACGCCTCGGGGAAGACACCGGGATCGGGATCAAGCCGATCAGCGCCCACGGGACCAAAAGACTCGTGCGCAGAGCGATTGCGTACGCTGTCGAAAGAAAGCTCCCCTCCGTCACCCTGGTCCACAAGGGCAATATCATGAAGTTTACCGAAGGCGCTTTCCGGCAGTGGGGCTACGAACTGGCGAAGGAGGAGTTTGCCGACGAGACCGTCACGGAAAGCGAGGTGCTGGAAAAATTCGGAGGCAGAGCCCCGGAGGGCAAAGTCATCATCAAGGACCGCATCGCCGATTCGATGTTCCAGCAGGTGCTGCTCCGGCCCGAAGACTACAGCGTTCTGGCCGCCCCCAACCTCAACGGGGACTATCTCTCGGATGTGCTCGCGGCGCAGGTCGGCGGGCTCGGGATGGCTCCGGGGGCAAACATCGGGGACACCTGCGCGATTTTCGAGGCAACCCACGGAACCGCGCCCAAGTACGCGGGGCAGGACAAGGTCAACCCCGGTTCGCTGATCCTCTCGGGTGTGATGATGCTCGAATACCTCGGGTGGAAGGAAGCGGCCGCAATCATCAAGAATGCCCTCGAACGGACAATCCGGGACAAGACCGTGACCTACGACCTCGCCCGCCAGATGGAAGGATCGCGTCTGCTCAAGTGCTCCGAATTCGGCAGAGCGATCATCGAGAACATGTAGGCTTGCCGAAGCGCTTCAAAAACGCCGGGGGTCCCGGCACAGCTCCCCGCAAACGCGAAAGGAGCGAGGCTTGCACCCTCTCGCTCCTCTTGCGGGTCCCACCTGTTATCGGGGCGTAATCAGACCTCGAGCCAGGAATCCGAATAGAGAGTCTGACCCAGGATGACCTTGGCAGTCTTCACGTACTTTCGCTCTTCATCGGAGAGCGCCTTCATGTCGATTTGTTCTCCGTCCTCGACCTTATGGACAAGGGCTTCGATTTGCGGGAGCTCGCCGCGCGCTATGGCGTGCAGCCTCGTATCGTAGCAGTCCACGATGGCCGAATAGAGGCCGTGGCGCTTGAGAATTATGACCATCACCTGATTCAGGATCGGGCGCAGGTGATCGGGGGGGCCGTTGGAAACATTGGACAACCCGATAGTGCTTCTGCAGCCGGGAGCGATATCCGCAAACATCTTCATGAACTCCAGAACGCTCATGATCTGGATCTGCTGCACATTGACCGGCGTCTGGATCGGATCGATGTAGATGCGTTCGGCGCTGATTCCGAACTCATCCGTTGCCCTGTAGACCAGTTCCGCGCAAAGGGCCCCGCGCTCGTTTTCATCGCGAGGCATGCCTTCCGGTCCCCACAGCAGCCCGACAAACTCCGCGTCGTGCTCCTTGGCGAGCGGAAGAAGCGCATCCATCCTCTCCGGCCGCACCATGATCGAATTGATCAGCGGACGGTTTTTCTTGCAGGCCTTGAGGCCCGCCGCGATAGCCTTCACGTTCGAGGTATCGAGGGCAAGAGGAATATCTACGACCTCCTCGATTTTCGGAACGAGCCAGGTCATCAGCTCCTCGCCGGTCTTGCCGGCCGGGCCGATATTGAGGTCGATCCAGTCCATGCCCGCCTTGGCCTGTTCCAGGGCGAGTTCCTGAAGCGGCTGCGCATCCCGGGCTTTGAGTGCCGCGCCGTATTTCTTGCTCATGATATTGAGGTTTTCACCGATCAGTTTCATTACTCATTACCCTCCCCGTCTACGCCTTCCAATTCTTGAGGAATTTCGGGATCTGGCTGGCTTCTCGCGGCCCGACCAGAATGCTCCATCCCGCGCCGAGTTCCTCCTCGAGTTCGCCGCTGATACCGGCCGCATACCCCGGGATTATGAGGTTCTTATGCTTGACCTTGTCCTTAATCCCGCACTTGTTGATAAACGTGCCGACGCTCTCGCCGGAGAATTTTCCGGCCGCCCAGGCGGTCATGACCGAGAGCCCCTCGGTGTCCTGTACGCACAGCCACGACGGCACGCGGCTGGATTCGATTTCTCCAGAAACAATAAAATAGGTCAAGGAGAAATTGCAGGTTACAAGCACCGGCGAGTTCTCGTCGGGATTATTTATCGGGTAAATGCCCTGCTCGGCGGTCATCGGCCGCTGGGGGTCGGTGTAGATATTGAGCCGGTCGAGGAGCAGAGGGAAGATAACGTGCGGCTGGATGTCACTCAAAACGATCACGGCGCCGTACTTGGCGACGAAGGTCGCGGCGACAAGCGCCTCCTCCATAAGACCGTCGGCCATTTCATTGGCCATGATAAGGGTCGGGAAGCCAAGGGGACGGTAACGGTCCTTGAGAGCGGCGCGACGAATCGTGACCTGTTCTTCGAAGGCCTTCTTGAGTTCGCGTGAACCCGTGTCGATCACGATGTCCTTTACGCCCAGCGCGGTGAGCTTTTCAGTCAGAGCGACGACACTGTCGAGGCTTCCGTCGCCCTTGACCGCAACGGGGCAATTGGCGGCTTTGGCCAGGTTCCCGAGAGCTTCGACGTTGGCGGGGGTGGCGGCATGGAGAAGCGGTTTCTTCTCCTTGAAGGAATCCACCGCCATCGTGAGCACATCGACGGAGTCGGAGATAAAGATGAGGGCGGCTCCGGTTTCGGACGAAACCGACTTGGCAATGGCGCACATTTTCGCCCCATCGCCCGTCGTGTCCTTTATCGCGAACATGTCGGCCTTGAGCTTCAGCCCGACGCGATCGTACTGGGACTTCTTGAAACGCTCTATCTTGCCCGCGATCGAAGCATCGTCCTCGCCCGTGGAAACCAGCACGGCAAATCCGGGAGGATTGACAAACGTTTTCTCATGCCGAAAAAGCACGGTCTCCCCGCCCACCTTCACAGGCCCGATCATCAGCGGCCGGATCGGAGGCGCCGATTCCGTATTGAGCTTTTCCTTGGCTTCTTCCGAGACATACGGGCATTTTTCCAATTCAGCCTTGCCCGAGGCAAGGTTCATAGCAAAGGCCAAACAGGTCGGAACCCCACATTCTCCGCAGTTGGTTTTCGGCAACAATTTAAAAATTTGAATCCCGGTAAGGCCCATCGTGTTTTCTCCTGATAAGAGGTCGCGTCTCTTATGAGTGCGGGCGGGAAACCCTTTCCCCGCCCGGATCATTCATCAGCCGAGGATCGAATCCATCGTCAGAGCGGGGTGGCCGGCCTGTTCGAGGAAAGCGTAAATCTCGTCTTCCGTCGTCCCCTGCTCTTCGGTTGCGATCATGTCGTAGAAATTCGCAATGCCCATTTCATCTCCGCGCTTGATGATCCTGTCGCGAAGCTCTTCTTTCAGCATCTTCGGGATCCAAACCAGGCGGGCAAGGCCTCCATCGCCCAGGACGAACTTGCGCTGCGTGACGTTGTACTTGCTGTGCCCGACAAAACCCGGCGTCACGTTGCCGCCCCCGATCGTTCCGGCCAGGGTCGTAAACTTCATGCCGCTGGGAGTCATTCCGGCGTATTCGCGGTTTACGGTCATAATGCCGTTGCACATGGGCAGAACGGCCGCAATGCACTCGCAGCAACCGCAGGTGGTCATCGGATCGTAGATCAGGCTGTAGAAGTTGTAGCTCGATATGGACTGCCGGGATGCCTTGAAGACGAAATCGTTGACCCCCTTCCAGTTCCCGAGCTTCGGATCCAGTGTGTCCCCCTTCTGGATCGGCTGGTTGGGCCCGGTCGGGTTGATTTCGAAGGACGCCTTGCAGTCGAGCCAGTTGTACGCGCCGCAAAGGCCCGTCCGCTCGGGGCTTATCACGCAGACGTGCGTCGGGGCGAAGGACTGGCAGAGCGTGCAGGAATAATAGGTCTCCGTGCCCTCGTCCGTCATTCCCTCGATCCGCTCGTCGCGAATCCTGTATGCATGCTGCGCAACGGACAGAAGCTCGCGCACATTCGCCTCTTCGGTATAGATCTTCACCTGGCACTTGTCGAAAATCGCCCCGAAGTCCTGATGGTACTTCGCGTGCAGGATCTTGCCTATGTGTTCGAAAGCAAAACCCTTATCGACGGCCTGCTTGCCGATCCTGTACCAGGCGATGTCGCGCTGGCCGATATGCATGACACCCTGCGCGTAATTGACCAAGTGGTGGACCTGCCTCTCGAGGATCGGCTCGTAGTCCTCCTGCATTTTCCGGCCGGCAACTTCAACGACCACGGCCAGCGGGAGCCTGGTCCCAACGGGGACATCCTTCACTTCGGGGCCGATGACCTCCACCCTGCCGTCCTCGACCGTGTCCATATCGGCGATGCGAACCAGTTCGAAGCAGGGCGTCTTGCCTCCGCCGCACTCGACGTAGACGTCATCCCGGCGAACCCGCTCGCCCTCGAAAGCCGGGCCGTAGGATACGGGAATCGGGATTTCCGTAATCGTGACCTTCAGGCCGCGGACTTCGATGGACTTCGCCGTAACCTGGTCGTAGGGCACACTGGACACAACGTGCTCGTAGGTGCAGATACCGGTCGGAAGGATCTCCGGAATGTCCGTGTCGGCAATCGTCGGGAACCCCCAGTTGATGGCCCCGGCCGCATTGGCCGCCCATTCCGCGTTCACTTCGCCGAAGGCGTTCACGAAGGCGAAAATGCGCTCCTTGTTGTATTTGAGGACCGTCTTGTAATCGCCCGGCTTGACGCCGCCGAAGGCCATAGCCGCGCGGTTTGCAAAACCGAGCGCAAAAACCGCGGCGGAAATGTCTGGGCCGAAGGGCACGAGGCGCGTCGGCCAGCCGATCTGCACGCCCGCCTCGACAAGCTGCTCGGAAAAGGACGTGCCGTTCTGATTGGCGCACATGAAAATGTAGAGGTTCTTTTTCTGGTAATCTTCGGCTATCTTCTTGGCGGTTTCCGGATCCGGGGCCGCGCCGACGATAGCGGCAAAACCGGGCGCACTCCCGTCGACGAACTCGATGCCCCTCTTCCTCATGATCGTATCGTCCGCCGCGCCAAGCCAGATGCGTTTGTTCTCGACGTCGCACTCCTCGCCGAGGCGGTAAAAATCGGGATCTTCGACATACCGGATCGCCTCGACCACCTCTTCGGCCAGTATTGCGGCCATTCCGCAATCGAGCGTCCCGCCCAGATAGGGCAGGTGGATGTTGTGCTCGGCTTTGATGTGCTTCGGCAGGAGGTCCCGGCACCGCTTCATGACGGGCTCGGCTTCGCCCAGCTTTTCAATCTTGATGCCTAGAATCGAATATATTATCGGAAGGTAGAAGGCCGTATTGGGAAACCCGATCGGCTGATTCGGCCCGTATTTGTCCATGGCCTGTTTGAATTTCCCCTCGGCCTTCGACACTATGTTGTAAGCTCCCTGGATCGCGGCAAAAGCGACTAACCTGGACATGCTGCACTCCTTTTTCAATTTTCCCTTGCACCGCACCCGGCTTCACGCCGGAACTGACTGCGGATCATCTCCAACAACCGGTCCGTCCTACTCCGCCGCCGCTCTCCGGTCTTCCATGCTGAAGAGTTTCCGTTCGCGCTTCTCGGTGAGGCCGAGAGCCGCCCGTTTCTTGTCGATATGGTCGATCATCATCCCGGCCATTTCGATCGGATCGGTGGCAAAGCCCCATTTCCCGAAGCCCTGTTCTTCGAGACCGTTGAAGAGCAATTCGTGGAACTTGGTTCCTTCGACGGTCGGGAAGGTCACGCCGAAGATCGTATAGACGCCGGAAGCAACGAAATACTGGCCGATGCAGATGGCCTTCTCGCTCATGAACTCAGGGGCCGCGCCCGCGACCGGCAGATCGGAGATCTTGTCCCCAAGCCCGCCGATCCGGACCATCTCGGCGCATGCGATGAGGATCCGACTGTTGTCGACGCAGGAGCCTAGGCTGAGCACGGGCGGGATTCCAACGGTCTCACAGACCTCCTGGAGCCCTTCACCGGCAAGGACGGCCGCATCGGGCTTCATGAGCCCGGCCTTGGCAAGGGCGATCTGAGAGCAGCCCGTCTGGACGACAAGGACGTTGTGCTTGATCAGTTCCTTGACCAGCTCCACATGGACCCAGTCCTGCTTCACGCGGGGATTCGTGCAGCCGACGACTCCGGCGACTCCGCGAATGCGCCCGTTTATGATGTTGTCGTTCAGCGGAGTGTAAGAGCCCCGGAACTTGCCGCCAAGCATGTAGTTCACGTACTCGTGGGAAAAACCGTGCACGCCCCAGTCCTGCCGCTGCGGGATGACGATCTTTGCGGTCCTGTTCCTGAACCGCTCCACCGCCATGGCGATGATCTTGTTCGGCGCTTCCAGAGGCTCGCGCTCGTGGAACTCGAAATGCGTCGCGCCCTCTATTTTCGCCCTGGGGTTCGTCGTAAAGAATTTGGTGCCGTAACAGTCGGCCATTTTGGGCAGAGCCTGCATGATGCACTGCACGTCGACGCCGATGGCATCGACCGCGCCCGTTGCGATAATCGGCTCGGCGGATACGAAATTGCCCGCATGGGGAATCCCGTGCCGTCCGAGGACTTCGGCACCCGAGCAGCACATGCCGAGCAGGTTGATTCCCTTGGCCCCGGCCGCCTTGGCCAGTTCGATATTCGCCGGATCGTTGGAGGCCGCGATCATGCCCTCGAAAAGAAGCGGTTCGTGGCCGTGGATCAAAATGTTGACCTGATCTTCCCGGAGGAAGCCCATATTTACACCGGCCACCCTGGGTTCCGGCGTGCCGAAGAGGATATCCGAGATTTCCGTTGCGACCATGGACCCGCCCCACCCGTCGGCGAGCGCCGTCCGCGAGCATTGCCGGACTATGTTGTTGTAGTCCTGGTCGACACCCATATGGGTCCTGTGCATCAGTTCCATGATTTCACGCATCGCGCCGCGAGGCACGATACCGTGCTTGCGCCACAGTTCGAGCGTCTTGGGAGGAACGCGCTTCGCGAAAGGAATCTCTCCTTCCACCTGCGTGTACGTCCGCTCCAGTTCACTGTAGAGATCGTTTGCGATATCTTTGACCGAACGGTTCTCCGTCGGTATTCCGATGCTCATCGCCACGTTCCGGAGTTTGTCCTCATCCTGCACCTTGAAGTGAGCGACCTTGCCGTTCACCACATCGCGGAAGACGTCGAGCATGACCATGCCGTGATCCGTGTGCGCCGCGCCGCCGGCGGCCACGTTACGCGCGAAATTCCTCGCTGCGATCGTGTCTATGGTGGCTCCGCAAACACCCGTTCTGGCGTAGGGATCCTTGGCATTGAGCCTGCATGGCCCCATAAAGCAGTGCTTGCAGCACGCGGATTCAGCTCCTATCGGGCACGGCTTCATCTCCGCGGCGCGGGTGAAAACCGAGTCGTGTCCGTCCGCCTCGAGTTTTTTGAGCATCTGGAGAGTGGAAGGGCAGGAGGTCATCTCCCGAAGGTCAGCTTTTTTTGCCTTCTTCTCTTCAGCAATTGAGACGGGGTTTTCTTTTTTTTCATCATGCGACATAGTGCACCTCATTTCCCCTTCCTGGGGAGGTTCATATTGCAGGAAAAGCCCCTGAGGGGGGGCGAATTTCCCTCTTCACTACATCATTTTCGAGATATAGCTTCGGACCAGGTTCACGGCCTCCGGATGCCGCATGACAACGAGGTCGGCTCCGGCGACGAGGAGGTCGACGGCTGTGATGGCTTCCATCAGCACGGCGCGCTTGGCGGCATCTCCCAGCTCGGGCGCATCGGCATCGCTGAGATTGGCTTCCTTGCACTTCCATGTCTCGTTGGCGACATTTGCGATAATGGGCTGCTGGAGCTTGTCGTCTTCCTGGGTGAGGGCTGCCTGCTCGATGCGCTCCATGACGGAATGGGTGTATTCGAGCCCGTATCCGAGACCGCCCGTGGTAGGATCGATAATGAGGTCGTCTGTGGAGACTCCGAGATTTCCGAGGAGAATATTGAGCTGTTTGGCAAGATTTACATCGATGGGCGAGGAAGCGAAGACCACCTGCTTATAGCCCAGGCACGCGGCTCCGATCTGCTTGTAGTCGCCCTCTTCAACGGGCGAAACCCCTATCCGGCGTCCGGAGCACTTCTCGGTAACCAGTCGCATCACCTCGACGTCCTTGTCGTGGTTCGCCACCCCCCAGACGATTACGGGAACATCGACCGCATCGACGATCTTTTTGACAACATCCGCGACTTCGCCGGCCGGTCTGTTGTCACCGTTCGGATCCGCGCTCTTCGTCTGAATTACCAGGATCTCCGCGCCGTATTCCCCGACGCACTTGCGCGCCCATGCAGCCGGGTCGCCCAGAACATCGCTGAAGGGCGCCTTGGCCGCCTCGGGCCATTCGGAACTGGGGTCCTTATCCCATACTTCCATGGCTATCCTGGGAGGATTTGGCATCGCTCCTTCGAATGAGTGAAAGGAATAGACGGTCTTCCCACCGATTGTAACCGCCTTGCTTCCCGCTCCCAGGGTTACTTCCCTGATTTTTCCCGAATACACTTGCTTTGATGGTTGGAATGTCAAGGTCGATCCTCCTTAATGAGAGACAATTGACTGTTGCACGCGCCCAAGGCGCGCATATCGGTGACTCATTCAACGGACTGGGTTGACAGCTGTCCGCAAGTGATTCTCTCGTGCCCGGAAGACTCCGGAATCGCTCTTGCCGGACTGAAGGCGTTTTTCCTCCTTTATCCAAAAGTTCACAGGGCTATTGCGCGGCTTCACCAACGGGCGGAACCGGCTGTGAATGGAAGAGGAAAATCTCGGGAGACAGATAATACTGCGTGTTACTGGATCAGGTGAACTTGAGACGGAGCTGAAGAGTTGCGGGGGAGGTTCTTCAGTAGATCCCCCTCGTACTGCTGAGACCGTTATTTCATAATTGTATACCCCGAAAATGTCAATATTTTTCGTCTGAAGAAAAATCGGAACCAATCTCCGTTACTAACCGCCCTTGAACCGGCCCCGCGTTTCCCGGAGCCGGTTTTCCGTGAAGCGGATCTCGCGCCGGGACCGACGCCTCGCTCCCAGCCCTTCGCCGGATTAGAGGTAGAGATAACCGGCACTTAAGTCCTGTTTCAGAATATTTCATCGCGGCCGCTCCGAGGCCCCGCGCCCTTCGAGCGTCCCGCGCAGTTCGACGACCCACTCGCGGCTCCGGCATCTTTCCCCAAACAATGGCTTACTCTGCGACACTGTTACTTTATACCTTGCCCACATCGGAAAAAACCTGTTTTTGTGAAATTTATTATATCGGCGCGACCGTGGACACCCACGACAAACCGGTTATTTTCCTGTTACACGTAAGTGCTCCCCCGCCCGCTGGTTTCTCTCATGGACTCCGGGGGGAAAAGCTAGTATCATGACCTTTCTAGCCGTGCTTCCGCACCCGCGTCTTCACTCTGTTTACCTCCTCTGCCTTCTCGCGGTTCACACTCCTTCCGCAGGGTTATTGGTCCGTTCGAAACGGGAATGGTCCCGACGATGCGTTGCCCCCTAGACTGTCAATCCAAGGGAGGTACTATGAACCCTGAACGTAAACTCGTTTTGTTGCCGATCGACGGGTCCGCCCAGTCCATGGAAGTGGTGCGTTATGTCTCCAGGGCTGTGAACCTTGCGGATACCGAAGTGGTGTTCCTGTCCATCATAGACAAGGCCCCGGACGCCTTCTGGGAAACCGGAAAGGACCAAAAGGCCATCGAGCACCTGGAACACATGAAAAACTGGAATTCCTACCGGGAGCAGCGCATGCGCGATTGCATGGGAGATGCCTGCAAAGTGCTCGAAAAGGCCGGCATGCCCCCCGTCTCCATGACCTGCAACGTTCAGAAAATGTCCGCGGGCATCGCGCGGGACATCCTGGACGAATGCAAGTTCGGCTACAACGCCGTCGCCATCGGCCGCAACGGCCTGGGACAGATGGATGAAGCTCTGCTCGGCAGCATAGCGGCGAAGGTTTTCATCAATGTGGTGGAAGCCCCGGTCTGCCTGCTGGGAGGCAAACCCAAGCCGGGAAAAATCCTCGTCGGCCTTGACAATTCTCTCTGCGCGGTCAGGGCGGTGGATTTTGTGGGCAACATGCTGAACGTGGACGAACCCGAGGTATGCCTCGCCCATCTTGTCCGCATTCCGCAGACTTCGAGCGGAAGACCGCTCGATGAGAAAAACGTGGCCCAGATCGTCCGGGAGCACGAAGACAGCATGAAACCGGTATTCGACAGCGCACTCAGGTCCCTCGTCGCGGCGGGCATTCCCGCATCGCACGTGACCAGTAAGCTCATGAAGGTAAGCGGCAGTCGCGCGGTCAACCTTTTTTCCGAAGCCAAGAGCGGCCGATTCGGGACCATTGTGATCGGACGCAAAGGGCTGAAGGACGTCGACGAATTCACCATGGGACGCATGCCGTACAAGCTCGGCCAGATCGCCAAAAGCGTCGCCCTCTGGCTCGTCCCCTGACGGAGCGGACTGCACGGGCGGCGGGGAATCCGTTTCCCTCCGCCCACGGCGAGGCCCCCCCCGCAGATATGGAAATCCGGGACGCGACCGGCTCTAAACCGGTTTTCTGAAAAGCGCCGCTATCCCCTGCGCCCCCACATCCGGCGAAACGAGGTCGAGCGCATCGTAGCGGGGAAGGACCCTGCTGAAGCCGTATACCAGGTAGTACGCTCCAGGCTTGGCCTGCAGGGCGATTTTCTCGGCAAAGAGATCATGGAGGGTGATGTAGGTATAAAAGAGGTCCACCCCTTCAAGAGAGGCTCCGGTCTCGGACCGGACTTGCTCAAAGGTCTTTTCGTCAAGAGAACTCGCCCGGAAGAGGAATATGTTCTCCGGTGGACGCAGGCCGCCTTCCCTGTCGAGAATCGGGATGAGTTCCCCGCGCCTGCGGGCATATTCGGAGAGGATTTCTCCGTCTATCTCGATCCCGATCGAGAGCCTGACAAAATAGCTCATCAGAAGGTTCACCCGCCCGTCTCCGCATCCGAGATCGACGAAGGTGGTGCGTTCGGGGCTTATCAATCCGGTCGATGCCAGTTCTTCCATGCAGGCGGCGAGCTTGGAAAGATCCGTCGTTTTGCGGAACCCCTTGGCGCCGACACAGCCCACTTTCCTGCTGTCGAAATATTCCGAGACGAGCCTGACGGTCTTATCGAGCGCTGAACGGTTCATGGGGTTTTCCGCCTGACAAACTGTTTGATCCGGTCGTGCAGCGCGAAGAGGATATCCATTTCCTTCCCGTTGGTCTCCTGAAGGAGTATGAGCTTTTCGCCGGGAATCTCCCTCTGAAGCCTTGCGCAAAGGTAATTGATGCAGAGGACTTCGCGGGCCGAAAGCACGCAGCCGCGTCCGGAGAGGAAATAACAGCTTTTCTCCGAATCCCGCGAGTCGGGCAGAACTGCGCCCATCAGCAGATTTATGAGGAGCATCTCGGGGGTGTAGCGGTTTTCGATTCCCGCGCCACAGCAACTGCCCCCCTCGTTTCTGTCGCACCGGCCGCACGCATCGGCCACTCCCGATTCAACGCACATCCCGGCCGAGTCCGCCGCCTTGGCCGCGAGTTCCCGGACCATCGCCGAAACGCCGGATTCGGCCTTCAGATCGTCTCCCCACTTTGCGTAATATTCGCGTGCGAGAGCGATCTTGTGTCCAATGCGCAAATTTCCCACCTTGCCTCCGGGGCGGACCCGCCCCCATTCTATTTTCTGATGTTCAGCTTTTTCATCCTGGAATCGAACGTGGAGCGATTCAAGCCCGCGTCCTTGGCCGCCTTGGTGACGTGCCACTTGTTCTTTGCGAGCAGATAGAGCACGTAGTCCCTTTCGAGCTGCTCCCAGGTGTACCCGGCAAAGAAATCCTCCGGCGCCGCCTGTTTTTCTTCCCCGTTCCCGTTGCGCCCCTCCGCCCCGGGTTCCGCGGCGCAATGC
>JAJFVB010000065.1 GCA_021372055.1 Desulfobacteraceae bacterium | reverse complement strand
CGGTGAACCACGAAAAGAGAGGCTTCGTGATCGTCATCTGGATATACATTGCCATGAGGTCTTTTATGATCGAGCGCGCGAAACTGTTGAAATCGAACGTCCCTTCCGTGACAAGTTCCGCGATTCCCGTACCGAGATCGTCGAATGCCTGCTTCAACCTCTTTGCGGCTTCGATCCCGGTATCGAAGGCAGTCGGCATCTGACGGTCGAGGTCCCACATGCCGTACCGAAAACCGTCGATAGCGTTGCCGGACGCCCGCATGGTGGAGACCCAATCCTTCATGGCTTTGATTTGAGCAATCAACTGCTGTTCTTTTGGCAGATTCCCAGCCTTGAGCCAGTCTGTGCCGGTCACAATGTCATCAAGTGCTCGCTCTGCCCCGATGAGTTCTTTTGTTGTTCCAATAAGCTGCATGAGCTGCACGTATCTCTCTTGCATCTTTTTTTCGTTTTCCGCTTTACCAAGGGTGGTGATGATATCTTGCTCGGCTCTGGCACCTTCGGCGGCGCTTTGTTTAGCAGCCCTTGAAAGCTCGGGGAGTTGCGCCATGTATTCGCGGAGCCATCCGTACAAGGCCAAGGCTTCGGGAGTGGCGTTTTTGCCGTGCTTCGTGAGTTTTTCGAAGATTTCCTGCATACGGGCTTCTTCGGCCGGAACCCACTTGTCGATCTCCGCGTTTGTCTTTTCCAGTTTGCGTTGCACATCAAGAACCTGACCCTCGTAGGCATCGGAATAACCGCGCAGTCCTTGCGCCTGAGCATCCGTAGCGAGTTCCACGGCCTTTGTGTAGTAGCTGCCGTAAGCCTTCATGACAACCGCCACGTTCTGGTCAATGTCGCGAATATCGACAAGATTTCTGAGCCACTTTTCCTGATCGCGTTTGTTCCACTCCTCGGTCTTTCCCGACCTTAATGCATTGAGATCCGCGACAAGTTTTTCTTCCACCTTCGTATAATCGTTTATGATCTTGCTGGCGCTGTCGTACTTTTCCGCCGCCCATTCCAGAGAAGCCGCCTCTTTCGATGCCGCCTTGAAAATTTTCAAATCCTCGTTGGCTTTGTCGGCCATCGTCTGGATATGTGCGAGATCCCGCTCAAGTCCTTCCTTGCCGGCCATCGCCGCAGCCGATCCTATGGCGTCCAGGTGCGTCTGAAGTTTATTGCTTGCAGCCTTGATCTGATTCATGAGGGGCATAATGCCCTCTGTCATGCCCGTGCCCTTGCTGGCGGGGTTTTCCACTGCACCGGTACTGGAGGCTCGCAAGAACTCGTTCAAACGTTTTTTGTAGGCTTCCCCGGCATATTCGGCGTGCGCCACGGCCTGATTTCCCACCCATTCCCCGTATTGCCGGTTCTTCTCCGCAGCTTCCGCGGCACTCGACGCCACCTGAAGGTTCCCATCGTGGTCAAGATAAACGAGTTCAGCCGAGTTCGTCGTTTTCACGAACAGGTTCCGAATCCCTTTCCAAGCATTGCCCATTGAGGTTTCGGCAGGCATGGCGCTCTCGTTTCCTCCGATATCGTTGGAGGCCGCGATCGCACCGGATTTGCCCTCCTTGGCTCCCTTCTCGATCCGGTCCAAGAGTTCCTTGAGTACGCCGATACCACCCAGGATAACGGCCCCCTGTCCGCCGAAAAGAAATTTGCCGAGTATGCCCCATCCGGCAGGCCCGGTTATCCACTCGGGGAGCTGGCCGAAGAGTGTAAAGATCGTGTTGAGAGCCGACGCAAGGCCTCCCACAGCCGAAGCAGCTCCCTTTATGCCGGGAGTCGCATCAGACAAAGAGTTCATGAAGCGAACGAGCTTTTCCCCGGACTGCTCGACGGAGAAAGACCCCAACCCGATTTTTTTGAACATATCGGTGAGAGCATCGCTTATCTGGTTCGCCCACTTGATGAGCGTGCCATTGGTTTGCAGGCGGTCGATTTCATCCATGATCCCGCCGAGCCACTTCCGAATTTCTTGGAAGAATCCCGCCTGGCCGATCTCCTTGCGGAAAGCCTCGACATTTGACTTGAGACGCAAAAGCATAACGTCCCAAAGATAGGCCGTATCCGTGATTCCCTGCCGGTAGTATTTCTCCGCGTACTCGTAGATGGCTTTTACGATTGTCTTGAAATCAACGGACTTGGATTTGAAGTCCCGAAGAAAGAGTGTGATCGGGTCCACTTTCAACTTGGCGGCCAAGGCGTCAATCACGAAGGGGATTTCTTTTGCGATCTGCCGCAGGCCCTCATCCATGCCGACATTGCCAAGATTTCCGAGCTGGACAAGTTTGTCGACAACACGGCCAAGCTCATGTTCGCCGGTTCTGCCTATCGTAAGCAGATAGCCGGTAAGACCCTCCATCTGCTCTTTAGTTGGCTTGAGCCCGACCGCGCCGAGTTGCATAAAGGCTTTCTCGACGTTTGAGATGCCGTATGTAGCGCGGCCCAACTGTTCGATCCAGGGCATGTTCGCCAAAGCCGCCTGTGTTCCAACCATGCGTTGCATGGCAAAGTCGAGCTTTTCGAACTCAGCCGAGACCTTAATGAGATCCGTGAGTTGTTCCTTGGCGATCGAGTAGGAACGCCAAACCGAAAACATGGAAAGAAGGTTCATGAGGTGCGAGGACATGCCGACGAAGGCTTGCCCTGTCTTCTTGGCACTTTTCCCCACCTCTTCGACTTCGCCGACCGTCTGCCGTACAGTGGTGTTGAAGTTCTGGAACCCCTGTACGGCAGCGGTCGTATTGGAATTGATGTAGATCGTTACGGTTTGGGTTGTGCCTCCGGCCATGCGACCCTCCTACTCTCAGAAAAGACGCGTCGTTCGCGCCCTTATTGCCTGCCTCATGACCGAGAGGTCCAGCCAGTAGTCCAGGCTGAACGTATCGGCGTCGAATGGGAAACCGGCCTCGATCAACTGCACTTGCTGAAAGAGGCCGGTAACATACGGGTTTGGTAGATATTCCTTTTCGTTGCAGTTATCGCAGAGGACCTGCAGGAGAGGGCCGGACCGGTCTTGGCATTTTTGCTTTTTGGCATCGGTGCAGCCCTTCCCGTCGAGCAGATCCTTTATCGCTTCGGAGAGCTCTATTTGCTCTCCGTCGTAGGGTCCGGGTCTTCGTCCTCGTCGCCGAGTTCGAAGTCGGGTGTTTCGGCTACGACTTTCGTTCCCTCGAAGGCGAAAGCGCCGACCGCGGCTACAATGTCGGGAACATGCTCAACAAGCAGTTCCTTCCAGTCGGCCCGGTAATCCGGATCTTCCGGCTGACTCGCGAACACCTTGCCGTCAACTCCGAAAGTTCCTTTCTCAAAGCCCGTCATGATCTTGGCGCCGTACCTTGTACGCGTCTCCGATGCCTTCTGAATGATCCGATTGCCCCTGCGCTCGAAGAGATGCGCATTGTAGGAAGCGATTTCCTTCTGCCCCGGACGGCGATAGAAAAGAACGTGCTTCTCGTCGCCATCGATAACGATTGCCTTGTAGGTCTTTTCTGTAATGTCTCGCACAAAATTCTCCTTGTTGTTCGAGTGGCTTAGCCAACCTTGATGACGTATTCGTCGTCATTTCCGGTGGGAACGTAGGTAAGGTTCCAGATGGCCGAATCGTCACGATCGGCTTTGGCCGGTTCATCCATTCTCGCCTTGGGAATGGAGATCCCGACGCGGTTGCCCTTGACTCCGGAGGTCCAGGAAATCGCCTGAAGCGTGCCGTCTTTCCAGATCGTGTACGGGTCGAAGTTCGTAAGCGTGTCCATGTCGCAATCGAGAGTGAGTTTCGGTTCCCGGCCTGTGATGACAAGAGAGGTAAGACCCGATGCGGAGTTGACGTCCTTTTTCTCGACAATCTTGTTTCCAAGATTGAGGCTTATCTTCTGGACACCAGAGGGAGTGTAGGTCCCAAGGACAAGTCCCGCGCTCACCACATAGGGCGCGTAGTGGTCCGGATACGAGGTAATGGAGGGTGCTGCCGAATCACTCGCCGCGCTGTAGAGACCGGTGAAAGAGAAGTTGACCTGGGGGTTTCCTCCGACCGGGAACTCAAAAGTCGCATTGCCCCGGCAACCGGTCAGGATGTGCCGGATTCCGTCGAGATAGTAGTGGATCGTGACGCTTGCCATGGAGGCCGGATTGCTCGTCGGGCTGTAGAGCATCCCGTTATCGGTTTCGGCAAAAACACCGGATGCGCCAACCAGGCCGCACGCCTCCAGAAGCGCGTCGAGATACGACGCCGTGTCCGGAGCCTCCGTACTGTTGGGACCCTTGAACTCGCAGGAAAAGGAAATCGTCTGCTTCTTGTAGCCGACCACGAACGGCGCCTGGGAAAGAGAGTTACGCATGTAGTTGCGCGAGAGTTTTTCCCCGGCCATCGCGTGCGTCGGAACGGAACACAGGATCACGTTTGCGGCCGCGGGAGTCGCATCGGTTCCGTAGGCGGTTTCCGCCTTTGCAAGCACGACCCCTTTTCGAAGAAAATGTTCGGTGAAGGACATTGATTTCCTCCTATACTCGGCATTCGGTGCCGAAGGTTATTCCGTAGATGGCGGTGTTTTGATCGCCACCTATGGCGTCTTCACTTACAGGTTCAAGCGGCCGTATCCCAAGGCCAAGATCCTGCCCCTTGAGTGTTGCGACCACATCGTCAATGAGTTCGTAGAGTCCGATTCTGCTTGCACTCCCGTGAAGCAATTTTTCCTGGGAAATCGAGCTGCGGGCAACTATCAGGATCGTAAAAGCCATGACCCGGTGATACCTCGTCGTGTTCATGTCGGGATTGCTGTACTTGCCCGACACATAGGTAACGAATGCGGCAGGCGCGAGAATGGATAGTTGATCGGCCTCGGCCTTCAAGAACTCGGAAAGCGTTCCAACCTTCTTCAGACCCGTAATTTCGGACTTCAATCTCGAGATTATCGCATCCTCAATCGCTGAAAGAACGACCGCCACCGGTAGCCTCCTCTGGGTTGTAGGTAGTTCCGAGGAAAAGGTATCGCTTGGCTGTCCAATAAAGTTTGCCAACGCCTCCTATTTCCGCGGTCGGGATGCAAAAGTACGGACGGCCAGGAAGATCAAGCGTCATTTGATATGCTTTTACCCTGATTGTTCTTTCCGCTATGGGTCTACCGAATGCCATGTTGATCTTGCGTGTATGGCTCGGAACCGTGAAAGTCCGGTGCACGCCATACTGGAACGCGACACCGGCCTTGCCGACATTGGCGATATAGGCTACGCGATCAGCCCACATAGCAGCCCCGGGATTCACAGCGGCCCGGAAATAGGGCATGTCGTAATAGACTGGATGCTCTGTCTTGCCGTTCCTGTTCTTAAACACCGGCCAAGGCGGCCGACCCTTCTGCCTGATATTCTGGTAAACAATGTCGCAAATATCCTCGTGCATGAGTCGCCACAGAGGACGCAGATCTTTCATGCGGTTCGTTATGCGCTCGAGAAATTCGAGCGTTTTTTTGTTATCGACGATGAGGTCTATGCCTATGCCTACGCTCACACCCATTAGTAACGCCTCCAGGTCTTTGGACCGAAATCGGGTGGAGGCCCGAAATGGAGCGCATACCGGCTCGTCGTGTCGGACTCGACCCCGATGCTTGCGGTTCCGTCGACAACCGCCTTGAGAAAGGCCATAGCGGAGTCGTACCGGGCTTCCCGTTGCTTGGTGACGTTTTCCTTCCTCGACATGAGTGTGTAGATCGCAAGATCCACGGCAAGAGCGGTAAGTGTGGGCGTCACATCGGCCGGCACACTCATCTTCCGTGACAGATACCCGTCGATGATCGCCCCGGCGCGCACGATAGCCGAATCGACATTTGCCGTGACAATGGCCCCGGTTGGCGTTTCAAGGTCAGTCAACTCGATCAGAACAGACTCGTCGATCTCTTTTAGAATGTCGGCTTGCGTGCAATAGGCCATCGGTTACTCCGCGTAGAGCTTGGCGACACACCGAATAAGAAGCGGTGTCGTGATCTTGCTCGAATAGGTCTTGCCTTTGGCAACGGCCAGGGCAAGCAGCTCTTCCCTGCTCATCGACGCATAGTCAACGGCGGCTTCCGCAGCCGGTTCCTCGCGTTCGGGAACGGAGTTCGCAACCGGTGCAGCCGGTTTGTCTACAGCACAGACAACGCCGGTCTTGGCCAAACGAAGCAACTCTTCCACATCGCCGGGATCTGCCTCAAAGACATTGGGAGTCGTTATGCTCGCGTTCCTGTAGACAACGGTTCCGATTTCCACTTTGAATTTCATGCGAGCCTCCAAACATGGGCGGGGGTGGGGAGACAGGAAGAAAGCCCCTGTCTCCCTCTCGGGATATTACGCGGGAGCGTCGCACACGGTAACGCGAACGACGGCGTCGGGTCTTTTGAGCACGGGGGCGCAGCGGTTTTCGCCGAAGATCCAGCGGCCCGCCGGATCTTCCTGTATCCAACTCTTGCTGAAGAAAAACTGGCGGGTCATCTCCTCGTCCGCGACTGCGGAAACGTAGGGGCAGTCGAAAACATCCGCGCCTTCCCCTATGAGGATCAGGTCGTTGGGTTCGACAAAGGGCTTTCGGGAACCATCGGCCGCGGTATAGACCTCGTTGTATTCCTCGAAGGTTACGCCGACAAGGGATGCGATCCGGCCCGTTTGCGCGATCTGAACGCCCAAATCGCGCTTGAGAAGATCGCGGACGTCCGCATCGTTTAAGAGGCAATCCATCGCCTTCCATCCGACCCAGCACTGCCACCCGGAGATTCCGTGCCCGGAGTCCTGCTCGACCAGCCGCTTCCACTTCCGGATGTCAGGAATCACGGTCGCGCCCGTCTCGGTCCACCGGGCCGTGGTTGTGAGCGTGATCGCGTGGCTTGATTGCAGGTTGTAGTCGACAAGTATGGTGGAAAGGTCGCTATCGTAGATTTTCCCCCGCAGGGCGTGCGCGCCCCAAAACTCCAGGGTCCGGTCGAACTCGTTTCTCAGGTCCTCCTGCTCGCGGGCGATGCGGGTTTTCATAAGCTCGTTTCCAAGCTCGCCGTACCGGCGCATGTCGAGGATTTCGTAATTGTTTATGAGCCGCTTTTCGGCAAGCCTTGGAGACTCCATCGTGATGGTCTTGCGGTTCGTCTTGTTTCCGACCTCGGCGGGAGCATCGACCCGAATCGCCTTCAATACCTTCTCCGATCCGGAGATAATGTCCCACGCAAGGCGGGAGGTGGGCTGCCAGTTCGTCTTCGGCGCGAAGTGGCGCTGGAAGATCCGCCCGCCGGGCTTTCTCATGGCGTTGATGCTCGTTGTGAGCGTGCGCGTCTTAAAAAGATGGTCCATAAAAGGTCCCTTTCTTGACTAAGTGAATGCGTTGGGCAAAAAAAAGCTACACAACGATGATTCCGGCATTGCGGAGCATTATGAGCACCCGCGCTTTCTGCACGTCGGTGATGGACTCGGGCCATACCAGATCGGCGCTTCTGACCATGCCCTGCATGCACATGGGGGCAACGATGTCGCTTGTCGCATCGACAGGTTCGGCTGCGGCCAGAACGGCGTCGGCCTTGTCGTTCACCCCGCCGTGGCTGTAGTCGGCAACAATGTCCGTGCCGTTGTCCGGGGGCGTGTTGAACCTGATTTCGAGCCGACCGGAGCCATAATCGACGCACCCGCTATGCTGCGCATCGCTGAAACGGCCGTTTCCGTCATCGGTTACGCTCTTGGCCGCGGCGCCAACGGTGCTTTTGACCTTCACGGTCCCGGGGACCAGTTTCCCGCTTGCGAGCATCGCGGTGAAGCTCGTGAGCGCGCCGGTAGCAGAGCACAGGGCTTCAGCACCGACAGCCGTATCGAGATCCAGAACCCGATACGTACCGTCGCCGCCCTCGCACATAATGCTTCCGCGCTTGATTGCCGCGCCTTCGCCAGCCTTGACCGTCTTATTTGCGAGGGCCTTGTAGTCGCCCGCGAAAAGCTGGCTGGGCTCAGTGGGAGTGTTTTGAACGATTCCAAATTTTCCGGCCATGTCTCAGCCCTCCTTAATCGAGCTTTATGTCCTTGTTGATCACAGCGGCGATCTCCATACCCGCGCGAATCTCGGCGTCGGCTCCGGATTTTGCGGCCGATTCCTCCCGGGCCGTGTGTTGCCCCAGGGAGACGATTTCCGAATTGAGAAAATTTGCCGTAAACCACTCGGAAGGGCTGACATTCTTCCCGCCGATTGCGGGTTCGCCCAGCGTGTCGAGCGCCATCAAAAAATCCGCGAGTCCGGCGGAAACGGTTGCGGGCGCAATCTTGCCCTCGGATACGAGAGCGGCGATTCTCGCTTCATGACCCTTGCGGGCAACTTCTCGCCGCAGTTTCTCCTCGTTTTTGGCCTTGAGGGCCACTTCGGCCTTTGCGGCCTCCGCATCGGAAACGGCCTGGGTCTTTTCGGCCTCGATTTGCGCGATCTTGCCGTTGGCCTCCGCAAGCTGCGCCTTCACCTGTTCCAGTTCGTCCATAGTGCTTCTCCTTTTTTTGTGAGATGCCCGGCCAATGGCCGTATCGAGTGAGCCGATTCCATCGGCCAGTCCCGCTTCAACCGCGTCCGTTCCGATAAACACGCGTCCTTCGGCCATCTTGAGGACCGCCTCCGGATCGACTCCCCGGTTTCGCGCGATATCCGCGAGAAACACCGCGTAGGTCTTATCGACCATGGATTGCAGGTATTCCCGTCCCTCCTTGCTGAGCGGTCCCGTATCGTCTGCAATCGCCTTGTAGCGGCCGGCAAAGATGGTTGTCCTGACCACGCCGCTCTCTTTGTCCCTGCCGCTCATATCGAAGTGCGTGAGCCGAACTCCGATGCTTCCCACGGTCGATGTCTCGCAGATGTGGATCGAGTCTGCGGCCGATGCGATCCAGTAGGCGGCGCTCGCAATCGTTCCATCGCTCACCGCGACGATGGGTTTCTTCCCCCGCAAGCCGTGGATGAAATCGGCAAGGGTCTTTGTGCCGTCCACCATCCCGCCCGGTGAGTCGATATCGAGGGCTATCGCGTCAACTTCAGGGTCGTCCACGGCTTTTGCGATAAGGCCCATGACCTTCTGCGTGCTCGTGCCTCCAGACCACTCGGAAAAAAGGTTCGCCCGCTTCATGAGCGTTCCGGTGATCGGAATGATTGCGGTGCGCTGCTTTTGAAACGGTCCTCCCGCAACGACAATGCCGTAAGGCTTCCGGCCCGCCCCGGTGTCTTGCGCGCGAGATGCCGGTTGCTCCTCGCGGGCCATCTCGAACTCCGCCGGAAGAGCCTTGCCCTCAAGCAGGGAAGAGATGACGGCGCTTATCTCATCGAGCTTGCCGTCGCCAATCGCCCACAGCGTGTCTTGAACGTGGTCGAGATTGAGTCTTGCCCTGTTCACAGCATGTCCTCGCTTTGAGAGTGTCCACGGTTTCGCATCTTCACTTCTCCTTTCGGTTGGGCAGAGTCTGACGATCTCTTAGGCGTTCGTCCTTTTGCCGCGCCTCATCGGCGGGTTTGCCCCCCGCGATCTGCGGCTTGGGTTCTGCGACCGTGAACTCTCCGGGCCGCAGATTGTACTGCCTCTCGTAATACGAGGGCTTAAACCTCACGCCCTGGTTTGAGAGCTGCGAGTCTCTTCTTGCGTGCGCCTCCCTTGCGTCGTCTTCTTCGACGAACACGAAGCGCGGGGCCTTGGCCGACTTGAAGTTCAGAAGCGCGCACCATTGGAAGAGCTGGTTGAAAACGCCGGAGACAAGCCTCTTATCCATCTGGCAAAGCTCTTCCCGAACGGCCAGGTGGCTCTGCGTCGCCGCGTATGCGCCCTTGTCCCCGATTTCGGTTGAAAGGGTCTGCGTGAGAATCGCCTTGCTGATCTCGGCGTTGCAGGCGTCAACGAGTGCCTGGAAGACCGATCCTCCGCCGTCGCCCTTGGTCTTTGCCTCCATGATCTCGATGGTCTCATCGTCGTTTATGACCGCGCAAGCCGATTGGACCATCTTTTCGATGGTTCTGAGCAGGGCGTTTCTGGCCTCTTCATCGGTCCCCGGAGGGACCTTTCCGACCGACCATGGGATGCCGAACCGCTCGACGAAGATCGTCCAGAACTTGAAGCCGCCCTTTTTGAACGTCACGGGCCAGATGCACCGGCTCATGATGCGAATGCCGTAGGGATTCTGGAAGCTCGGGAAGTGCCTGCACACGAGGAACTTGTAAGGCGGAAGGAGTTCGCCCTCGAGGTAGTTGGCGCGGGAGAGAAACCTCAGCCTGTTAAGCTTGTCCCACACGAACCACTCGTTCGGCTTCTGGGCGATTTCAATCGGGACCCACTTTGAGCCGCGCTCGCGCCAGATCACCTCGTTTACGGAAAAGCCGTAGAAGGGCGCATCCAGCAGTTGGGCGATAATCTCGTAGACGGGAAGGGACTCGACGAGGTTGTCGAAATACTCGGCCAGTCCCTCGGAGCCTTTGGGGTAGACGAGCTTGAACTCGGAGTTGATAACTCCCGCCTTACGCGACTGGTAGCAGGCGAGAACGTGGGCGTCGGCCAGGCACCTTTCAAGGACTTCCGATCCCGCCCCGGCTTTGAGAAGGATCGGATCCGGGTCGGGGAGATAGCCCCAGATGTTTCCCCACTCATACGAGCGGTCCCTGGTTACGATCTCGCCCCCGTATGGTTTCTTGGGAGTAAACTGGACTATATCCCCCATCGGTTCTCCTTCCGCATCAACCACCAAAATTAACTACGTGTTGCGCGTTGCAAGAGTGCTTCTCCTTGGTGATGTTGCATGTACATTGTCTAAACGCTCTATTGGGGAGGGATTCTACAAATATGGAGGGAAAATCTCAATAGAAAAGATTCACACAGTCAAGTTTATAAACAAAAAAATGCATCCCTGCAAACATACCGGGCATAAGGGGACATCACCCGAAGGCTCTTAATGAAAAGACCTGGGATGGTTCGCCGAATTTGCCTTCTTCCAAAGCCGCCGCATTAAGGCATCTCTATTCGCCCGGACAGCCGTAGCCATTATCCATGAAACTTCCACAGCCCACTATCGCCACTTTTCCCATGATGTGATCCTTCTCATTCCAAATGCAATTCTGACTAAGAGATGACCTCAAAGGGCCAGGCAACAAGGCCGCCTTCGAGGTACCATACTCGTTCAAAACCCGCGGCGTTAAGAATCCGTTGCGCTTCGTATCCGCGCATGCTGACTTTGCAGAATGCCACGATGTCCTTGTCTTTAGGCAACTCGGCGGCCTTCTCCCTTAGTGCTCCGAGAGGAATGTGGATAACATTTTCGTAGGGGAAACGCATTATCTTGAACTCGATCGGCGTTCTGACATCGAGCAGGATGAAATCATCTCCGTTTTGGAGCTTTTGCTTCACTTTTAAAGGCGAGAGGCCCTTGGCAATGCCGTCGAGTTTATTTGCGAGGACATGTGCAGCGGTGGCTATCGGGTCAATGGGTGGAGAGAAGGGAGGAGCATACCCGAGGTCGATATTCCCGATGTCATCCACTGTCGCGCCGAAGCAAAGAGCGCTTGCCGCGACATCCAAACGCTTGGAAGCTTCCCCCAGGCCAACTACCTGAACCCCCAGGAGCTTTCGCGAACTCTTCGATGCGCTCATTTTGATGATGAGAGGTTTGCTTTGCGGAATATAGTGGGGCATGTCCGGCCCGGCCCAAAGGGATGTCACCACGTCCGGATACAGTTCCTTCGCCTGCTTTTCCGAAAGACCGGTGCGGCCTATAGTGAAGTTGAATGCCCTGCATACCCCTGTTGAAGTGATGCCTTTGAATGGGGTTGACTTTCCGGCAATATGATCGGCAATCACCCTTCCGTGCTTGTTGGAAGTTGAACCCAGAGGGATGAAGAAAGGCTGCTGGATAGTGCGATCCGCATGACGATTCACAACGCAGTCGCCCCCGGCATAAATGTCGGGATCGTTCGTCTGGCAAAATTCGTTGATGATGATCCCCCCTTTGGGGGCGCAAGCCAGCCCGGCTTCGCGGGCCAGTTCGTCATTGGGGCGCACTCCGACCCCGACGACAACAAAGTCGGCAGGAATACTCCTTTTATCGGTTCGAACCGACTCCGCTTTGCCGTTTCCCTCGATTGCAAGGACTTGCTCGCCGAGCGCCAGTTCGATGCCTTTTTTCCGCATGTGTCCAGCTGCGAGCAAAGCCATCTCGGTGTCGAGAAACTGAGGCAAGATCTGGTCAAACATCTCCACCACGGCGACTTCGAGCCCCCTGCCGCGGAGGGCTTCCGCCATTTCCACCCCGATATAACCCGCTCCGATAAGCACCGCACGCTTGAGCCCTTCGGCTTCGATGCGATCCACCATGCTTTCGGCATCGTCCGGGTGGCGCATCGTCCACACGTTCCTCATATCAAGGCCGGGTACCGGGGGCCGAATGGGCCGGGCTCCCGTCGCAAGAACCAGTTTGTCATAAGGCAGCCCCTCCTCGGAACCCGTTTCGAGATCCTTAACACGGACCGTCCCATGCTTTCGATCGATGCTGAGCGCTTCGGTTCGCGTGCGGGCCTTGAATCGTTTTACCTTCTCGAAAAAAGCGGCATTGCGCGCCACGCCCGCCGGAGTCTCTACGAGCATGGCGATATCGGGGAAAGTCCCCTCCACGTAATAGGGCAGTCCGCAAGCCCCGTAGGAAATCAGGCCTCCGCGGTCGATCATGGTGACTTCACTATCGGGCAAAAGGCGTTTGATGCGCGATGCAGCCTTCGGCCCGCATGCCACTCCACCAACGATGAGAACTCTTGTCATTTTTTCATTGCTCCTGCATTTGTTTTAGACCATTTGCGACATCGCCGGTCGAGCACGGTGCACACCATTCGACACAGCAATCCTCTCCTTTCTCAAGAATTACGGTCCGCCGGTTTGTCAAGCCCCTCCACCACCGTAGCGTCAAAACGAGCCGCGCAGCGGCGTGGGGGTGTGAGGGGCGAGCTCCCCGCGCTTTTCAGAAGCGTTCTTTGGTACATGCTTGAACGAAAATGCGTATCAAACAACATCCGGAAAGAGACACACGCACCTGTTTCAAAAAGATCTGCGGATTATGTGAAATCTTTCTTGACATGGAATCCCTAAAGCGTGATGTACGGAGATGAATCCTTCTATTTTCAATCGCGTATACATTTCAATACTTGATTAAGACGGGCGGTTTTTGGGCCCTGCCGCCGGACGCATGTCCCGTTCAACCCTGATCGCATTCTTGCGGCCATGGCAGAAGGAAACTGCGAATGCCCCGCTACGATGTCGATATCGACGCCGCATATTGGCCCGGAAAACCCCTATACCTGAATGCCCTGCCCGTTCAATACAAGCGTGCCATCGACCACGCCACCGTTGAGGGAATCTGCGGGTTCATTCGTGAGGCCATGCGGAACCTCGGCCGCATCGGAATGGACAAACTGGCCGTAGGCCTCTCGGGAGGGATCGATTCCGTTTGTGTCCTGAAGCTCTGCAGAGAGGCTTTGGATTTTTCTTCCATCATCGCGGTCATCGTGGACCTGGGGGTCGGATCACACGGACCGCAAACGGAATCGTCCATACGGATAGCTCGGGAACTTGATGCGACGTATGAAGTCATCGACGCATCCGGACTTCTTGCCGCTTACAGGGCAATGTCAATCGCGGAGGGTCCATTTACCCGGATAAACATAATTACCAGGTGCATCCAGAACTCCATTTTCCAGTTTGCCGATTCCACGGAGGCCGCCGTTGTATGCACCTCGGACCGCAGCGAAGAGGCATTGGGCAGACACATGGAGTGTTTCTACGGACACATCGCTCCGATAATCGGGTTGTTCAAGACGGAAGTGATGGATCTTTCCCGGATCATGGGAATCCCGGAGGTGATCGTCCGCAAAGATCCGGGATGCGCCGACGCGTGGCTGGATCATGTGGTTCTGGGATCTTCCTACGATTATATCGATCCCATCCTTTATCTCCTCCTGGACAGGAACTACAACGCAGGAAAGATCTCTTCGGAATTCAACATCGATCGGGTCTGGCTCGAGAAAATAGAACATCGCATCAGGTATCAGCAGTTTCGGACGAACACACTTGGACTGACATCCCAGCACCTTTGACCCGGTAAAATACGGGATTTCTCCTCCATTAACGACTGGAGAATTTCATGCTCCGTCCCACCCAAAAGTTGAAAATCAGTTTGATGACCGAAGGCATATCAATTTCCCCGTCAGCCCGGAAGAGGATGGAGGAATTGCACGGTGAGAGGCCTTTGACATTAGCCGATTACGCTTCCACCTCGGGAGTCGCCATATGCCTTGAGGGTGACGTTTGGGTGAATGCGCCCATATCCGATCACAACCCCAATTTCGTCGTAGCGCCCCCGAGTGTGCTGGATGTCCGGGACGGCCGGTTCGTCGTCGTTTCCGGGAAGACGGAGGTTGCCGCGGAGCTCCTGCCCGTGCCTGGATACTACGATAAACGCAATGAAAGCGGTGAGTTGTATATCGACTACTGCCACACGCACACGGACAGGGCCCGCATTTCACCCATCGAGGGCTGTTCGCAGGCCTGCAAGTTCTGCGATCTCTCCTACCAATACCGATACCGCCTTAAAGACGTCTCGGCTTTGGTCGAATCCGTTCGAGTGGCGCTATCGGACAGACTCCTTCCGGCCAGGCACGTCCTGATTTCCGGAGGCACTCCCGCCGGAAACGACTATGAATACCTGAACAACGTGTATGAAGCAGTCCTCTCGGAATTCTCCGACATCCCCGTCGACATCATGATGACGCCCCTGCCGAACCTCATGGACATCGAAAGGCTCAACACCCTGGGCGTTCATCAGCTTTCGATCAACATAGAAATGTACAATTCCGGACTCGCGGAAAGATACATGCCCGAAAAGGCCGCGGTAGGCATCGACGCTTATCTCGGGTTCATCGAAAAAGCGGTCGAGATACTTGGCCCCGGTCGCGTGAGATCGCTTATCCTTGTCGGCCTGGAGGACACATCCGACACGCTTGCCGGGGTCAAGGCGCTTGCCGAGCGGGGTTGCGAACCGGTCCTCAGTCCTTTCCGGCCCAGCCCCAAGACGCCTTTGCGCAAGCTCCAGCCTCCGGGTGCGGAACTGCTCTCCGAGGTCTATCAGCGCAGTGTCGACATCGTGGAAAAGTGCGGCGTCAAGCTTGGGCCGAAGTGCATACCCTGCATGCACAACACGCTGACCTTCCCCGATGACAGCGGATACTATTCTTTTCATTGACGATCGCCGGGTACGCAGCATGCAAAACCTGACCTCCATCAGAGACATCGGGCGCAAACACGGCCTCGGAATCCTCGATCGCGCCGAAATTTTCCGCCAAACGGGACGATTCCCCACATTGCGCCACGCGGTCCTTCTGGCCTTCTTCCAACCCTCCACCAGAACGAGAATCGGATTCGCCTCAGCCGCCATCCGATGCGGAGGAGTGCCGATCGATCTTTCCGCCCTGAGATTCGAACCCGGCATGTCGAAGGAGGAGTCCATTTCGGACACCGTCCGTTGCGCAACGGGGCAGGTCGACATGATGGTCTTGAGGCACGGCGACCCAAGCGCCTTCGAAGCCGCCGCTTCAGCCGCGCAATGCCCGGTCGTCAACGCGGGTAACGCAAGCGGGGAACATCCCACCCAGGCCCTGGTGGATCTGTTTGCGATACAGCGGGGAAAAGGCGATGTCGATGGGCTCAGGATCGGTCTGGCAGGAGATCTGGGCAGCCGGGCGGCACATTCGCTGTTTTCCGCTCTGGAATGGTTCGATCCCGGCGAGATACGGCTCATGCATCCGGCGGGAAAGGGAATGCCTCCGGACCTTCTGAACGGATCCACCAACCGCAATGTGACCATATGTCCGGATTTGAACCTCTCGGATCTCGATGTCATTTACATTGCCGGCCTCCCTGCGGGTACGGGGGAGGCGTTTTTAAGCGAGACCGAACGTTCGAAATGGTCCCTTTCGAAAGCAAGGATGGAAGAAGCCCGGTCCGATGCGCTGGTCCTGTGTCCCCTGCCCCGCATCGATGAAATTCACGCGGAACTCGATAACGATCCAAGATCCTGCTATTTCAGGCAATCCGACGAAGGCCTGTTCGTCAGGGCGGCGGTCTTGGAGTGGATGCAATCCATAAACGGAGGCTAGTCCATGCTTGGAAGAATGCTGAGAGAAAACAGGAAGGCTTATACCCTCATCTTTGTGCTGGATCACGCGGTTCAGAACCTCCAGGACTGGGTGCTCCACGGATCCGGGTTGTCCTTTGATAAAGAGCTCTACGATCAGCTTCGGCAATGTGCCTCGAACGACAGGCGCACCGATGAAGAGGGCTATAATATCGAACTCCTGGGGACCTACGACAGGAAGTCCCATCTTTGGCTCCTCAACCATCTTCTGTCGTTCGTGAATCATTGCAAGGGGAAGAAGAACAATAGGGACTCCGGCGATTCGAAAGGAAGCAAGGCCGGCAAACAGGCGCGCGGACCGGAGGGCGAATTTTCCTGCTTCCGCAATAATCGGAAGCTTGCGAACAAGCTTTCGAGGACCCTGGATTCCATAATCGAGCACCGGAACTGCGTCATGCACGGTCGTCCGTTCCAGGGCAGCATGGAAGAACTGGTCAGGCAGTGCGATCAGGTGCTGAGACAGTTGCGGCTGTATGTCGGCCCCTGGATCGAAGAGGAAGATTCTTTGCAGCTCCTGACGATGACACACGGGGAACTTTGCCACATGGCGGAAATTCCCGGCAGCTCCGCACAGAACGAAACAGAGGAACCCTCTCACATCGAATTCGGAGATCAGGCAATCCACCTTATCAAGACCTGGTACCCGGGATACGGGGATTCCCATTCATGCAACCGGGAATGGCCCTCGCTGGATATTCCCAAATATGTCACGGCGATGCCGCTGAACTGGCGAAGCGTTTCGATTTACGGACAGGTGAAATTGGAAGAGCTGACCCAGGATTTCGATCACCCGGTGCAACCTTACGACAACGTCAGGATAGAGGATCTCGAGCGAGCCGAGAGTTGCCTCCCGGAGGCGGTTCTTGGCTCGATCGGCCAGTCCCTGCCGGAGAAAAAGGTGTCCTGGTCCGCCTATGAACCGGTGGCGTCGAAAGAAAAGCTCATCGGCCGGCACAAATGGAGGCGAAACCGGGACGGCTATGCATTCATTTCAATCTGGGACGATCACCACTAGTAGCCGATATCGAGCAGACCGCACAGGCCCTTCACCCTTTGATGCAGCTGGTAGCCGTCGTCTGTAATTTGGTGCCGGTGAATGGCTCTCATCGTCATTGCATGCGGATCCACATAAACACTCGGATCAGGAATGCACTCCAGGCAGATTCCCGTACCGGCTTCCGGCGGTCGATGCGCCCGGACACGGACCGCCTGCGAATTCAGGTTATGGAAAACCATGTGGGCGACGGGCACCTCCCCCGCGCAGCTTCCGATTTCACGGCTTTGCTCCGAGCAGGCCGGCCGGCCTTTGGGCGCATCCAATCCGAGATATGCCGCGATATGCTCCATGAGCGGATCCGGCCAGCCGAAAGCCTGGCTGATATCGGAACACAATGGAGTGGACCCCTGGAACCGGGGGTTCAACTCCGTGACGATGACCCGTCCCTCATGTATCAGGAAATCGAGCCCGAATACTCCCAGAAAACCCAGCTGCCTGAGCCAGCGCCCGACCAGGACGGCTATCCTCTGTATCTCGTCGTGGACGAAGGCGGGCAGCACCGACGCCGCGGCGTAGTCATTGCCGCAATAGCCCATAGGCCTCCAGGTGCATTCCTCGACACCGATGAGTTGAAAACTCGGCGCAAAGACCGATACCTGCCCCCTTGCATAGACGCAGGCATTGACATTGACGGGGATCGCACCGGAGAGAAAAGGCGACATTCCGATGAACCCGTCATGATGGTTGGGCACGCACCTCAAAAAATCATCGACCGAACCGAACTTGAAAATCCCGGCGCCGCCCGCGCCCGTATTCGTGCGACCGACAAGAGGCCCGTCGCCCAAATCTTTTTTTATGGAATCGACGTCGCCATCCCTGACGAATTTCCAGGTGAGCATCGGAATCCCGAGGCGCATCAACTGCCGTTCAACCCACGGCTTGTGTTCGAGCTGCCGCTGGCTCAGGTGGAATGGGGCGAACAAGTGAACGAGAGGATTGGTAAAGGCAACCGAAGCGAGGAATTCCGCCGCGCGATAGGCAAGGAGAGCGGTCGGGCCGGAGACCTGTCGAAGCAGGTTCAGCTTGAAGCCGTTGGCCTCCTTGGTGAAATCGAGATCGATATCGTATCTGTCCAGATCCACCCGCCGGTGAGACCGCAGTTCGAGGCAGTCCTGGAATATCGAACTGTCGCCGTTTTCGCTCAAGGGAGCAATCTGGCTTACAATCGCAACCGGCTCGATGAAATTCAACAACGGTTCGACGTCCGTGCCGCGTGTTCCAAACCAGACGACGTCGAGCCCGTCGAGCTTCTTCAAAACCGCCCTGGTACGCGATGCTATCCGAGGCTTCATTCGATCGGAGACTCCATCTTCATGCCCTTGATTTTCAGCCTGGAAGCCGAGGAGTCATTGATCATGCCCTTCTCGATGGATTCAAACCGAATCTCCACATCGTAGAACCACTTATCGTATTCCAAGTCGCGGCGTTCCACCCGGATTGCATTGAAGGTGGGCGGGTCCTGCGTGTCACTGCAGGAGTCCTCGTGGAGGGCTACCGTGGGCCGGAAGCTTCCGGCGCCGACCATGTGGAAAGGAATCTTGTGGACATGCCATTTCCTGATTGTCTCCGAGAGGCAGGTCTGAAGCGGCGAGTGACCGTGGAGCAGAATCGAGACTCCGCTTTCGACGAGCATCTTTCGCAACTGGGCGTAGCCTTTGAAGGCCAGATCGTTCGTGGAATAGTACTGATAAGGGTGGTGATGGGTAACGGCCAGCGCCAGTGGTTCGCTCCGGTCACCGCCTCCGGCCAGAAAAGCGCTCCGGGCGGACGATAGGAGTTCTGTTACCGTTTCGGGGCTGACGTAGCCGAAATCACGGAGATTGTCGGGCCCGGTCATGGTGTAGAGCAGAGCGTCCCGGGTCAGCGTCTTCGAACAGAGTTGCTCGGATTCGGCCTTCTTGATATGGCTCTGCACCGTCTTTGAGAGCTGCGACCGCAGGTCCGTCAGTTGATCGGGCAAAAACTCATATCCGGCCGAAGAGGCAACCTTCAGAAGATCGTCGGTCGATACGGTGTCCAGCGGAAGTATCATGAGATTGGGAATCGGGAAATAGTAGGGCGTATTCAGTCCCTCGACGCCGGCCAGCATCCTGACCCAGATTTCGCTGTCGCCCGGGATCTTCGGCGCCGTCCCGTTTCGTTGCCTGCTCCATAGCCGGTCATAGATTCCCGGAACAACGATTATCTGCTCCGGAAGCACCACTTCACGGAAGTACCTGTCGCGTCCGGCCGGTTGCAGGAGCGGCTTGCCGTCCTTGTCGGATGCCTTGATAAGGTTTTTGAAACAATCGCACATCTTTTGAGCCGTTGCGATCCAGCCCTTGTCCATTATCGGAGCGGAAAGCAGATTCCCGCAGAATATCAGCAGATGCGGCCGGTTTTCGGGTTTCAGTCTATGAAGTTCATCCATGTATGTCTGCCAGGCATCCTGCTCCCACAAGCCGCTGAACAGGACGTCCGAGAACTGATGGATTATTCCGGCGCTCGGCGGTCGGAAAGGATTGGTGGTAAGGACCTCTTCCCAGCGTTCGCGCAGGGCCGGATCATTGATGATGAGATCCTTTCCGTAGAGCTCTTTGAGTCTGTCGTGAACAAAGGAGCTTCGGATTCTTGCCGGTTCCCTCGTCCCCGGAAACGTCTCGATCAGTCCCAGGATTTCCATCCGCGTGAAGGTATTCGACGCGTCCTCTTTCCAAACGGATTTCGTATAGGCGTACCGCGGCTGCAACTGATCGTGAGCATTCTCCGGATGGTTCGTCTCATCGCCTTCCGCCAAAAAACGCAGGATAAATTTCTCCCGGCTTGAAAGCGACATATAGATGGTGTCAAACAAAGCCTCGTCTCTGCCGGACGTTCGCCTTTTGACCAGCTTCACGATTTCGTCCGCCGCCTTACGGACCGAAAGCGGACTTGTCCCGGCGACTTCCAGCAGGTCGGGATTCGATACGATTACGTCCTGCGCATGCGCCAGCAGCCACGGATTGCCCCCGGTCTCCAGCATCAGGTGTATGGCAAGTTCATACGTGACACCCGGCAGTGCCGGTTCATTTTCGTTGTCCTTCTGCACGGCGCGAAGCAGGTCGAAGGACTCGTCGGCCTTGAGCGCGCTCAGGACCAGGCGGTTTTCCTCATTGGAGAAGATTCTTTTAAATATTGCGATGCCTTTTCCCAGTACGCCGCGCTCTCCGTTGAGCCAGTCATCGAAGCAGGTCGGCTCGGCAAGGATTATTTTGATCCTCCCGGAAGAGTTGACGGCCTGCTTCCACAACTCGCCAAACTCCAGGTCCATCCTTTCGATGTATGCCGTCCGCTGTTCTTGGACCTTCAACTTATCGATGATTTTTTCTATCTCCATCAAATCATCGATCAGGAGGAGATAATTCCCTTTTTCCTTTTTCCCGAGTTCGTCGGACAACCAATGGCGAACCCTTTCGAGGTCCTTGTGGAATCTGGCCGAGCTTGCGCTCAAAAACCGCGAGGTCCAGTCGGGAAACAGCCCGTTGGGCTGGCAAAGGCGGTTGAGTCTCCTCAGGAAAGAGGTTTTTCCGAAGCGGCGGAGCCCCATCAGGACCCGGACGGGTTTCTTATCCCTGAAAATGGTAAAGATCAGGTCCGTGTCGTTGCGATAGTATTGGGCGTCGCTGTCAACTTCCCTGTAAGGATCAACGAAAACGAACTGCTTCATGCCACCCCCTCCATTTCTGCCTGAGAGCGGAACCAAATTGTCATGCCCCACGGCACCCAGAGCTTGTATCCCTTTGAAAATTCTTCGGGACCCATATTTTCCAGAGGCTGCTGAAAACCGAATTCCATCAGCGACGAAACCAATTTTGGGTTGTAGGAAAACCGGTTTCCTTCGGAATCCGTGACGTCAAATTCGTCTCCTGTTCCGGCAAGCAGGGGGACCCGTTCCCAGAGCGGAGTCTTATCGATTGCCTGCTTGAGCAGCCAGGTTTTGTCTTCACGGGAAAACGCGTCGTAAATGTATGCGCGCATGTCCTCGTATTTGGGAATGAGCATTGCCTCGTATCCGTCCAGATGTTCCGGCAATATGATTCTGGCCTTTGCCGGATTGGCGCTGAAATCCCGCTCGGCCCTCTGAACCGCGTGGTACATGGCTCTATTCAAATCATCCGGAGCGCAACTCGTGAGACGAAGAACCGAATCGACAAATTCCTTCGTCGAGGCTATCTGCAGGAATTCGCTGAGCGGGCGGGATATCAAATCCGTGGCTTCGTCCCGGTTCAGCTTGCCGATATGCATTCTCCTGAAGTGCCTCCAGTCGCCGCTGCAAGAGGCATCCTTCGGGCGTGGAAAATCACTCGGCACGCTGGAGAGGCAGAAGCTCACCCCTATGTTCATCAACTCGGGCAGATGCATTCCCGTGAAATTGTTGAGCGCCGTTTCAGCCAGAGCCCGCTTTCGCACCCATCCCCATTCGTCAATGAGAATGACCAGGGAGGCTCCGCGCTGGTGGATTTCCCGGCGATTGACGGCAGCCGCCACATTCTCTATCATTTCGAAACGTTGCGAAGGATTGGCGTCCCGCGTAATCCCCCTGTAAGTCGGCCAGATGTTTTCAAATTCCACGATGGCCTCAAATATGGACTCGAAAAAAGTTTCCTCGGATTTCATGTTCTCGCCGCTCACCAATACACACACCCGATTGTGCGTATTGGTCAGACGGTGCGCCAACTGCTTGAGGAAACTGGTCTTTCCGCTCCTTCTGGGCGCGGTCAGAATCATTCCGGAACCCGCCAGCAGCAGGTCGATGCATTTCTCCAGCGCCGGTTCGAAGCCGAAGAATTTCGACCCCACAGCCGGACGCCCATCGGGAATGTAGGGGTTGTTGTCATGCTTTGCCTGGATCGAGAGAGTGCGCGATATGCTCATCGAATGGTCTTCCGTTGCACCGGAATCGTTCACGCCAAGATATTTTATGTCCAGCCGCATCTTCATCGGCGATTCCCGCTTCGAGGGCAGGTTGGGCCGGAAGGTCAGTTTCAGCGCGGATGGCCCTTCGGCAATTTCAAAGTCGGCATCGATGAGCGGTCCAGAAGCGGTTTCTTCCATAACGGCTTCGCAGACCCGATAGCAGACCCGCCCGTCGACCATCTCCCAGGAAGGCAATGCGCCCCGCTCGGAACGCAGAGCGACCGAGATCTTCTCTTCGAAAACGGGGTTGTATATCAGGTCTTTTGTATTGGGCTTGAACGTCTCGATGGAACGGAGGAAATCATCGCCCCCGCCGGCAGGAACGGGAACTTCCGCAGGCACCGCGAAACCGCCCGGGCGTGGAACAAAATCGTTTTCGGCCCACACGCCCAGTACGTCTCCCCGGATGTTTGCGAGAACGAAAAGCGGCGTGCGTCCTCCGTCTTTTTGCCTCGGCCCTTTTCCGGGACCGGTTGCCAGTATCTGCCCCGAATCGGAATGAATCTCAAAGCCGTCGATCAACCGGTGCGCCGTCTGAAAGGTGAAAAGCGGCAGGGGCGCGCCGCCGATATGAAACCGATAGCCGAACACCCTGGCGTCTTTTCCCGCGAAACAGAGGACTCCGTGTTTTGCCAGGTGCGCCATGGCAACGACAGGAACGCCTTCGGCCCCCCGCAGCAGCATCCTGTCGGCAATTCGGCTCCCGTCGAAGCCGTAGCAGCAGATGGTTCCGTCCTCTCCGCCGACAAGGATCCCCGAGGGCGCCTTCGCATCCCCCCGTTCGAGCCACAAAAGAGAAGCGGCCCTGAATCCGCGCTGCAATTCTTCGCGGCACAGCAACGCAATCCCGCCTTCACCGGAGGCGGAAATGCTCCATACTTCCAGAGGTCCGGAAGGACAGCATCGAGCGACAAAAATCCCTTCACCGCCGGCGTTCGCAAGCTTTATCCCGGCACCGCCGTTCCCGGAGGCTTTCGAACCCGGCGCGAATGTCCATCTCCCTCCCGCCAGGGCAACTCCCAAGCCGGACTCGGGATTCTCCGCCACAATGAATTCACGCCCGTCTTCCGTGCGGGCGATTTCAATCGCATCGGGATCGGTTCCGTCCCAGCCCTGCGCGAGTTCCCGCACCCCATCGGCCCCCCTGTAGATGCGCCTTCCAATGGGCGTGACAAAGGGATTGCGATCATCCCAACGGGATCGCGCACATGCCAGAATGTATGCATCGGATAGCAGGGAAAGCGGAACGTGGTCCGCCGAGGCATCGGCTCCGACGCGAATATTCGTGCTGGCGAGCCTCGCCGAGTTTTGACGCAACCTTTTTGCAAGCTCGTCCGCGCCCGTTGCAATCTGGATTTCCGACGCGGTGAGATTGATCCTGTCCAGGCACTTTTCTCCGGTGATCCTGCTGAAATCGCTCGCGGCCCCGCCCTTGATGAAAATCGTTCCGGACAGATCCGAGCGCACGAAACTCGTGTTCCAGGCGAACTCGCACTCCTTGAAAATTGCGCCACCGAGAAAACAATCTTTGAAGGTGGTGGTTCGATTTTCAATCTCGTCGCCCAAAATGCACCCGTCGAACACCGCGTTTTTCAGATCGCATTCCTCGAAGAGCCATCCCTCCAGATTCAGATCTTTGAAATAGAACTGGCACATCGGCTGGTTTATAAACTGCCAGGGCAAGTTCCCGAGATCGATCAGAATCACGGAATCCGTTTGCCCGTCTTTCTTGTGCCTGTTAAGGCAAAGCTGGTATATGCGCAGCAGGTTCAACCGCTCGACCGTGTCGGTCTCGCCCCTCTCCCGCTTCCCGAAAAAATTGAACCGCTTCAGGAGGTTTAACAGCTGAGGCAGAGGTCCGCCCTCTTTGTTTTCCCAGGCGTGGGCGATCCCCCGATCGAGCGACCACCATTTCAGTCCCGGCTCTCTGAGCAGCTGAGTGAGAAGATCCGTGCGGCCCGAATCGCGGAAGGCCGACAGGGACAGGCGGGCAATCCTGGAGATCAGCCAGGTGTGGAACGCTTCGGACACAAAGGCCACATGACCCGATTCGTGCACAGTGAACAGGCCGCTTATCAGCAGGCTTGATTCGATTGTGGAAATATTTGCGACGCGACCGCGGTCTCCAAGAACCACCCCGCGGATTATATTCGCCAATTCGTGTCTCATTACGGCGTGACCGCCCAGTGACATCGCCTTTACAGCCAGATACTCGAGCAGCCGGACGGCTTCGGCAGGCGTGACAAGGTTTTGCGCGAGTTCGCAAATGTGTTCTGAGACCTTGCTCAAGGAGGACTCGAGAAATGCTTCGATCCAGCCCTCATCACGGTCTTCGAGCCGTTCCATCCGGACGTCGTACAGACTGAGTCCCAAGTCGCGTCTGAAACGGTCGCCGACCGTGCGAAGCCCGGGGAGCCCCGGAGAGTCCAGGTAACTCAGATACTGGACCACGTCCTCCTTGCAGCAACCCAGAACGAAACGCCCTCCGCCCGTTGAAGCGAACAGATCGGCAAAATGAGCGGTATTGGGGTCCAGATCCGAACCCGCCCGCCAGTATTCCGCCCCGGAGATATAGAGATGGATATAGCCCAGGCCCAGGGCGCCCCTGAGGATCTCCTTATCGAGGAGTACGCCGTAAGCCTTGACCAGTGCATCCGATACGGCATTCAAAAAGCCGCGCGCGCATACCTGGTGCCCAAGCATCAGAAGGGGAAGGCTGCATCGGTTTTGATCGTCAAGCAGGAGATCCCTGCAATGTTTCAGAGCCAGGCGGGCCACAATGACGGCCGGTTCATCAATGTCGTCAAAAGCCAGAAGCGCCCGCTCGGAAGATACCAGAGCGAAGATGTCTTCCATCGCCTGATTCTGAAACAGAATGCTCCTTGCCGCCTCTTCGCCTTCGATTCTGGTGAGTCTGTACTTGGACTCACTGTTGCTGATCCCGCAACCGGACTTGTAGACAAAAGCTTCGAGGCTGTCCGCGTATAGTTGAATCCTGTTTTTATCAACAGAATGAAACAGTACGTCCGCTCCAATTCTGAGGCTTTCATCCGTGTTGCCGCAAAGAGAATCGAGAATGGACTGGAAAAGCGAAGCAGCGCGTAGTTTCGCCCGGGAGTATCCTGAAGGCAGTGCGTCATCCACGACATTGAGCACACGGACGTCGTCTCGATCCCTCAAAGATTTCGCTATGTGCCTGTCGTCCGAACTCAAAGAGAAAATAATCCTTGGTCCGATGCTCCCCATTTCCACTTCGACAAAGCGTCCGCCTTTTTCAATTGATACGGAAGGCCTGAACCCGAGGCTCTTCAGGCTGTGTTCCAGAAGTGATATCAGTCTTCCATCCCTATCGAATTCCGGATTCCCGTCGTTTTCCATACTCGAATTCATCCGCTCAAATGCAATCCTGCACGCGCGATAAAGCAGCGAGCGTCCTTTTTCCTTGAAACGCAACACTCCCCGTCAGCTTCAGCCTACACCATATACTTCGATTGTACGGTCAATTTATTATCGTTCGATTGGATATGATATCCATACAACACTTTGTCGATACCGTCAAATCATGACAGAAATACGCATTTGACAATGGATGAGATTGAATAATTTATACCGGACTGAAAGTGTATAGAAATGCAATCGATATATGCACTATAGACAATATCGTTTGACAAATGGCCCCATATTCTAATTACTCTTACAAATGAAGATATTTCGACCACCCAAACGGGTAATGCGAAGAGGCATTCAAGATAAAACTAATGGGAAAGAGCGGGGGAAATGATTTCCCCCGCGCACCCTCGGAATTTCTGTCGCAGCCTTACGCGCACGCGCGTCAGGCCGGGCCAAAAGCCCGCCGCAAGCACCAAAATGAGCAGCGCAGCTGCGTGTGGGGGGTGGGTGAGCAGGCTCCCCACGGTCTGAAAGACCCGGTATCATCTTGAACGCTCATTGGCCTGACCCGTCTTGCGCCGACGATGCAAAGCCGGCACCGCTTTATGGCGTGACTCCGCTGTCCCGTCTTGGCGCGGTGCCTGTCAGCATCTTCGCTCGCTCAAGGAGTTCGTCCCTTGTGGGAACCGACGCTTCCCCCCTTTCGGGAATGCATCGGCAGGTCATGTCGACAAACCAGGAATTCAGCTCTTTCAATATCTTGCCGAGGCTTGGCCCCGTTGCGCCAAGCGCCTGATCGAAACCAACGCAGAGTTCCCTGAATCTCGTCTCCATTTCACGCCGGCGGCGAAAACGCGGAAAATTGAGGAATAATCCCAGCGCGACAAGGTTCATTTCCGCGATCCTGCTTACCGGCGATCGGGTTTCCGGTCCACGGCAGGCCAGGGTGTCGGCCCATCCGTGAAGCATGAGGAGCGGAAAATCCGATGCCGCCTCATCGGCTTGCGTGTCCATAGGCGCCTCCAGAAATCGGTACTCCTTCTGCGGCAACTCATCGGTTTCATACGCCGATTTCAGCTTTTCCAGTT
>JAJFVB010000056.1 GCA_021372055.1 Desulfobacteraceae bacterium | reverse complement strand
TTTTTGCCTGCTTCGACCGCTCCTCAATCGCAAAATCCTCGACGTAGCCCAACTACACCTGCGGTTTTGCTCAATCGTTGCAGCCAAATCAGACTCAAAATCCGGCGCGAATCCCTAAAGGCCTATTTACGGACAAGCCCTTAATCGCACATCACTCATCGGCCCGGTTCGCAAAGAAGGCATGGCCCGTGCGTCCGGAGCGGGAGATGTGCGGGTGGGTCCGCTGCTCCCCTCACGGCCTGTTCCAGCTGTCCATGTCGAGTTCCGGGCTTTTCAGGGTATAGTCTCTCAGTTGCTGCAGGTCTGTGGCTTCGAGGCGTTGGAGAATGGCGTCCCACCGGTTTCTGATCCCTCCCGGTTCGGGCTCGCGGGACTTGAAAAGGTCTTTCAGGTTCGACGATGGAGAAGCGACGATTTTTCTGACATGGCTCATTCTTTCGACCAGCGCATCGGCGAATCGGGAGACGGCCTCGTATACGATCGGCGCTGCGATCCCGCTGGTATGCGCCTTTTCGAGATGCCTGTGAAACCGGTTGAGGCACTGTGGGAGAAGCTCCATAAGCGGTGTGGTCCAGTCGGTAAACGACCCCGTTGTTTCGATGATGATGAGGCGCGTCGGAATGCCCTCGAAATCGAACTGCACCAGTTCATCGCCGTCATCGTAGTATATCTTGCCGGTGCGCGGACTGGCGCGGCCCAGAATAAGGGAAAACGAGGCGGCCGCCCCGAGCAGGCTCGAAAGGTTCGTGATGAACTGTGGGTGCCTGTAGTAGGAGTCGGGGATCTTGTCGGTGACGATGCCCTGGACGTACTGCCGGTCGAAAAAGAAGGAAGGCACCTGGCCGATGCCCGGGATTTCCTCGGTAAGCCGGATCTCTCTGTAGGACAAGATGGGGAATCCAAGCAATGCTGCGGCCCTGAGCCGATCGAAAATATAGTTCCTGTAGGAGATTGTAGCCGCGACGGCCTGTTCGACGGGGACCCCCATCTTCACACGCTGGAAGACGTCCCATTTCATCAACCGTATAAGGCGGATGGATTCATCCGCATCGGTGCTGCTCATCACTACGAGATAGACGTCCCGCTGCTCGCCGGAGATGTCCCGGGTTGTGAGAGACGCCTCGACATGCCCGATGTTAATGGAGGAGAACCCCCCGGTCTGATTCCAGAAATGCTCTATAAGGCCCTGGGTGCGCTGGTGCACGCCCGGATCGAACCTGAGTTGGCCCTCTGTAACGGTGGCTCCCGGGAGCCATTTCACGTTGAGGTGGAATTCGGGGCTGAGCCCGAGCGACCATTCCTCCATCTGCTCTTCGTTGATATCGTAGAGGCGGCAAAACATGGTTGTGCGCCATAGGGGATTTCTGACATCGTCGGTACTGAGCTCCGGGCCGGCGGCCGCGGCGAACTGATCGGCAAATCGATCGAAAGACTCGAGAATTTGCCCGGTCCTCCCGCATGCTCCCGGTGTATCCATGAGCGCGATGATTGCCTCGATCCCTTTGGCTTCGAGTTTTTTCCCGGCCGGGAGGAAAAAACTGAGTTCCCTGTTCCCCCAGGAGTTCAAGCGCTGGAGGAGGTTCCGGATTTCTTTCAACCGCGCAAGGGCTTCAGCCGGGTCGCTACGGAGCAGAGGCTGGATGCGCATGAATTCAGCGAAAGTGAGAAACCGACCGCCGGTGGGCGCATTGTAATAAACGCTCAGTCCGGTGCTGACCCGCACCATGCTGGCGCGGACGTATTGCGCGATCTCCCGAACCGATTTGGGCGCGGGGGACATGCGCCAACTCTCCCCTTTACCACGGAGCTGATTCCGGACTTCCGGGATGTGGAGGCCGGTGAACTGAATTCGGTGTTTCGGCAGAAAGGATTGCAGGATATCGTCCGCCGCGAAAATATGTTCCATGTCTATCGGATCGGAACGAATCAGGATGACGGACTCGCGGATCAGCAGGGCAACGGCATCCTCGTAGATCTTCGGCTCGAGATCCTCGTCGGGGACCCTTCCCTCCGATTGAAGTTTCTGCCTGAAATATTCGTAGGCGATGGAGGCATGGCACGCATGGATGCCCCTCACAGTGATGATCGTTTTGTACTTCGGGAAGACGGATCCGATCGGACTCCGAAGGTTTCCTTCCTCATCGGTTTCGAAAAAATCGGGACCGATGAAGGTGATTCCGTTGATTTCCCTGGGATCGAGGGGGCCTGCAAAGGTATAATTATCCAAGAAAAAAGTCATAGACGGGTAGTGTGCCCCTGAAGGTAGTGATTCTCACCCTTGCCGCATGTTTTTAAAATCGTGGCGGCCCGAGCGTTTCAGACCGTCCCGGTCCGGACGGGACCGGAGTCAGATATAGTATAATAAATAATAATATTCAAAAACTTCTCACCTTGCTCGGGGAAAATGTTCCGCGTGCGTTCAACGACGCTCCTTCCGGATTTTTCGAGGCTCCGCCGAGGCCCGGTGGAAGGCCGGAAACCGGCTTGAAAAATAGATGGGGTTTTGCCCGCGCTTTCCATTGAGCGCGATGTGTCTCGTGAATAGCTTTGATAGGGTGCAGGAGCGCTGTTACTCTCAATAACGGGGGCCGAAATGAAACGCAGGATCAGGGAATTGATGGCACGGATATCCGAGCTTGCTGTCGTGGATGCCGAATCTTCGGTTTTTGAAGCCATTCTTGAAATCGGCATTGTGAAACATCTGTATAATGGCGGTCTTAAGTGGCCTACGGTGCTTGTGTTGGACCAGGAGCAGAAGGTCATAGGCTTTGTGGATTTCCGCAGCATGCTAAAAGACCTGCAACCGCAATTCTCCTACTTTGCCCGGGGCGGCGAAACGAATGGCCACTCTTCGGGAGACTCGGGCGCTTCGGAAAGCGCAAGCCTGCTGGACGGCCTCGATGACCTTTGCCGAAGGGCGAGCGAGACTCCAATCCGATCGGCGATGGCAATCGCCGAGGGCGGCGTGACGATCGATGCCGACGCCAGCATCGCGGAGGCCATCATTCAAATGACCACTTTGGGCAGGGATTACCTGTTTGTGCGGGAAGGCGATGCGCTCACGGGCATCATCGGACTGAACGACATCATGACTCACCTGTGTGAAAGAGTAAGGGCCTGCCGCGTTTAATCTCCCGCTCCGGGCCCTATTTGGTTGCCAAACCGGCCAAATCGGCTATAGTTGCAAGTGTGTGTCACCCCCCACTATGTCCTACCGAAATGTCCATAGCACGGAACTACAACATGTGCACTCGCGATCTTTTTTTCCCTTTCTCTATCGGATTGCCACTATCTTGCTCGCTTTTTCGGAGGATAAGACATGCGAAAACTCTGTACATTGATGGACAGTATTCTCTCTCGCCGGGCAGGCCTGGCCGGAGCTGACTCCGATTGCTCCGCGCTGGTCCGCACCCCCGAAGCGGAGGCGTCCTTCTGTGCCATCCATGCCGCGACCCGCGCTCACCCGGTCCATCTGGAAATCGAAAACTCGGCCGTTCCCGGAAGCTACTTCCTGGGCAAATGCGTCGTAAAGGATTCCGTACTGTGCCTCTCCGATCTTCGGGGCGATGAATTGAAATGCGCCGGGGCCGGAGGAATCACCCGGGACGAAACCATTCACGTGCAGGGCAGCTATCTGGTCAACACGCTCGTGCACGCCAATTCGCACGATCCGGGAAATCCATCGGAATTCACCATCCGCGATTCGATAGCCCTTCATTACTCAAACATTCACGGAGCGCCTGTCGAACGATGTCTGCTCAAACCGTTCGCAACCCTTGACCTCACCACCGGGATAGACAGCACCATCGGGACCTTTTCCTACGTGAACACCGGCAGGCTGCAAAACGAGAGCGTTGGCGACGGCAGGATCTGGATGGCGGGCAAGGATTTCGAGCTCAAGTATTCCTTCCATCCGGATGTGCTCAGACGCTACATCAACCTCGACACGGGAGACGTGGGAGGCATTTTCGTCGATTTTCTAAGAGCCAGACAATCGGACTTCCGTGAGGTTTTCAGCGGGAAGACCCTCCCCCGGCCGTGCAATCCCGGTTCTTACGCCAACCCGTATGCCGTCCTGAAAGGCGAATGCGCGCTGGGAGACAGGGCCTTCGTGGCGCAGAGGGCATACCTCGAAAACGCGCGATTGGGCGATGGCGCAAACGTCCAGGAAAACTGCTACATCATCGATTCCGTGCTTGAGGGCAACAACGTTTCGGCGCACGGGTCCAAACTCATCTGCGTCCACGAGGAAAAGAACGTTTTCGTCGGGTTCAATGCTTTCCTCCGGGGGGCCTGGGGGAAGGCTCTTCGTGTGGGAGAGGGGTGCATCGTTGCGCCGCACACGATCATCGACCTCGACGAAGCCGTGGAAATCCCTGCCCAGCATCTGGTCTGGGGATTTATCCGCAACGGGAAGGACCTCGAAGCCAACTCGGTCGCACTGGACGATCTCGCCAAGGTCACGGGCAAGGTTGAAAAAGGGGCCCTCAGCTTCAGCGGAAACGGCGGTTCCTTTGTGCACGGCTTCCAGCACCGCGTCGAGCACATACTCGAAGGCAACGGGGCCTTGTGCACGGGCGACCGGCACCACGGCCACGCTCAGACATACTGCGACGTGGTTTTCAACGTGCTCCATCCGATTTCCGGCGGAGAAGGGAAGGGAATGCTGCCCTCCATCACCATCCGCGGATAGAAAGACCATGGAAAAGAGCGGGGGAAATGATTTCCCCCGCGCCCCCTCGGGATTTCCGTCGCAGCCTTACGCGCACGCGCGT
>JAJFVB010000052.1 GCA_021372055.1 Desulfobacteraceae bacterium | reverse complement strand
TTTAGGTCTGCGGGAATGTGCATGGGGACTTCTCCTGCGGGACCTGCCTTTTGGGTGGCGATGAAGCGTGCGAGTGGCGGGGGGAGGGAATGCTCCCTCCCCGTAAAGCGGTAAGTGTGCCGGAGCCTCTCGCTACGCTTTCCAGAGTCCGTGCAGGTTGCAGTACTCGCGAACGGTAATCTTTTCGGATGCGACCGGGAAGACCGCTTCGGGCCGGCTTCCGGGCTCAAGGTAGTGCCGATAGACCTCGTTGCCGTCGCTCACTTCGATCCATTCGATATAATGCTTTTCCTCCATGGGATGCGCGACGCTTCCCACGGTTACCTTCGTCGTCCGGCCGTCTCTTTGGACAACCGGAACGTGTTTTTCCTTGGCCGCGTCGGTCGTGTTCTCCACGAACATCTTCATCGGCTGGCCGCAGCAAACCAGTTCTCCCTGGCCCCCATGCATGACCTCAACGATATTTCCACAGACTTCGCATTTGTACACTTGGGCTCTTTCTGCCATGGTCGTTTCCCCTCATGAGATCTTCCGGTTCAGTGCGCTTGTCAAAGACAGCATCTATTCGACTCGGCTAAAGGCTTTGGACGCGGACCCGCAAACGGGGCATGTGCCCGGGGCCTCTTTTTCGCAGGTGTAGCCGCAAACGGAGCATACGTAGTAGTCGGTCTCCTGCATGGAATCCAGGTTGTCCAGGGCTTTCCGGTAGAGTTCGGCATGCACCAGTTCCACGGCGTTGGCAAAGGAAAATGTCCTGTGGGCGGCCTGGTTGTCTTCCTGCTTGGCGGTCTGGATCATCCCCGGATACATTTCGGTGAATTCGTACGTTTCGCCGGCGATTGCGGCTTTCAGATTTTCCATGGTGCTGCCCATTGCGCCCAGGGTGCGAAGGTGGGCATGAGCGTGGACGGTTTCCGCTTCGGCGGCGGCCCGAAAGAGCTTGGCGGCCTGAGGATATCCTTCCTTTTCAGCCTGTTTTGCGAAAAGGAGGTACTTGCGATTTGCCTGGGACTCTCCTGCGAAAGCCTGGAGCAGATTCATCTCGGTTTGCTGCGAATGATTCCTCTTACCCTGCATCTGTAACCCTTTCTATTTGTCTGTGATTGTCTGTCCGGTTGCTGCCGGAGTATTATTGAACGTTTTCTTTGCCGACTTTTTCTTTCCGTCCCACCAGCCTTTCCTGATGTGGGCGTCAACTTCCTCTTCCACCATTTTCCTGAGCTTGAAGGCCGAGTCTCTAAGAAGCCCGTAGAGCACTCCGCATCCGACATCTTCTCTTGCCGCATCGCCCAGATCGGCGATTTCAACCATCGTGTCCGTCAACTGCAATGTCCGTTTCAAGATATCGTCACATGCTCTCATGCGTTTTCCCCCAATACTAAGTCTGGCATACGTAAACGCAATGAGTGTACCAACTTGCGATACAAAGAATTAATGCGAATGATTTCGGGAACATATACTTCGGCAGATCAGTCCGGAGCGGCTCGGGTATGACTTCGCGAGACAAAAAATGAGACAGTTGCCTCTACGGGGAAGACCTGGGGAAAACCGGTACAAATGGCGGCAATTCCAAGGGATTCAGGGGGAAATGTGTCTCATGATCCAACTCGATACAGAGTTGTCTCAAGAGGCATTTTTCGGCGAGTATGCGAAATAGTGAAGAAAAATAAAGGTGCGCGAGGTCGCGGGGCCAGACATTTCGCCTCGAGCGCCGGAAATTTACGCTTGCACGGGCCCTTTCGAAATCAGGAGATACCCGGCTCCCTTTCCAGGAAACGATAGAGGGTGGCCCTTCCCACGCCCAGCAGCTTGGCGGCCTTTGACTTGTTTCCTCCGGCGCGCGCGAGGGCCTCCGCTACGATATCCATCGTAAGGCGCGATTCGGGGCCGGGTCTTGCCGGTCCGCAGGTCATCTGACGGATTTCCAGGGGAAGGTGCTCGGCCTGAATGGCGCGCCCGCGCGATTTTACCAGGGCGAAGTGAACCGCGTTCTGCAATTCGCGGACATTCCCGGGCCAGGAATAATCCATCAGCATGGAAAGCGCCTCCTCGGACACCCTCGCCGTCTTTTGCCTGCTCCGCAGCGCGGCCTCCTGAAGGAAGTGGCTCGCCAGCAGCGGGATGTCGTTTTTACGCTCGCGCAGAGCCGGAATGCGAATCGGAACGACGCTCAGGCGGTAATAGAGATCCTCGCGAAAGGTCTGCCGCTCCATCTCGCGCCGGAGGTCCTTATTTGTCGCGCTTATCACGCGCACGTCCACGGAGATCGTCCTTTCCGCGCCGACGCGTTCGAATGTGCCCTCCTGAAGCGCGCGCAGGAGCTTGACCTGCATGTGCCGCGGCAACTCCGATACTTCATCGAGGAAAATCGTGCCGCCGTGCGCCAGTTCGAACCGGCCTTTCTTATCCCGTATGGCGCCGGAAAAAGCCCCCCTCACGTGGCCGAAGAGCTCGCTTTCGAGCAGTCCCTCGGGGAGCGCGCCGCAGTTTACCGGGACGAAGGGACCGCCGGCCCGCGGACTCTCGTTGTGGATGGCCGCTGCCACAAGCTCCTTGCCGGTCCCGGTCTCGCCGGTAATGTGCACCGGATAATCGGTTGCGGCCAGGTTCCGGATCTGGTCGAAGACATCGAGCATCTTTCGGTCGCGCCCGACGATGCCGGAGAAGCTCGTGAGCTCGCCCAGCCTGAGCTTGAGGCTGATCATGTCGGTCAAATCATGAAAAGCCGCAAGCACGCCCACCAGCACCTCCGATTCATCATACATTCCCGTGACCGACATTTCGATCTGGCGCGTCTCTCCGGTCTTTGTCGTCGTGCTCATGGTGTAGGTATGGTGATCCAGAGACTTCATCGGCGAGCCGCAGAACGAACACTTGCTGCCGCAGAAGGGATTTCCGAAAACGAGGTGGCAATCGCGTCCGATCACTTCATCCCGGGAGTAACCGGTGATCCTCTCCGCGGCCCTGTTGAAGTAGAGGACCTTCCGCTGCAGATCGTGGGCGATGATGCCTTCCATCAGGTTATCGAGGACGTTTACGAGATTTTTATGCTGAGCGACTATCTCTTCTATAACAATACCCGTCATGCGATACACCCCATCCGGACGGACGAAATTTCCGGTCGCGCAGAGATTGCGGCCGATGAATGTCTCCGGCGTAAGCGCCGGTAGATACTTCCGAATTCTTGACATAGCGGGGAGAATACAGCACAAAAAGACAAGAAAGAAGACAAATTGTAGCAGGCGGCGTTCGGAATCGATTCAGGCGGGGTATTTGCCGCGGATTGTCCGGCGCACCGCTTTGAGGAGCGGGGAAGATCCCCGCTCCCGAGTGGTTCGAAGGTTTGCCAACAGCAATTGCCCCTTCATGAAAGGTGCACCGCCGGCTTGAAGCGCAGGCGCGCGGGGTTTTCCGGGGCCTTTTCCGAAAAGGCCCCGGATGTCATGGGGCAGCCCGTCGAGTGAGAAGCTTCGGGGAGCCGCGCCGCATTCGGCGTCTATCGGCTGCTACAGCCGGCTCCAGACCTCGTCGGCAAGGCCTATCGACCGGGTAGCCTCGAAGAGCCGCACCGCCTCCTCGCGAGCATGCTCCGTGATACGCTGCTTGTACCTCGGCGGCAGAGCATTGAACCGTGCCGAAAAGGGCTTGTTCGCATTCTTGATGTTCCCGCCGGTATTCTTTGTGTCGACGGCCCATTTCATGATTTCGTCCCACAGCTCATCCGGAATTCCTCGGTAGGGCCTCTTGATGTATTCCTTGTTCTCAGTGGTAATGGCGTTTCCGTTCTGGTTCATTGCCACTCCGAGGGAGATGTTCTGCCAGAGGGTGCCGACATTGCCCTTCCGGATGCCGTACTGGATGAAAGACGAAATCTTATCGAGGGAAGTGCCCGTGATGCCGTGCTGGGCGATATCGACCGACCAGGGCTGAATGGCTTCCCAGATGGCCCGGGTCAGTTCGAGCTGGATTCCTTCCTGGGACGTACCGAAATAGGTCCCGTGGATCGAGCCGTTGTTTATCGCGAGCAGGTTCGGGTGGATACCCTTCTTGTCGAGCGCCTCGATGAACCACTTTGCTTCCTCGGGCTGAGTAAACCCCTCGGCGCTTCCGCTTTTTGCCCCGATTTCTCCGAGTTCCACTTCCAGGTTCAGGCCGGCTTCAATGATGGGCCGGGCAAGGGCGGCGGTGGCTTCGAGATTCTTCTCGTTTTCCATGTGCGAGGCGTCTATGGCAAAGGAGGTGTAGCCGGCCTCCATTTCCTGAGCGATGAGATCCGCAACGGTATTGACCTCCTCCGACTTCTTGACGGTAAGATGATCCGCGTGGATGCCGAAGGGCACCTCGGTGTTCCCCAACCGCTCGTTTTCCTCGACAATGAATGCGGCAAACGTGTACGGAGTAAACTCCGTGTAGGATAGTTCGCTCTTGGCGATTTCATAGAGCACGGGGGCTTTCGTCGCCATGGAGGCAAGTACGATGCCTTCCACGGGCAAACGGCAGCGAATATTGGTGGCCATTATCATGGCCGTTTTCTTCCTGGCCGCAGCCACCAGCGCCTTCCCGTTAAGAAGGGGAACTATGCTGTTTGGGAATCTCTTTCTTACGTTTTCCGGGCGTTTGTCCGCTCTCGTGCTCATTGTACCCTCCATTGGACCGAATCGAAATTTGTCCTTCTAATCTGTACTCGCTAATGTCGATGATTATCATACACGTAATTCAGACCGGCAAGTTCGGCAGGCGGGGCATCACGCCTGAATTCGATTCTGCCATAATTCGCATAGTACTAACAAACCAATTTAGACACTTTGAGCCTCCAAAGAAAGAGAGTGCCCGAATTTTGGAACGCAATGGCCTTTTCAGCTGCAAACCGGCTTGGCACGGTTTGCGCATTCCATTTTGTGCTTGACGAGCCGCAGTTATCGGATCAAATAAAGGGCTCGGGCTCAATTTGAGAATCCTTATTGCACTCGGTTGAATCGAGTCCGGTCTATATGCTTTGGAAAACAGGGAAACTGCCAATGAAAGTAAAATTCGCACTTGGGATTGGATTGTTGCTGATCCTTTCCCTCGGAGCTTGTTCTTTATCCTTGGCCGATGAAGAATTCACCGCAACCGTTCAAAAATTTCCGTTCCGTGTCCCGGATATGACGGTGATCGGCGCTCCCCGATGGTACAAGATCGCCGAAAAGGACACGCTCCTCGACATAGCGAGGAGAAACGGGCTTGGCTACAATTCGCTGGAATTGCTTTTTCCGAAAATGGATGCCTGGATACCTCCCAGGGGCAAGAGGATATTTCTTCCGACCCTCTGGGTGCTTCCGCCAAGCCAGCATTACCAGTTGGTGATCAACGTCCCGGAGCTCCGCCTCTACTTTTTCGACCGTGGGAGTTCCACCGTGCAGACCTACCCGATCGGAATCGGCGACGAAGGCTGGGAGAGTCCGCTCGGCACCTGGCAAATAAGCGAGAAGAGGCCCAACCCGTCCTGGTACATACCGGCCTCTTTGCAGGCAAAATACGGGATGGCCGTTATGCCTCCCGGCCCGGAGAATCCGCTTGGGGAATTCATGATGAAGTTTTCCGCCGGTGCTTACGGGGTGCATGGAACGGCTATGCCCTGGGGAGTGGGCAGGCTGGTGAGCCACGGTTGCATCCGGTGCTATCCGGAGCATATCCGCATACTCTACCCTCAGGTCCCGACCGGCACAAAACTCGAGATTATTTATGAACCCGTAAAGTTCGGACAAAAAAATGGCCAGATATTTGTACAGGCTCACCCGGACGTATATAAGAAAATCCCGGATTACAGAAAATACGCTTTTGACAAGCTCGCTCAATACCCTGCCGCGCAGAGGGTAGACCAGAAAAAATTCGATGTGGCGATCACGCTTCAAAGTGGAGTCCCGACAGACGTTACCCGGATCGCCGGGGATGACAGCTCCCTCAAAATGGCGGAATTTTCCCAGGAATAGGTGCCCTTGTGCCGTGCTTTGCTGGGCAACGATCCGGCGAAAAATTTCTTGATTTTATAGAATAGGTAGCGTAGCATTTACCTGTTTTTTTCAAAAAGGACCGCATAGTTGGTCAAAAACACTGGATAAGTCGGGCTTGGTTACTTTGGATTCGAAAGGAGGTGGGACCACCTAAGTGACTTTCGGAGGGTTTTTAAGCAATACAAGGCTAAAATCTTATTGAGGTGTTTAAGGAGGAAAGAGTATGAAGAGAATAGTGGCAGTTTTGTTTGTTGTAGCATTGGCTTTCACCATGATTTCCGGTTGCGCTTGCACCCAGGATGCCAAGAAGTGTACGGAACTTTGCCAGGCAGCTCTGGATAAGGCTCAGGCAATCGAACAACAGTGCACAGCCAGCGCCAGAGCAGCCGAGGCTGCCGCGTTGAGAGCTGAGAACGCCGCTCGCAGAGCAGAAGCTGCTGCTGACAAGTGCGAGTCCATCTTCAAGAAGCACATGAAGAAGTAACTAGCTTTCTTCTCGTTTTTTTGCATGAAGTGGCCGGGGGTTTTCCTCCGGCCATTTTTTTGCCCGGAATCCCCCAGCGATCCGCACCATTTTCGCAGGCGTTCTGCCCGGCTCGCGAACCGGATTCCCTAAGCTTCCCCGACGGGCAGTGCGGGTACTTTTGCGGCAACCGCGGGGGCCCACAGGCTTCCATAATCCCGCTCACCCGGCATCGGCTCAAGAAGGAGCAGCGTGGATCGGACGTCACCTTCTCACTTCGATCTTGAGAATTTCCGCAAAAATTGGCCGGCGCTTGATAACTTTACTCACCGGGAGCTTCGCGCGTTCCTGCGCCTGTGCTCCAATACCCGCTCGCCCGAAAGTGCGGCCGCCCTCGACCTGCTGCTCGATTTGCCAGCTGCCGACGACATCGGCTACTATTTGCGGCTTGCTTCCAGCGATTTTCTCGCCCGCGTGCAAGTGAGCGAAATACCGCTCGAACTGCTCAAGATCTTTTGCGAGCTTTTCGCCTTCGGCTGCTCCAGGTCCCCGGCTCCGGAAATACACCGTGCCCGGAAACTGGACGGTCCCGGGGAAAGATTTTTCGGGCGCATGATCTCAAGGGCTCCTCGCGGCCTCAGACCGTGGCTTTTCGGGAAGCGATTTCCAATCCGCCCCTTTCTTGATTCTTTCAGCCCCCGGCGGCTCTTTCCCGATTCCGGCCAGGGCCGGAACGAGCGGCGAAAGTGGAGAATCTGGAGGCAAAGGCTTGCGATGAGCGCTGCCGATCCTGCTGATGGATGGGATCCTCTCCAATTGACTCTTGCCGATCTGCGATTTCTCGCCGAAAGCCCTGCGACGCTCGGGCACGCCCGCTCGGCATGGAAACAGGCCAGAATGCTTACGGCTTCGAAAGACGGTGCGGCCCCCTGCCGCGGTTCCGGTCCTCTCGGGCAAGTGCATTGGCCGGAGGCGGGAGATTTCCGGCTGGCTTCCTTTTGGAACGGCCTCATCGAAGCCCAGGCAGGAGAGCTGGAAAGTGTTTCGAGACTCGCCCAAGAGGTCAGCCGACGCACCGGGAGCGTAGTGCTCAGCTGGCACAACGCAACCCTCGCGGCGGCGGGAGGTTGGGGCTTCGGAGATCTTGCGCACACGTTCTGCTCGAAGACCGTGTACGGCGATTTTCTTGAGGCCGTCTTGCGCGAGGCATCGACAATTCGAAAATCCATCGACCTGCAGAAAGCCGACGATCTTTTCAGCCTGCGCGCGGAGCGGTTGCTCCGGCCGAAGATGTCCGATGCGCTCGATCGGGAGGAAATCCGGCTGCGAATTCTGGCGTCCGGAATCTGCGGTCATGGCCATCCGGGCGGGATCGACACTCCTTGCCGCCTCCACCCCGATCTGGAATGGTCCGGAGCGCTCAGCCCGCACCAGGAGGTTTTCCCCGGACAGCTCCCGGTGGTCTCTTCGACCGAACGCAAGGCTTGGGTCGATGGCATGGCGCTGCTCCTTGCGCTCGCCAGGGAGGGCCGGAAGGCCATCCGCTCCGGTGCGGCACAGTCGCTGGTGCTCCCCTGGATCGACAAGTTCTTCATTTCGTCCCGCAGGCGGGCCGACGGCGACTATCTCATGCATCTGTTCGAGTTCATCTCGGAGTATAGCGAAGAACCACTCGTGCTCTTCTGGGAGGATACCGCTCATTTCCGGGCGCCGAGCTTCGCTCTCGCCCTGGACGACATGGTGAAAGGGGGTGCGCCGTTTCGAGGCATCGGCATCTTTGACCCGCGCGGGTCGGACCGGAGGGAAGCCGAACGGATCGTTTGCACCGAGTATCCGGGGAATTCCCTTTTCGCTCTTCGACCCGTTTCCGACTCCCACTGCGCCGATGCTTTTTTTCGAATCTTCCGCCGCCGGGACCCGTCATTTTTCCAGCTCTACGATTCCTCATGGAAAGACAATCTTGCTTTCCTCTACACCGGAACCCAGGTTTTTCCGCTCGTTGCCGTACAGACGGAAATGGAGCCGCTGACGCCATGGGTCTATGAATCCCGGGCCAGGTGTCCTTTCGGGGCATGGTTCAGGCGAAGGCTCCGCAGCATGGTCCTGCCACGCCGGGGATCGACTGACGACAGCTTATGGCCGTCATACGCCACTTGGGCGAATCTGCTGTGAGCCGGCCGCCAATTCGTTAAAATCTCCTTGCTTTATCCCTTCTATTGTGGAAAACGTAAGCCAAATGCTGAGGAGAATGAAAGCGTCTCCAGCTCACGGTGGAACAGGAATCGTTTTGGCATGAAGAACTCGCAGAGGGCACGGGACCGCATGGTGGAAACCCAGGTGGCCGCCCGCGGTGTACACGACCAGCGCGTACTGGAAGCGATGCGCAAGGTGCCCAGGCATCTGTTTGTTGATGAGGCGCTACAGGACCAGGCCTACAACGACCACCCCCTGCCGATCGGAGAAAAGCAAACCATATCGCAGCCCTATATAGTCGCTCTAATGACGCAGAGCCTGGAGTTGGCAGGCAACGAGAAGGTCCTTGAAATAGGCACCGGATCGGGGTACCAGACGGCGGTGCTCGCCGAACTCGCCGACAGGGTATACTCGATCGAGAGGTACCCGGCTCTCGCGCAGCGTGCGAAGGGGACCCTCCAGAGGCTCGGGTACAACAATACGGTGGTCCGGGTGGGAGACGGATCTCTGGGTTGGCCGGATGATGCTCCCTTTGAGGGCATAATCGTTACGGCCGGCACTCCGAAGATTCCGCAACCCCTGGTCGATCAACTTGCAGTGAGCGGACGGCTGGTCGTTCCGGTAGGCGACCGGTACAGCCAGGAACTCATTTTGGTGAGGCGCGTTGCTGAGGGGATAACCAAGACCAATATGGGAGGGGTCCGATTCGTGGACCTGATAGGGACGTGGGGATGGAAAGAGTAGACATGCGCAGTCCTGTGATAGGTGTTGTGGGGGCCGGGGCGTGTTCGCCGGACCTCGCGGAACTGGCCGCGGAAGTCGGGCGGGAAATTGCCCGCAAGGGTGCCATACTCATCTGCGGAGGTCTTGGCGGAGTGATGAACGCAGCGGCGAGCGGGGCAAAGGAACTCGGCGGAGTCACGCTGGGGATTCTGCCCGGTCCGGATGCGGCGGACGCCAATGAATTCATCGACTTTCCAATTGCTACCAACATGGGGCCGGGGCGAAATTCCATCATCGTCCATACCGCCGACGTACTCATTGCGGTTGGAGGCGGGTACGGCACCCTTTCCGAAGTGGCGCTGGCCCTCAAGATAGGCAAAGGAGTGATCGCTTTGCAGCCGCAGTTCCAGGTCCCGGGCGTCCTCATGGTGCAGACGCCGCTCGGCGCGGTGGATGAGGCTCTCACTCTTGTGGAAATGGGCCGCAAGCCTCCTCGTATTTCGGATAGCCAGCCCTGAGGAAACGAGAGTTCATGCCCAGGCAAACCCGGGAAACCGACTTGGGAGTACAGCCCTGCGAGAATTCGGCTTCTTGTGCTCCCGATGGAGATATCGTCTGCGACTTTCTGAAGTTGCAGTCGGAAAACGAGGAATTGCGCGACAAGCTTGCCCAAGTCCTCGAAAACGCATCGGAAAATGAAAAGATCTGGAGGCATTTTGCGGCCATCGAACGCATTTTGTTCAGAACCCGCGAACTTGACCGCCTCACGGAAGAACTTCTCCGGGAAATCCGCGTTCGGCTCCAAACGGGGCTGCTGGTGCTCTACCTGTGCCATCCGGAACTACGGGAACGGTTTTTCGGAGGCGAACCGGAGCAGAGCCGATTTGTTGACGAAATGACCTGGCTCTCTTCACTGGACGCCGAATCGGTGCGTTCCCTGTTGGGCGCCGGATTGAAGCCGCGACTGTTTTCGACCGATACGGGCGAATATCCTGCGGTGTTTTCGCAGACCGAGTCCATGCGCTCCGGAGCGCTCATTCCGCTCAGCATAAACGATGTCGTTTTCGGCGCTCTTTTGCTCGGGAGCCATGACCCCGGCCGGTATCATCCCGCGGACGGCACCGACCTTCTCGAACAGCTCGGCGTCAATATCGCCCTTTCCATGGATAATTGCCTTACCTACGAAAAGGTCCGGGATTTCTCCGTAAAAGACCAACTGACCGGATTGTTCAACTTTTTCCAGATCCATACGCTCCTGGAAAATGAGTTCAGAAAGGCCAAACGCTCGGCTGGCCCGCTTTCCGTTCTGCTTGTCTCCCTCGATTTCGTGCACGACTGGGACGAATTCGAAAATGGCATGGATGTTCTCAAACACGCGGCAGGTCTTCTCAGTGACATCCTTCCAAAGGAAGGATGTTTTATCGGTAGATACGGCAGCGACGAATTTCTGGCGGTATTGGCGGGCGTGCCCGAGGAAGAAGCGCGGGAGGTCATACCCTACATCTCGTCAACTATGCGCAAAGCCCCTTTCAGGGACGGCAACACCGCCATTCTCATATCGGCTGCTATCGGAGTGGGCACATTGAACGAGGGCATGCTGTGCGGGCAGGACATGGTGGATGCAGCCTATGCTGAACTCTGCACCACAAGGTTGCGGCCACAGAAGAGCGACTGATTTCCTCGGGCATTCTTTCATTCCCCCGGCAGGCTTGATCTCGATCTCGCCCTTGGCCAGCCCCAAAACTGCACTTTCTTTGCGGAGCGCCGATGTCCATGCCGCCAATCCATGCGCGAAAAGAGATTTCCCCGTCACGCCTCGCATTTTCTAATCGTTCCCATAACATCCATCGTATGCAGCAGCAGGCGCTATGCTTTTGACCGGGAAAGTGTATCGAGGACCTCGCAGCACAGCACTACGGAAGCTGGTTGTTGCCTTTGCATTCCACACGTGGTAGAGAATCTTGTTCAATCGGGGCGTAGCGCAGCCTGGTAAGCGCACCTGCCTTGGGAGCAGGGGGTCGGAGGTTCAAATCCTCTCGCCCCGATTAGGTTTACAGAGTATTAGGTTTTGCTAGTGTGTGGGTCTGGTGTGTGGTTTTGGTTTTTTTCGGCTCTTCCGGCAGGTCGGGAAGGCTGAAAGCCCCTTCCAATTTCTTCATCGCCATTCTGGCCGCTTCGTCCACCGGATGCAGATAGACCTCGGTAGTTCTCTTCGATTTGTGTCCCAGAATATTGCCAATGACGCCCGTTGGCTGTTTTTCGATATCGTGCAGGTATGTGGCTATGAAATGCCGGATTTCATGGAATCCGTAATCCTGCCCGATCTTGGCCCTTTTGCATAGTGATTTCATGAGCTTTGGCCGTCTGGTGAATCTCGTCTCCGTCTTTTTGTTCCAGAACACCAGATTGTTTTGAACGCGCCTCTTCCACATTGAATAAAGCGTACCATATAGATCATCGTTCATGTAGATATCGCGCGGCTCCAGGTTCCCGCCTTTCCGCTTTCTTGTCCAGAGCGTTACTATTCTGTTTTCAAAATTGACGTCCTTCCAGGTCAGGCGAAGTATCTCGTCGATGCGGGCAAGAGTGTGGACGAGGACAATCAGGAGAGGCCTTTCGTCCTTGTTGCTGGCCTGAAGGATTTTCAAGAATTCTTCTTGGCTCGGAATGTCCTTGCGCTTTACCTCTTCGGGCATCTTCTCGAGATCCCAAACCGGTGAGTGGTTCATTACCTTGAGCTGTTCGACGACAAATGTAAAGAAGGCGGACAGTTCTTTTCGGTGCACATTGTAATTGTGATTCGATGGACGCGTATTCAAGTATTCATGAATCATCTGAGGAGTGATGGCACGGATATCAGGATTCTTATGAAATTTCTGGAAAAGCTTTAATACCATCTTTTTGTATTCGTAGGTCTGCTTTACATGGCGCTTTTCCGACCAGTCGAGATAAAGGTTAGCAATCGTCGAAAAGGCCGTGTCGGTTTGGGTCCTCTTCCCTGCTTCTTCCTGGACACGCTTTTTGTGATCTTCCCTCTCCTCTCGGGCTCTTCCTTTGGTCTTGGCCGAGCCGGTGTGCCGCTCTCCCTTGAACTGGAATTCGTAGCGCCATATTTTCTTTTTTTCGTCCCACCAGATTGCCATTGATAGTCTCCTCGCGGAAACGGAGCACGCGGAGCCCAAACGGATAAAATCCCCCCAGCCGCTCTCGATTCTCATACACTGTTCGAACGGATATTTGAAGTATCTCTGCAACCTGCTGCGGAGTAAGGAGTTTCTGCATTAATGTCCCCTGTACAGCATGTTTGCTGTTTTTCTGGGTAGATAAGAGGGGCCTCTTGGGCTTCCTGTTGTCAGGCCACCTTGCGTTCCATCTGCTTGCGCCTTATGAGCTCTTCGATTCGAAGCTGCCCCGGGAACGGATTGAACCGCTTCTTAAATGTGGGAGAGACGTGGTCCATGATGTATTGCAGCGGATAGCGCATCCCCAGGTGGTTGATCACATAGTCCCACTGCCGCGGGTGAGTTACAGCAAGGAGTTGAAAGCGATTGGGGACTCTTCCCATGTGAAGGCCGAAACCGCAGTAGATGCAGCCGGTTCTTTCGCAGCCCGTGGTGCAGTAGCCGGATTCCTTTCTTACGATGCGGCCGTACACCGAGGCGTAGGGAAGCCGTTTTGTGTGGATGTACTCGAGAACGTCCCGCTGGTTCCAGAAGGCCATGGGCCAGGACCTGGGCGTTTTCAGGTCGTAGGCATTACAGCCGTGGAAAAGGCATTGGGTTTCCCTTCGCTTCGACTCGGAGGCCATAACAGCCGACATGGAAAATAAACCGGAGCTCCTGTGAAACCGTTTGAGCGGACCTTCTTTGATGATCTCGCAGCACCGGTCGGAAATCTTGAAGGGCGCCTGGATCAGGAACTTCCATCTATTAGCCAGTTTGAAAGAGTTGCTTCTGTGGCCGTCTCTTGTGATCCCATCGAGGATCAGCCTGCGGAGATTTTCATTTTTGGGTGTTGGATTCTTCAGGTATTCCATATTCGATGCCGTTTTCTTGGAAATGAGCGGCCAGCCGTATTTCGCTATCACCTGGTGAAACGCCATTGGAGGCCGAAGGATGACAACATTTTCCGTGCTCTTTACGTGGGTCACTATCTCGGGGTACTCGAGGCCGGTATTGACGAATACGCCTTTGATATTTGGGTTCACCTGGCGGGCAATATCCAGCAAGACCGTACTGTCATTCCCTCCGGAATAAGATACCGAAACATCCCCATCGAAGGCCTCATTCCAGCAACTCACCAATTCCTCGGTAAGTTGGATTTTCTCTTCCAGCGGAAGAGCCCGGCGCCTCTTCAGTTCCGAAAAAGCGCTCATGACTATTTCCGATGTCATTTTCCGGTAGACGGGATGCATTCGTTCATCCTTTGGTTGAGAACTCCCGCGGAAACCGCGGACACGACAAGGTGCCCGCTATCGAGCCTGATTGCCGAGCGCCTGCGCCTGCCGTTGGTCGCGTATATGCAGCGGCGAAGAAGCACAGCGTCACGGATAGGCTTTTCACGGGAGTCTTTGTGCTCGGCCGGAGCGATGGTGCGGACCCGGGAGGCAACGACATATGAGCCGAAGCCGATAGGAATAAGATTCATGCCACCCTC
>JAJFVB010000033.1 GCA_021372055.1 Desulfobacteraceae bacterium | reverse complement strand
GGCGGCCTCCAGCATTGCGCCGGAGCAGAAGGATCTGTTCGTGTCTCTGGCGAACATGGAAAAGGGGCACAAGGTAAGGCTCGAAGAACTCTATACGACGATGGCTTTCCCGGAAGCCTGGTAGAGCGCGACTCGGTATTAAAGGACTCCGGCCGTTTTATACCGAATTGCGTTCAAGATAGAACTAATGGAAAAGAGCGGGGACAACGATTTCCCCCGCCTCCCTCAGGTTCGGCCAGACGCGCATGCGCGTCTGGCCGAACGCTATGGCGTTTGCGGCCTGGCCGACAGCCCCGCCGCAAACGCCGAAATGAGCAGCGCACCTGCGTGTGGGGTGTGGGGAGCAGGCTCCCCACGCTCTTTTGTGTCCTGACTTGAATCCCACGATGAGATGCCGTATCTTAGATCTCTCGCCGGCATGACGTTTTATCTGTTGAGCCTCGGGCAGTTACGTGACGGCCCGCTTGGCGCCGGATCCCACCTTCCGGCCCGCGGCTCGGATGGACGCGGTTCATACGCCCAATGACGCGTTTATCCCGATCGTCATGCCGCGCTGCCCTGCTGCTACCGCCAATGGATATCGGAAAGAGTTGCGACGTTTTCGGAGGCTGTTCGCCCGACCGCCTTCCGATGCGAGACTTTCCGTCCGGCGGTACATGCCCGGAGGAATGCGGACGGTTTCACCACGCGCTTCCGGAAAACGCCGGGGCGGCAGCATCCCGGTTGTCTGATGTCTCAACAATCTTTACTGGGGGAACGATTATGCAGAAAATTCTAAGGATCGACACGGGAGCAGCAGGAGGTCCAAAAGTGACGGAAGTCCCGGCCGGCGAATACGCTGGCATGGGCGGTCGCGCTCTCACCTCCAGTCTGGTGGCCAAAGAGGTTCCGCCGCTGTGCCATCCGCTCGGGGCCGAGAACAAGCTGGTCATAGCCCCCGGACTTCTGAGCGGAACGATCGCCGCCATGTCCGGGAGGCTTTCAATCGGCGCCAAGAGCCCGCTTACGGGGGGGATAAAGGAGGCCAACTCGGGCGGACAGCCCGCGCAAGTGCTGGCGCGGCTCGGTTATTCGGCGATCGTGTTGGAAGGCAAACCGGAAAACGACGATCTCTACAGAATTTACATCAACAAGGATGGGGTGAAGATCACTCGGGACAACAGCCTCAGGATGCTCCCCAACTACGATCTGGCCGAAAAGATGAAGGCCGACTACGGCGACAAGGTCGCCATGATTTCGATCGGACCGGCCGGTGAGATGAAGATGGCGGCGGCTTCGATAGCCTGTACCGACATGGAGTTCAGGCCGACTCGCCACGCCGGACGCGGCGGGCTGGGAGCGGTCATGGGTTCCAAGGGCATCAAGGTGATCATCCTGGATGACACCGGCATGAAGATGCGCGAACCGAAGGACCCCGAGAAATTCAAGGACGCCAACAAGAAGTTCGTCGACGGGTTGCGCAAACATCCCGTAACGGGGCAGGGGCTTCCGGCATACGGCACCAACATCCTCACGAACATTCTCAATGAGGCCGGCGGTTATCCTACGTATAATTTCAAGCAGGGCCGGTACGACCAGGCTCACAAAATCAGCGGTGAGACTCAGGCGGAAACGGAAACGGCCCGAGGCGGGCTTGCCACGCATGGCTGCCATCGCGGATGCGTAATCCGCTGCTCGGGGATTTACCACGACAAGGACGGCCATTTCCTCTCGAAGCAACCCGAGTACGAGACCGTCTGGGCGCATGGCGGCAACTGCGGCATTTGCGACCTGGACGCCATAGCCAAGCTCGACTTTCTCGACGACAATTACGGCCTTGATACGATCGAAATGGGCGTGGCTCTCGGGATCGCCATGGACGCCGGAATCCTTCGCTGCGGTGATGCGGAAGGCGCGATAAAGCTGATACATGAGGTGGGACAGGGCACTCCGCTCGGGCGCATCATCGGCAGCGGGGCGGCGGTGACGGGCAGGGTCTTTGGCGTGGAGAGGGTGCCCGTGGTGAAGAACCAGGCGCTCCCGGCATACGATCCCAGGACCGTAAAGGGTATCGGGGTCACCTACGCAACGAGCACGATGGGGGCCGATCACACGGCGGGTTATGCCGTGGCAACCAACATCCTCAAGGTCGGCGGCAACGTCGATCCGCTGAAGCCCGAGGGGCAGATCGAACTGTCGAGGAACCTCCAGATCGCCACAGCGGCGGTCGATTCGACGGGCATGTGCCTGTTTATCGCTTTTGCGCTTCTGGATCAGCCCGATACCTTCCAGGCGCTGATCGATCTCATCAACGCGTTTCACGGCCTGAACATGACGGGCGACGATGTCGCGGCACTAGGCAAATCGGTTCTGAAAACCGAGAGGGATTTCAACGCCAGGGCCGGGTTTAGCAAGGCCGACGACCGTCTTCCGAGGTTTTTCACCACCGATCCCGTCCCGCCGCACAATATCACGTTCGGCATTACGGACGAGGAACTGGACAAGGTGTTCGACTGGTAGGCGTCTGATCGACAAAATGTGCGGGGGAAATGAATTTCCCCCGCGCCGCCTCAAATGAGCAGCGCAGCTGCGTGTGGGGTGTGGGGAGCAGGCTCCCCGCGGTCTTAAAGCTTGGTATCGTCTTGAACGCTCATTGGTATCAATTGTTTTGCGGCCTTGCCGGAATAAGCCGGAGTCTCAGACGGATTGGAGTACCCGGAGGCGAGTCGATCTGCTCGATCGTGCCTGGAGCGAGTTTGCCCAGTTCAGATAGTTCCCGGCGGACGAAAGCAAAACTTTCAGCCGGAATTTCCGCAAGGATCGTCCGGTAATCGCCATCGGCGCCGGGAGAAGCCGGGCTGAGGATCTTTCCGTTTGCCCGGATTATCACACTCTCGATATCGGAGAGCTTCGACGCGCTGTCCCGAGGGGGGGCGGGCGGGGCGGCGCTGAACTTTTCCCGGGGCGCAATCGCGCTTTTCGTTGCGCGCTTCTCGGCATGCCTGCCGGGGAAGTCTGCACTCGTTGCGGCATCCGGCGCCGGAGATATGCCTGCACCACGAGCGGGCGGCCGATCGAAAAGCCTCAGGGTGATCTCGATCGGAGCTGAGGATTTTGCGCCTTCCCGAGCGGTGAGGGTTGCGGCGGACTGCGGTGGTATTGACGGCCGGCCGGCCGGGGCTGCTTTTCCTCCCGCCACTCCCATCGGCATTTCCGCTCGCCTGGCCATGGCCTCGGCAGGATAGTCGGGAGCTGCCGGAGGTTCTTTCGGCTTCGGGAGCTCCGCATCCGCCCTTGCCGGCTCCTGAGTGCTCTCTTGCGCCGGGCCGGGGGCGGACTTCGGCGCGGGAGCTTCAACGGCAGGGGAGGGGGGAAGGAGATTCGCCTTCTTCACGTCTCCCAGATCCAGTCCGTATCGCACGGTGACGAGCACGACAACGGCCGCTGTGGCGGTCCCGGCAAAGCGCAGAGCGTATCGGGGCTTGAGCAGATCCCGGATGCTCCGGAGGATTCTCCTCCAGAGGGGCGGGGCATAGAGCCTTTCCCGCACCTGTTCGAGGAAGCCGGCGGGAGCCTGCATCCGGGGCAGGGAATTCAGGCAAGCGGCCTGTGCCTCGATGATTTCCGCCTGGCGCGCGCAACCGCTGCAGACGGCAAGGTGGTTTTTCACGCGCTCGCGCAGCTCGGGCGGGAGATCGTCTCCGGCATTTTGCAGTAGGATGGTTCTAATCTCAGAGCATTCCATCCCGGCTTTCCCCGTGACAGGCTTGAATCTTCTTCTGAAGCTGAACCCGCGCGCGCGCCAGCTTCGATTTGAGCGTTCCCGGATTGTACCCCGTTATTTTGCAGATCTCCTCATAGGAGAGTTCCTGCACGTGACGCAAGACCAGCACAGTCCGGTAATCGTAGGGAAGCGCATTCATTGCCGACTGCACCAGGGCCGTCTTTTCCATTTCGGCCAGTTGAGTCAGAACGGAAGGTTCCGAATCCGGAATTTCGACCTCGAAGGGTTCATCATCCTCGTTGCGGGCCTGTCCGAACCGCAGAACCCTTTTCCAGAAGCGAAATTCGGCCGAATTTCTCCTGTTCCTGCATGTGTTCACCGCGATGGTATGGAGCCAGGTCGAAAAGCTGGACTGGAGCCTGAAGCCGTCCAGCGACCGAAAGACCTTGACGAAAGTCTCCTGCGCGCACTCCTGAGCGTCGTCCGGGTCGCCCAGCAAACGGAAGCAGAGGTTGTATATGCGGTCTCTATGCCGCAATACGAGCCTGTCGAGGGCGGAGCGCTCCCCCGAAAGATAGGCTTCCACATCCGATCTGTCCGCGTCCCGCACCGTTTCCAAAAGCTTCTTCCCCACCCTTTTAGACAAACGGCGCCGGAAAAAGTTCCCGGCACGACACAGAATTATCCCGATCAGCCTCTGCGCGCAAGAAAAGATTCAGCGCATCGGAAACGGTACTGGCAGGCAAGGAGTAATGAAAAAGATGGATCGGCCTAATCGAGCTTATTCAGATGCTCGTCCGAAAGCTCATCAAGAAAAGGGCTCTTGCCGCTGATCTTGTTTTGTCTCGAATTGGCATAGGAGATATGCAGAATGTGCTCGGCCCTGGTGCATGCGACATAGAACAGGCGCCGCTCCTCCTCGACGGAATCCCCTTCGCGTCCTTCCGCTTCCATGCAGCGCCAGTGAGGCAGAATGTTGTGTTCGCACGCGACAACGAAGACCGTGTGAAACTCCAGTCCCTTGGCCGCATGAATGGTTGAGAGCCTGACGCCGCGGTCCTTGTCGTCGTCTTCGTCTTCCGTATGGAGGGCGCAGTCTTCGAGGAATTCGGAAATGGTCGCCTTGCCTTCCGCGATGCTGAGGAGTTCTTCGATATTTTCCTTCCGGGAGACGACGCTGTTGTCGTCCCCGCCGGCGGCGAGGGTTTCGAGGTGCTGATCGTAACGGGTCATGTCGATTACCGTCTGGAGCGCCTCATGGGGAGCCATGTCCTTTATCGTGTGCAGGATGAAGAGCACCTCGCCAACCCCCGCGGAGACTTTATTCAGGCCCACCTTCTTTTGAATCGCGAGGGGACTCTTTTCAATCAGGGAGGCGCCGGGCATGTCCATATCCCTGATCTTCTGGATGGACTTCTTTCCGATGCCCCGTTTCGGAACATTCAGAATGCGCTCGTAGGCGATGTCGTCTTTGGGATTGCTCGCGCAGGCAAGATAGCTGATGAGGTCCTTGATCTCGCGGCGTTCAAAAAAGGAGACCCCTCCGACGAGCTTATACGGGACCCCGACCTCATTCATGGCTTTTTCTATGATGCGGCTGACGAAGGTGGTCCTGTAGAGCACCGCCATTTTCTCGAAGGCAACGCCGTCCCAGTGATAGGTCTTGCAACGTTCCGCCACCCAGCGCGCTTCGAGGTAGCTGTTCTCAAAGCCCCTCATGGAAGGCACCTTCCCCGGCCTGGTGCTGAAGCAGTTCTTCTTTATCTCCTCGTTGTTGAAGCTGATTATCTCGTTTCCGAGTTCTACGATGGGAGCCGAGGAGCGGTAATTCTGCTCGAGAAGGAATACCTTCGTGCCTTCGTACTCCTTCGGGAACCGGACAAAATAGCTCGGCTCCGCGCCGCGAAAGCTGTATATGGACTGCGAGAAATCCCCCACGACGGTGATGTTGCCGCCGTTTACAAGGAGCCTCACGATGGCGTTCTGGATGCCGTTTGAGTCCTGGTGCTCGTCCAGCAGGATGTATTGAAAAAGCTCCTGGTATTTTCCGCGGATTTGAGGATTCTTGTCGAGCAGGTTGAGCGCATGCACGAGTATATCGTCGAAATCGACGGCGTTCGATTCGCGGAGCCTCTGGTTGTAGTGTTCGAAAATGAGGTCGAGCTTGCGGAATTCCTTGATGGAATGAATATAATAATCGGGTTTCTCGAGGTTCTTTGCGCGGCTGATGTGGCCCTTGACGGCCCGGGCGAATTTGCCGTCCATATTGAACTTGTTCTCGATGATATTCTTAACGAGCCCGAGTTGATCGCCGCCGTCGTAGATGGAAATAGGGCTTTTGAAGCCGATCTCGGCGGCATGCTCTTTGAGTATCTGCAGCATCGCGGAATGAAAAGTCCTGACCCAGGGGAAGTCCTTGAGGGCGCGCCCGGTGCTCTTCATAAGCCGCTCTTTGAGTTCGCTGGCGGCCTTATTGGTGAATGTTATGCAGAGTATGCGCCGGGAGTCGTATCCCGCGACCTTGATCAGGTGCTCGAATTTGGCAACGATGGTCGAGGTCTTGCCCGCGCCCGCGCCCGAACAGATCAGGGCGGGGCCTTCGAGGTGCTTGACCGCGGCTGCTTGTGCTTCCGATAATGCTGGCAAATTGGATCTCCTTTTGGACTATCCATATATGGATTTGTATTCAAGAATGTGCCAAAGGACGCTTTCGAAAGCGCGGGGAACACGCCGTCCCGCACCCCCGTGCCGCTGTGCGGCTCAGTCCCCCGATCCTTGGGGGGATGAGAGGCATCAACTTGAACACAATCTGCTATCAAACAGGCTGACCCACCTGTGCGGATGCAGTCTTTACATCACATGCCGGTAAACTTCAAGGGCGATGCCCGGAGGAGGATTTGCGGCGCGCCCGCGCGCCTTGGCTATTTTTCCGGCGAATCCTCGGGCTGGGTAATGCCCTGTATGACTCTCCGGATGGCTTCGTTGATGGGCACAGGCCTGTTCTTTGAATTAAAATAGAATTTGTTCAGGCCGTCAACAACCTGCTCGACGCTGGCATTGGCAAGGTAACGTTCCTGAATTTCAGTGAAATTCCGGTCCACGATGGCGGGAAGGCCCTGTTCCGTGCGGTTTTTGTCCCGAATGTGGGCGATGATCAACTCCTTGCCCATCGCCACGCCGTCGGAGACCCCGTACATGTAGGCAAGCCGAAAAGGCTTCGGGAGACGGTTCCACCAGTAGCCGTTGTGGACGGTGTCCTGGGCAAATGACGGAGCACAAGACAAAAAGACGAAAAAGAGCGCAAAGACTAAACACGTGATTCGCATGGGATCTCGCCAATCCTATCAGGATGTATGCTCTACCGGAATCCTTCGGGTGAACTGCAAGATTGCCTGTCCTGGGAATAGATAGTGCACTTGAGGCCGCAAGATCAATCGAAAAGACAGCACAGAAACACCGCATTCGAGCGGATCGGCCCGGAGCGCTTCCTCCGGGGTGCGACGCCCATTTTTGTTTACTCAGGATGGAAAATAGACGAAAACTAGCCGGAAAACTTTCCCGGCTGGTGGGACACGGTTGCCCGGCGGACCGGGCGGAAAAGAGAAAAAAGTTTATGGATGAAAACAGTCTCAGGAAATTGCTCGAGGAGGTCCGAAACGGCGCGATAGACCTTGACGGCGCTTTGTATCGGTTGAAAAAACTCCCTTTCGAAGATCTGGGATTTGCGCGTGTCGACAATCACCGCTGCATGCGTACCGGCGTGCCCGAGGTGATCTTCTGCCAGGGCAAGACCATTTCCCAGATCCGGGGCATCGTTGAAGCCCTTGCGAAACGTCATGCAAACATTCTCGCAACGCGGGCGGGGCAGGAGGTCTTCGAGGCCATCAGGGAAACCGGGGTCGAGAGCGAGTACCATGAAATGGCCCGGATCGTGGTCATAAGACCCCAACCGGTGGAAAAGATCGGCAACATAGCCGTGGTCAGCGCGGGGACTTCCGACATACCCGTGGCCGAAGAGGCCGCCGTGACCGCCGATGTGCTCGGAAACCGCGTGAAGCGCATCTATGATGTCGGAGTCGCTGGAATTCACCGGCTGATCGACGTCTGCGACGACCTTTTGCAGGCAAATGTCGCGGTGGTCGTGGCGGGCATGGAGGGTGCGCTGGCGAGCGTTGTCGGCGGCCTCGTGTCCTGTCCGGTAATCGGGGTCCCCACGAGCGTGGGATATGGCGCCAGTTTCGGAGGCATCGCCGCTCTTCTGTCGATGCTTAACAGCTGCGCCTCGGGCGTCAGCGTGGTGAATATCGACAACGGTTTCGGCGCGGGGTATCAGGCGAGCCTCATAAACAAGCGTGCTGCCGGCATGACTCACAAGTCCGATGCGCATGCCGAGGTTGAAGCCGGGTAAACCTGAGCTTTCACCCCGAAGAATCCGGGAATTTGCCTTTCTGGAGGTTTTGATGCGGCTTGCCTACTTCGATTGCGCTTCGGGCGCAAGCGGCGACATGATTCTTGGAGCCCTGGTGTCGTGCGGACTCGACTTCGAGTTTCTTCGCGATGAGTTGGGGAAACTCCGCCTTGCGGGATATTCTCTCAGCCGGAGGGAAGTGGTTAAAGGCGGAATAGCCGGAACCCATGTGATCGTCGACCTGGACGAGCACGATCACGCGCACCGGCATCTTGCCGACATCGAAAAGATCATCGCGGAGAGTTCCCTCAAGGAAGCGGTCAAGAGCCGCGGCACGGAGATCTTCAGAAGACTCGCGCAGGCTGAGGCCTCGGTGCATCATAGGTCGGTGGACCACATACATTTCCATGAAGTCGGGGCCGTGGATGCGATCGTCGACATCGTCGGGGCCGTAGTGGGACTGGATGCCCTGGGCATCGAGCGGATCTACTGCTCCGCCTTGCACGTCGGGACGGGAACTGTCCAATGCGCTCACGGGATTCTGCCGGTTCCGGCTCCCGCGACGGCAGAGCTGCTGAAAGGCAGGCCGTTTTATTCCACGGGGGTTGTGGGGGAACTGCTGACTCCGACGGGAGCCGCCATCCTGACGACGCTTGCGTACGATTTCGGCCCAATGCCCCTGATGACAGTCGATGCAATCGGCTACGGCGCGGGCACCCGCGAGCTGAGCATCCCCAACCTGTTGCGGGTTTTCGTCGGACGTGCCGGTATCTAGGGAATTCATCTTGCGACTTTGAGAAGCATGGGGAACTCGCCCCCTACGCCGCTACGCGGCTCATTTTGGCGCTGGCGGGGAGCGGGGGAATCATTCCACCGCTTCTTTGGTATTAATCATTGCTGCGTGACCGATTTGCCCCGGTTTCCTCTCAGCGCGCTCTTCATCTATACCGAAAAATCTGCTATAGGAATCCTAAGCTAGTTCATTTCTTATACAATTCTCACCAGCCGTAATTCTCGATAAAACTGATCGAAGGCGCAAAAAATGCGGATCCCCATTTTCGCCAAACTCTTCAGTACCATACGCGGGAGGTTTTGCCTGCTGCTTCTGCTGATATTCATTCCCATGATTTTGATGCAGTCAATTTTGTACTGGAAAGAGATCCGCGAGGTGCGCAAGGACAAGATCCGCTGGAGTGTTCAAACAGCCCGTACGGTATCTAAGGCCTTCGTTTTTTTCGTTGAGAACATACTACAGCAGGAAGCCGCGATAGGGGCGGCCGCGACCGTTTCGCCCGCCCTGCGTGCTCAGGATCTCGAAAGACTGCTTGCAAGAAGCGTTGAAGCCACCAGAGGAATTCTCAGCTATGCCTGGGTGAGCCCGGATGGGACAACCGTCGCATCGAGCGACCTGAGGGCGATCGGTGCCGAGCGGCAGGAAAGCGTGTGTCTGGAGTCCATAAAATCAGGGCGCGACTCCGCGATGAGCGGACTGTTCATTGACAGCCGATCGGAGCGGCCCACTTTTTCCATCTGCAGAGGAGTCCGGGGGCGGAACGGAATGCTTCTCGGGATCGTGAGCGCCCTGATCCGGCCGGATCACCTCGATCGTATCCTGCCCATCGATGCGGTCGGGGAGAGCAGGCTGAGCATAATCGATAGCAGCGGACTGATTGTATATCTCCATCCTTTCTCTCACCTGGAATGGGAGGATCGAAAGCGGCTCAGCACCGCTCCGCAAATCAGGCAGGCTCTTGAAGGCCGGGATGTCTTCTGGACCCCGGAGGCCAAAGCCGGCGTTGCAGAGCGCGCGCATGTATACGTGCCTATTTTTCCAATCGGCTGGGCCGCGGGAGTCGAGGAAGAGATTTCGGGCGAGAATATTGTTTCGATGCTGTCTTTCCAGTTCGCGCTCTTCATCGGAGCCGTATTCTGTTCTCTTGCGCTTGGAATCGGGTTTTCGGCAAGCATAACCTCACCACTCAGGAAACTGCGTCAGTTCACGGTCGAGGTCGGCAGAGGCAACCTCCGTCCCGCCATAAAGGTGGCGGGACCCGCTGAGATACAGGACCTGACGCATGCGTTCATCGAAATGTCCAAATCGACGAAAAGCGCCATCGAAGCCGAACAACGGGCGGCGGAGGAAGCCAGGATCTCCGGGGAAGTGCTGCATCGCGAGTTGGCGGAGCGCAAGCAGGTGGAGCAGGCGCTGAGGAAAAGCGAGGCCAGCCTGAGGTCGCTTGTCGAACTGAGCATTGACGGAATCTTCACTATTGCTTCGGATGGCGGTTTCCAGACGGCAAATCCTGCCGCAGAACGGCTTTCAGGCTATACCGAGGAGGAACTGAGGGCAAAGAGGTTCGTGGATCTCTGCGCGCCGCCATTCAGGCAGACGACTGAAGCGACGTTTGCCAGGGGGCTTGTAACCGGCGAAGCTGCGATGATCGAGACCACCATGATCAGAAAGGACGGCCGGCAAATCTCCCTGCGGATAGCGGGGTCGCCTTTCGGCACCGACGGCAGGATCGAGGGCATTTTCTGTATTGCCCGCGACACAACGGAGCAGAAACTGGCCGAGGCAAGGCTGCGGGACAGCGAAGAGCTTTTCCGGCTTGCGACCGAGGCGATCGGCGGCCTGATCTACGACGCCGATGTTGTGGAGGGAACCGTCCACCGGTCTTCCGGACTGCTGTCTCTTCTGGGGCATGAACCCAGCGAGGTGCCGAGCAGGGTGGAGTGGTGGTGGGACCAGATACATCCCGATGACAGGCGCGAGGCGAGAAATGCCCGGATTGATGCATTCAGCAGCCGTTCTCCCGTCGTTTCGTGCGAGTACCGCATGCTCGACAGGGAGGGCCGCGTCATATGGGTCTCCGATAGCGCCAGGATCATCTATAGCGAAGAGGGGAGGGCGATACGGCTCGTCGGATGCGCAATCAGCGTGGATGACCGGAAGAAAGCCGAAGACGCTTTGCGGGAAAGCGAGAAGCGCTACCGGCATCTTGTCGGCGCTCTGCCCGTTGCCCTCTACACGTGCGACTCGGAGGGGCGCCTCACCCTCTACAACGAAGCGGCTGAGGCCCTGTGGGGACGTCGCCCCGTGATCGGCAAAGAATTCTATAGCGGATCCTTGCAGGTCTTCTCGGTGGACGGGACGCCCCTGCCTCGCGATTGCGTTCCCATGGCTGTTGCTCTGCGCGAAAAACGGAGGATTGCCGGGGAGGAATACGTGATCGAGCGCCCCGACGGAAGCCATGCATATGTCCTGTCGCATCCCGAACCGCTTTTCGACCGCTCGGGTTGTATTGTCGGCGGAGTCAACGTGCTGGTTGACATTACCGATCGGAAGCGGCTTGAAGACGATCTGCGGAATAAGGAAAAGACGCTGAATACGATTCTGCGGGCGGCGCCGGTTGGTGTCGGCCTCCTCAAGGAGCGCGTCTTTCTCTGGGTTAACCAGGAAATGTCCGACATGACGGGCTATGGGCCTGATGAGCTTCTGAATCAAAGCATCAGGATGCTCTATGAAAACATCCCCGATTCCGAACGCGGCGAGATGATGTATGAGTCCATCCGGGAGACCGGCTACGGCAGCATCGAAACGTGCTGGCGAAAGAAGAACGGCAAGAGGATCAATGTGCTTCTCAGTTCCTCGGCGCTCGACCCCAACGATCTGAGCACGGGGGTTGTGGTCACCGCGCTCGACATTACGGATCACAAAAAGGTCGAGGAGGAGATCATACGTTCGAGAAATGAACTGGAGTCCCGCGTTCAGAGCCGAACGGCGGAGCTGGAGAGGGCGAATGAAGAACTGAAGCAAATCCCCTCGAAGCTGATCGCCGCTCAGGAAGAGGAAAGAAAGCGGATTGGAGGAGACTTGCACGATAGTATCGGTCAGACACTTGCGGCGCTCAAGTATCATATCGAGGCCCTCCTGGTCGTGGCGAGAAGGCAAAATCATCCGCAGGATACCATAGACAGACTCGACCAGTTCGTGACCACGCTTCAGGCGTCCGTGGAGGAGACCAGAACGATTTACATGGGGCTCAAACCGACAATCCTCTACGAACTGGGAGCGGTGGCCGCGCTCAGGTGGTACTGCAGGGAATTCCTCAAACTCTATCCGAAATATCACGTTGAACTTGAGATCGGAATTGAAGAGGAGAATATCCCTGAACCGCTTAAGATAGTCATTTTCAGAATCACTCAGGAAGCCCTGAATAACGTCGCCAAGCATACGCGCGCCGAGTGGATAGACGTCGTGCTCAGAAAGATCGGGAGCCGCATCGAGTTGCTGATTTCGGACGACGGAGAGGGTTTCGATTTGACAGAGGTGTTGTCCCGCAGGTATGGAAGGAGCCTGGGCCTGACGGGGATGCGCGAGAGGGCCGAGATCATGGGTGGCACGTTCTCGATTGATTCCATCGTTGGGGAAGGAACGATGATCAGGGCCTCATGGCCTGCAAAAGGCCAGCTGAATCTTCCTTTTGCAGATGCCTGACAGAACTTGAGGGGGCGTCCGGTATAGACATGTCCCGATATGTTTATGCTCCCTGACGCATTTTAATCCTCCTATTTGCATTTCCTTCAGATTTGCCTTCAAATTGACTTTCCATAGCAGAAAAATTAATGAGTGCGACGTTTCCGTCCGATTTGCTTGAGGAAATCGATGGACAAATATATCGGAATTTTGTAGCGTTAGTCTCCCGGTACTATCTATAACCCCACAATACATGAAGGGCGCGACATGAAGAACTTTGTTAGTCTGATCGTGACAATGCTCTTGCTGGTGAGTTTCGGTTGCTGCTGCAACAGTCCGTCTCCCTCTGCCGGTGCGCCGGCTCCGCTGGTCTCGTGCAAACATCCTGAGTTCACGCCCCAAAGCCTGACCATGATTAGACAGGGCATGGCGGCTCAGGAGGTGGAAAGGCTCTTCGGTCCCCCTGACAGGTCTCACGAGCGGGAAAAGGGTCTGAAAAGGATACTTGTATACGAATATGACATGACGGTCGATCCTCACTTTTCGCGCCAGTACGACGTGAGCAATACGTTTTATTTCGGTGTGGACCAGGCTTACCCTTACTTGACTCAGTGGGAAGTCGAATCGGTATGCCCTGCGCCCAGATATGTTCAATAACCGATTGTGACGTCTTGAGCGGTCGGTCGCGCACAACGTACTGAACGGCTCTCATCCGCTGTGATTTGCGTAAGACTCGGATAAAGGGGAGGGGGGCTTGCCCAACGTTGCGTGGTCCGAAATCCTGCGTCCGGTGGGGTTCGCCTGCATGAACACCGGTTTATGACTGGAATCGCCAATTGTCAGCCTTCGGGAGAGACTCCCGAAGGCTTTTTTATTTTGAAAAGCGTGGGGGAAACTGCGCCCCCCACACCCCCGCGCCGCTACGCGGCTCATTTTGCGGGGGTGCGGAGGAATCATTCCCCCGCTCTTTGGGGTCCTGCGAAGGTATCAATCGAAATAAAGCTCCCGCCTCAGGAAAGTGCGGGCCTGCTCTTCCGCCGATGATTCATCAGAGTGTGCATCCAGAGTTTGCCGATAAGGATCACACCAACTGCGAACATCCCTTCCACCGCATACTGAATCCACTCGCCTTGACCGATCGCGTTTGCGACGAAGGGATCCGTGATGATCATTTCCCCTCCAACCTTGCCCAGAATGGCCGCGCCCAGGTAGATGATGACGGGGTATTTCTCCATGAGCCGCGACAGCACGTTGCTGGCGAAAACCACGAAGGGGATGCTGCTGCCAAGTCCGAACAGGAGCAGAAACAGATTTCCGTGCGAGGCGGCCCCAACCGCCAGCATGTTGTCGAGAGACATGGTAATGTCGGCGATGAGAATGATCTTGAGCGCCTGCCAGATCGATGTGGCCTGTTTGCTGGAACCTTCTTCAGGAGCGCCCTCCAGGAACAGCTTTACAGCGATCCATGTGATCAACAGGCCGCCGACAAGCTTCAGAAAATAGATCTCTAACAGGTGAGCGACAAAGAATGTGAGCACCACGCGGAGCAGGATTGCAGCTCCTGCACCAAGCAAAATCCCCTTGTTGCGTTGCGCCGGCGGCAGGGATCGCACAGCCAGTGCGATACACACCGCGTTGTCTCCTGAGAGAATCACGTTGATTACGACAATGTTGAATAAAGCAGCGGCAAATGTCCAGTCGAATGTGATTGTACCAAGTGCACCCAGATCCAAAGTGTTACCTCCTCCTCAACGATGACTTCGACGTTTGACCCGGATCGGAAATCAGGGGCCAATGCCTGATTCTCCCCGGATGACCGGGCTGGCCGACCGAAAGGGTTCGCCCCTTTACGGAGTGGACACGGAGTGTGTTCCCGTGCTCTCCGGAATGTGGGCAGGTTGAACCGTTATCGCTGCCACCCAGCCGAACTATTGCCTTACATGGAACAACTATAGAGTCGGCGACGTTATGCTCCATGCCATGATAAATATCAACTGCAATTTTCTGAATTTTTGGAGTATTGCGATATGAATAACTGCGGTTTATACAACACATGCAAATCTTAATGTGCTGGTTTTATGGAATATTTGATGAGCTGGGGATAGCAGTACAAATCATAATGAAATATAGTCATGCGTTGCATGAAATTTGGTATGAGGCATTTGTTGTATAATAGACATGCAAGCGATAATTGCAATCAGTACAAGGAAAGATTGTTATGCATTGCATGAAATTAGGTATGCGAAATTCAAGTCAGACCGCAAATAACATTACAATAAGTTATAGTATCCATAACCTATGGAAGTCAATTCATACGAAAACGAGCAGGGCATGATGATAGCCGAAGCGGCTCTCGATGCCGGGTCGCGAAAGACGGGGCGACTTGCCCTTAACCGGGAGGAGGTGGACCAATACACCTTTCCTGCTGCCCTTCACGCCTTGATCCATGATCCTGCATTTTGAAAAAAAGGTACTAATACTACTGTGTCATAAGAAGAGTTCACATCGTGGTCGCTTTATCCGATTGCAGCAGGGGCACCGGAACAAATTGCTAACGAGAACGACCATTAGTTTTCTCTTTATTGTGGTCAAAGAAAACGGACTATGTCGCTCTGGCCTCAGTGGGGGGAGCCCCTTGGTCTCCAACCTTTGGGAACTTGAGGTACCGTAAAGGATGGTCGGAAGTCAGACGCTGAGGGGGGAAAAGAACTGCGCTCGGCCACCAAAAAACCGTAGGCTGCGATGCAAAGAGTGGCATGATGGTGAAAGCCGCGCCAGCCTCTGCCCTCAAAGTGCCCAAGTCCGATTTCCTGTTTGAGTTCCTGGTAGTCGCGCTCGATGCGCCAGCGAAGCTTTGCAACGTACACCAAATCCTGCGGAGACATCTGAGCATTAAGGTTCGAAAGCCAGTATTTGGTGGGTTCAGGTTCATCTTGGGGCCATTCGATCAGCAACCATTCATCCGATGGGGTATCGCTTCGCCAATAATAACGATGCGCTTCGCGCACACGAACCAATGCAAATCGAGAGGAAAGGCTCTTATTTGTACCCTCCCTCCATGCGATTGTCTGAAATGAATTATCCGGTAAATTCTGAGCCAATTCTAAAACACTCACTGGCGCGTGCTTGGGACTTAGACGCGGCAGTTTTGGCGGCCGCCCAAAGCTGGTGTACTCGGGCGGAGGCAAAGGGGACATAGCCGGTGGCCACACGAGGGTGGTCTTCTGGATTCCGAGCACATAAGGAAGTTTGAGGCCACGAATCCCTTTGCGAAATTCGGTTTCGTTGCCATAGCCGGCATCGGCAAGCACGACCCCGCGAGGCAGATCACTTAAACCCAGAGCACGGAGTTGATCGAGTGCAATCTCGGGTTTTGTCTGAAATAAAACCTCCTCGGGAATCCCTGCGCGATTACATCGATCTTTGTCTTCAGCCCACTTCTCCGGTACGTAAAGCCGGTAGGCAACCGGAAGGCTGGCATAGGCCGTAGCGACCGAAACAGAGACAGCAACCTGACAATTATCCTGCTTCCCCAGTTGGCCGCAATACTGCCTCGTTACCCCCACCGAGTGTTTCCCCTTCTTGGGAAACCCGGTGTCGTCAATGATCCAGGCAAGAATCGGCCCCTGGCTCTGCATCCTTGGCAAGACATAGTCCCGGATCGCCTTTAGTAAAGGCTCATCCCGCCAGGCCGCCTTGGCCACAAAATGATGCAGGGATTGATGGATTGCACTGACTTTGCCCGGAGCAAGCTGCGCAGCCATGGGCTCCACACTTTTTCGCTCGACAGGCAGCAAAAGGCCCATGCAATATGCTCGGAAAGGCTCCACCCTGTCTGAGTGACCCAGCGCGGTGGACAGTTCTGCCGCATAAGCATGAAACCTGGCCTCAATATTGGGTTCGGGTGCTTTTCCCATGCACCCAGCATACAGCATAATCTCAAGGCTTTTGCAATATATTTATGACACAGTAATACTAAAAAAGGGGACGGTCAAAAACCGTCCCCTTTTAGTATTCGCTCACAGATAATCCGTAAATACAAATACTTATATATCCCACTAAAAGTCATAGCATGAACCACAAGTTTATTAAAAAGCACTAACCCATACGACAAGCTATGCTATTTTTTTATACGTTTGATGCGACGGAAAGGCACGTCAAACCCTTACGAAATAAGGATTCAGGGGCGAAAAGTGTTTGTTGGGGCCATTTTGGGGGTAAATCAGCGGTTTGTGTCAACGGAAGGCGAAAACTGACCCACTTTTCTGCAAAGTGGAAATTGAAATCTGACCCACCCCCTTATCAGTTCTCTATCTGAGCTACTGTTTGGGAGCCCAATATTCCTGCCCGTCGCTTCTCCTTTAATCGATAGCT
>JAJFVB010000282.1 GCA_021372055.1 Desulfobacteraceae bacterium | reverse complement strand
AGCACCCGGTTTATCCCGCTGCTCCCGGACGCGGAGGCCAGGGCCTCGGCAAGGAGCCGGACGATTCCGTTGTGAAACCGGGCGGCGATCTTTCCCGCCGGCGTTTTCCGCCGCACGTCCTCGACGATGGAATCGATCATCGGGAAAGTGTCGACAACGATTTTTCCGTTTTCCCCGGCGAGCGCCCCCGCATACATTCCGGGGTCCGGCTCGATGGCCTGTTCAAGCTCGATTGCCGCCTGCCCCTCGTAGTTGATCGCATTTCGAATCCCGCAAAGAGCGGAAACCGCATCGAAAAGACGCCCGCAAGAAGATGTGACCGGGGAATTCACCCCCCGCTCGAGCATTTTCGCAACCAGCCGCCTATCCCCGCCCGGCCATCCCGAGAGAATGTCCCCGTATCTGCGTTCGAGATCCTCTCCCGCGATGCTCCACAGGTAACTGAGGCCGGTTCGCCACGGCTCCTTTATGGCCGCGCTGCCTCCGGGCAGGCGGACCTGCCTGAAATGCCCCAGCCGCTCGAAATCAGCGCCGTCGACCATGAGGATCTCGCCGCCCCAGATCGTGCCGTCCGCACCCAGTCCGGTGCCGTCCAGCGCCAGCCCTAGCACCGGCCCGTCGATTCCACGCTCGGCGGCAACCGCCGCAATGTGGGCGTGATGGTGCTGCACCGCCAGCAGCTGCACGTTTTCCTGCCGCAGCGCCCATTGGGTGCTCAGGTAATCCGGATGAAGGTCGTGCGCGATAAGCTCCGGCCGGATCTCCAGGATGCGTTCGAGATGGGCTATGGCATGCTCGAATGAGAGGAGCGTTTCCAGGTTTTCGAGGTCGCCGATGTGCTGGCTCAGGAAAGCTTCGTTTCCCCGCGTGAGGCAAATAGCGCTCTTGAGTTCGGCCCCTGCGCCCAGCACCGGCGGAACCGGCTCGCGAAGGAACACCGGGACCGGGACAAAACCTCTTGCGCGGCGCATCGGCCGCGGTGCGCCAGCAAGCACCCGCGTCACGGAATCGTCGCACCGCATGTGGATGTCCCGGTCATGGAACAGGAAAAAATCCGCAATCGTCTTCAGGCGCGCGCGGGCCTCCCCGTTTTCCATGACGATCGGCTCGTCGCTCATGTTGCCGCTCGTCATGACAAGCGCCCGGTACGGTGCATCGTGGAAGAGCAGGAAGTGCAGAGGCGTGTACGGCAGAAAAGCTCCGAGGTACCGGTTTTTCGGAGCGACGCTCGGCGCCATGGCGGGTCCGGACGGGTCTTCGCGCCTGGAAAGAAGGACTATCGGCCGCGCCGGCGAACGAAGCAGTTCTTCCTCGGCACCGTCCAGGAGGCAGTACTTCCCGATTTCCGCGATATCCGCGAACATCACCGCGAAAGGCTTGTCTTCCCGGACCTTGCGGCGTCTCAAGGCGCTGACGGAATCCTCGTCGGTTGCCTTCGCCGCCAGGTGAAATCCTCCGAGGCCCTTGACGGCAAGAATCGAACCCTCGCCGAGCAGCTTCACGGCAAGCCCGAGCGCATCATCGCGGCTCGCGATTCGCGCACCCGAACCATCCTCAAGCCAGACCTGCGGTCCGCATTCGGGGCAGGCATTGGGCTGAGCGTGAAACCGGCGGTCCATCGGGTCTTCGTATTCGCGCAAACACTCCGGGCACATGCGGAACCGCGCCATCGTAGTCTTGTCGCGATCGTAGGGTATGTCTTTTATGATCGTGTAGCGGGGACCGCAGTTGGTGCAATTCGTGAAAGGGTAGCGGAAGCGCCTGTCGCGCGGGTCGAACATCTCCCGCAGGCAGTCCTCGCAGGTGCAGACGTCGGGGGATATCAGGGTCGCCCGGGAGTCCAGCGTAAGGCTCCGAAGGATCTCGAACGCATCGCAGGGCTCGAAAGCAAGCTCGGCTACCTCGATGGAGACAATCCTGGAGAGCGGAGGGGCTTTTGCGGTAATGTCGTCAATGAACGCCCGAACGGGGTCAGCTGCCCCCGCCGCCTCTATCTCGACGCCGTCCGACTGGTTTCGGACCCAGCCTCCGAGCCCATGGCGCCGGGCGAGCTGAAAAATGAACGGCCGGAATCCCACCCCCTGCACGATGCCCCGGACCTTGACGAAAACGCGGCGACCACCGTCCGCGGAAGGCACGGTCCGAGAAGGTTTGTCTTCGACGTCTTTGGCCACTTTCAGTGCTTGCCCGCCCGGAGTTTTTTGTGCCCAGCCACCTTCTCTTCGATCCAGGAGAGCCAGGGAGCGAATCCCTCCCCCGTCTTGCAGGAGACTTCGAGAATCCGGCCCTTTGCGTTCAACTGGCCGATTCTCTCCCGGACCTTGGCCATGTCGCAGTCGACATAGGGGAGCAGGTCGATTTTATTGACGAGGAGCACCGAGCAGATTTGAAACATGAGCGGGTATTTCAGGGGTTTGTCGTCGCCTTCCGTCACGCTCAGGATCATGATCTTCTCATGCTCGCCGAGGTTGAACTCCGCGGGGCAGACGAGATTTCCGACATTTTCGATTATGAGCAGGTCGACGTTGGCCAGGTCGAGGGCATCGAGCGCGATCTGGATCATGTTGCCGTCCAGATGGCACCCGCCGTCGGTATTGATCTGCACGGCCTGAACGCCCTTTTTCTGAATGCGTTCGGCATCGTAGGAAGACTGGATATCGCCTTCTATGACCGCGATGCCGATCCGGCCCGACAGTGCCTCGATGGTTTTTTCCAGAAGCGAAGTCTTTCCCGCGCCGGGAGAGCTCATCAGGTTGATGACAAAAATTCCCGCATCGTCGAATTTGCGCCTGTTTTCCGCCGCAAGCCGCTCGTTAGCCTGAAGAATGTTACGAACAACAGGAACGTTGATCTGTGCCATCGTCTTCCCCCGTTTCACCATCTATGCTGGAGACCGAAAGTTCTCTGCCGCTGAGAAGCTCCATCACCGGTTTCGAACAACGCGGGCATCTGAATACCTGGCCCCGCACCTCAAAAGAGAAATCACACTGATCGCACCGCGCGACGATCCCCACAGTCTCTATTTCAAGCACCGCTTCCGATGCGATCGTATCCCGGCGGAGCAATTCGAAACAAAACATCAGCGAATCCGGGACCACGGCCGCAAGCTCCCCCACCTGGAGCTTGATCCTGTTTATGCGCTCCAGTCCGTGCTTCCTCGCTTCTTCCGTGACTATCTCGAGCACGCTTTCGGCTATGGACAGCTCGTGCAATTTTTCCCTTTCGCTCTGCTCATTCGGGATCTGCCCGCTACACCACGGGCCGGTTTACCACGCGGAAAAGCATAACACCGGAGTGCGATTATGGCAATCGGCAGGCGGTGTCAAAAAAAGCACAAGGGCGGCACCGAAGATTGGGGCTATTCCCCGGCGCGGCGCAACACGGCAAACATGTCATGCCCGGTCCCCGCGAGAACCGTAACCGGCCTTATGATTTCGCAAGCCAGTCTGGCAGCCCTGTACAGGAACGACGGGACGGTGCCCTTATCGAAGACGCGGACGTTCTTCGTTCGGATCCGCACCGGACGGAAACCGGTCCGGTCCGCCAAAACCCGCATGGACCCCGGCGTGAAAAAACTTATATGCCCTCCGTGTTGCGCAATCCGGAAATACTCCCAGCGCGCTCCCATGAGAGTCGCGGTCCAACTGGCCGCATTGCCCGTTCCTACCAGGAGAAGCCCTCCGGGGCGAAGCACCTTTGCGCACTCGCGCAAAAGGCTTAGAGGGTCTCGGACGTGCTCGATAACCTCGAAAAGGGTGAGGGCGTCAAACGAGCCGTCAGCGTAACCGGCCTGCTCCAGCGTGCCGATCCGGACCCTGAGCCCGGAGAGCCTCGCCGCTTCGGCCGCCCTGGGCGCGGGTTCCACCCCCTCGGCCGCGAACCCCATTTCCGTCGCGACCTTGAGCAGAGTCCCGCTGGAGCAGCCCACATCGAGAAGACGTATCTTCTCCGGCCCGGATCCCAGGGTCTCCGCCATATCGGCCAGAAAGCCTCCGATCCTTTTCCGAGCGCGCCTCGCGGCCTTTTCTCCCGGAGTCGTCCCGGAAGGGGTGTCGAATTCAAGCATCGAGCGCCGGTATTCTTCCTCCGTGCACTGACTGACCAGATGTCCGCAGCCGGGGCAGCGCATGAGGAAGCCCTCCTCCAGCAGGATTTCCGTCCGCTCAAGAGGGGAAAGGCACCCCACGGGGCAGGAGTCGACATACGGGCGCCGGGAACCATCCATAGGTTTGTTCGTTCTCCAGATCGAAAAATCGGGAGCGCCGGATTCCGTCCACGCGGGAGGCGCTCCATAAGATTGGTGGTACGGCCTTTCCATATCACAAAAGAGGCGCAAGGGGTATGCTTCCCGCACCGCCTGGATGGCGGATTTTATCGGAAAGAGAACCGAGGCGGAAAGCCTTTGAGGGATTTGCGGCGCGTCTTTCCCTTCCGCAACACCGGCGGAAGGGAAAGAGGGCCATCGGAGACAGTTGCGTTTTGGTGCGGAATCTATTTACGAAGCCGTGACCGCGATCTTTCTCGGCTTGGCGGCCTCGGCCTTCGGAAGCACCAGCTTGAGAACGCCGTCCTTCATGGATGCCTGGATCTTCTCGCGGTCTATTTCATTGGACAGGGTAAACTGCCTGTAATAGTCGCCGACGCAGTATTCCTGGAAAAGAATTTTGCCGCTGTTCTCGGGCCTCTGGGGCACCGACCCGCGAATGGTCAGCTGATCGGCATTGAGGTCGATGTCGACATTGCCGAGCGGCACGCCCGGCATATCGGCAAGCAGAGTCAGCGAATTCTCGGACTCGTAGATGTCCACGGCGGGAATGAAAACAGGTACATTTTTCGTGCTTTCCCCGCTCGCCTGTACTTCCTTTTTCTCTTCAACCTGCAAATCTTTGTCAGCCATGGTACTTATCCTCCTGCGTGAGCCGGTTATTCGTTCGCGATTGCAATTTTTCTCGGTTTTGCGCTCTCGGCTTTCGGCAGCACGATTTTGAGCACGCCGTCCCTGCACTCGGCCTTGATCGCATCCGGGTTCACGTCTTCGGGAAGCGTCAGAGCCTTGCGGAAGCTCCCCCACTTGCGCTCCCTGCGGTGGAAATTGACGTCCGAGGTCTCATCGGGCTTGCGCTGGCCGCTCAGGGTCAGGGTCCTGCCGATTACGGAAATATCCAGATCCTGCGCACCGATGCCGGGAATCTCGGCCTCGACTATGACCGTGTCGCCTTCTTCGGTAACGATCAGCGGCGGGAACACTCCCGAGGATGCCGGAGCGGCGCCGGAACCGGTAAAGGCCGAGAACAGCCTGTCCATGTGCCTCCGCGCTTTCTCGAAATCGTCCAGAGCGCTCGAATAACCGGGCCAGAGCCAGTTTGGGTACCTTATAATAGCCATGTCCAAAACCTCCCTTTTGATGAATTATCCCTTTTGAGTTCCTAGCTATGCTGCTTGTTAGCAGCCACAACTTAAGACTGCTAATTATGGGTGTCAATACACGCCGAATAAAGTTTTCGTGTAAAGCTTGCCGTGGTACAATGGGTTCGGCATCGGATCTCAAGGAAGGTGGAAAACATGCGCCGGAGTGAAGCCACAGAGCCCGGGAGCGACACGTTGCAGTCCCTCACGGGCATGCAGATCGAGGAACTCACCCGGGTGTTTCGGGATTGGTACGATTCGGCGCCCAGCGCATTTTCGCGCAAGGTCCGCGGCCGGTACTGGATAGCGTTTCTCTGCATGCGCTACACGGGCGCCAGGATCGGAGAGGTCCTCAAGATCAACGACCTGACCGACATCGACTATACCCGGGAGGAGATGGTGATCCGTCTCGGGGCCCGGAAGCGGGCGAGGAGGATCCCCCTGCCCCGGCAGGTCATTTTCAGTCTCGCCGAATACCTGGAGGAATTTCCGGCGATGCGCGGCAGGATCTTCACGCTGGACCAGGGCAATTTCCGAAGGGAATTTTACCGGAGGGCCGAAGAGGCCGAGATCCCGCGCAAGCTTTCACACCCGCACATACTGCGTCACACCAGGGCCATGGAACTGGTGCGGGCGGGAGTGCCCATTTCGCTCATCCAGTCGATACTCGGCCATGCCGTTGCCGCTTCGGTGCTCCTGTACGTGGAACGGTTCACGACCGATCCAAAGGAAATCCTGGAAGACAGAGGGCTGCTTTGATAAAGCGGCGCATTCAGGATCGAGCGGGGCCTCCGGAGCGCCGGTCCCGCCCGGCCCGACTCTGTTTTTGCCACGCCCCCATCACCGCATATCGGAAACCGCGAGGCCATGGTGCACAATAACGGCGACCCGCAGCAAAAGAAATTCCGCATTGCTCTTGTCTTCCCCCCGGCGATGCATCCCTCGAGCCCACCGCTCGGCATTGCCTCTCTGAAGGGCCATCTCGGCGCAGAAGAAGGCCTGGTGGTCAGGAACTTCGATCTCAACCTCGCCTATTACGAAACGGCGTTCGAATGGCTCCGCGACGGCCGGTTGCGAATGTCCATCCAGGGGATGGATCACGACACGACGGCGCGAAAAGCCGGAGCGGCAAGGGATTTTTTGCGTGGCCATGCTGAACCCGGCGCCTTTTTCGAACAGGCCCGGTATGATGCCCATGCCGGAGTCTATACGGGTTTCGAGTCCGTATTGAACGGGCTTTTCGACAATTTTTCCCGGAAAATGCTTCTCGGGCTTCCCGTGCCGCCGCTTGCCAGGCGTTTTTTCGAATGCATTATCGAGCCGGTCCGCGCCTTCAAGCCGGACCTCATCGGATTTTCAATCCTTTTCAGCCAGCAGCTTTTTTTCGGGCTGGGTCTGGCCGGGCTCTGCCGGGGGACAGGGGCGAAGATCGTCTTCGGCGGGGCGACTTTTTCCGTCATGCCCGATCCCGGAGGGCTCCTCGCCGGCCCCGTCCGCGTATTCGCGGGAAAGGATCAGCATGAGCTCGACGCCGGCGCCCTTATGGATTTCATGATCGTTGGGGAAGGCGAGGCGGGCCTGGGCTCTCTGGTCGAAAACCTCGCTTCCGGAGAAGGAGTATTCGCCGGAGTGCCGGGTCTTATCCGGAGGGGTGACCGGGGCCTGGAAAGCGAGCCTCCACAGGCTATCGCGAATCTCAACGATCTGGCCGCGCCCGATTTTTCCGATTTCCCTCTCGACCGCTACCACTCTCCCGTCCGGGTGCTGCCCTATCTCGCTTCGAGGGGATGCCCCTGGAGGCGCTGCGCTTTCTGCACGCATCAGAAGACGTATCTCGACTACAGGGAGGAATGGCCCGAGAGGACGGCCGAGCGCCTCTGGAAGCTTGCCCGAGAGTACGGAACTTCGCATTTCTGCCTAGTCGATGAAATGATACAGCCGCATCGCCTCGACCGGATTTCTTCGTGCCTGCTCGCGGCGGGTGTGGAGATTTTTTTCTCTGCGTACGCCAAGCCTTCGGGCTTCACGCGGCCGATTCTTCAAAGGGCGTATCGGTCCGGGTTGCGGGTACTCATGTGGGGGCTGGAATCGGCCAGCCAGCGCGTGCTCGATCTCATGCGCAAGGGGACAAAGGCGGTGAGGGCGGGGGAAATCCTCGAGGCTTCGAGCCTTGCCGGGATCTGGAACCTTCTTTTCGTCATCTTCGGCTTTCCCACCGAAACGGAAGAAGAATGGCGGGAAACGGTGGAATTTCTCGATGCGAGAAGCGGCGAAATCGACGCCCTCTCAAAGTCGCGCTATGTTTTGCTCCACGGCTCCGATATGTTTTGCGATCCGGCGCAATACGGGATATCGAAGGTGATGGACCGGCCCCGCAGAGACCCGGTCTCCATCGCGTACGACTACGAAACGGAAACCGGCCTTTCGCAAGACGAAGTCACCGTTGAATTCGAGAAGCTTCTGCCTCGCCTTTCCGGGATCGGCCGGTCGCCCTATTTCGGGCAGTTCCGGGAACACATGCTTCTTTTCGCAGCCAAGGAGAAGGGAAAGGCCGGGCGGGCGGAGGTTCGGGAAAGCGTCCCGGAGGACGCGGAGACCGGGAGCGAAGAGTCCGCGCTCCCGGATGACGAATAATCGTTTCGGCTCGCAACGGAAACCGCACCGGGTGGAGCCCGCAGCTTCGTTTCAGCTCAGTTCGTCGATTCTGGGAGTAAAGGAAGCCAGGTCGCCGGTGCCGAGGGCATTTTCGTAATTTACGAGCGTCTTGATGCCTTCCTCAAAACCGTTGTGCCCCAGCACCTCGAGTTCCGATTTCCGGAAAGCGCCGTTCAGATCCCCGATTGCTTTGGGCTTCATTACCTGGTAGAGGGCCGGGTAGAGCACCGTGCTCTCGTGGTCGGAGTGGGCGCGGCACAACCTGCTGAACTGGTGGATCGCGCTCCCCATTGTTCGCCTCTTTTCCAGATCTTTTGCGGAAAATTCGGACGCAAGTTTTTGCAGGATTGCGGTCAGCTGGGCCCCGGCCGCGTGCTGTTCGCGAAGCACTCCGAGGAGCGCCCCCATCTTTTTCGCCGCTTCAAACGCGGGAAGTATGTATTTTTCTTCCATTTTCTGGTGATAATCGATTCCGTAGAGGCGGATCACCGCGACGGTGCCCTGGATGATTTCCGGTGGAAGGTCCATCCGGGCATCCATGCCGCCCCTGATTTCCTCCAATATTGCTATGGCCCGATGGAGCAACCCATGGTGGCGGTCAAGCAGTTCCACGGCTGTCGGGCCCGGTCCGGATCCACCGGAGCACCCGGCTCCGAGCAGTCCCGTACCGGCGACGCCGGCCACGGCAATGAAGGTTCGGCGCGAAAGAGTATTTTTGGAAGGCATCTGCACTCCTGGAAAAACGACGTCGGAATTGCGCTTGACGGTATGCGGCAAGGACGACGGTTCTGCGGGTCTTCCGCCCCCGATTCGCACCCGTTCTGGCGGTCTGACTTAATGGATTTACCATGGTCTGTCAAGAAAAGCCTTTTGCCCTGCGTGCTCCGGCAACGGAGACGACATGGAGCGAGCCCTCAGCCGGTTACGGCATCCTCCGCGCGCGCTCTCCGGTCGTTCGAAAACGGCCTGGAATGCAACACCCCGTCACAAATCAGGCGCAAAACCGAGCTTTATGAGAGTGCTCTACGCAATGGACTTGTAGTATGAGCGATGAAGGATTATATCGAGTCCCGAAGCCCTTTCGACTTCTCCCTCCCTCTCCCGACTTGGAGACCGCAGTGGCAAATTTGGACGCTGATAAGATTTCCCGGTTGAAGATAGCCGATTCCGGAAAATTCTCAGTAACCCCCGGGAAAAGAAAATACCTCTGGCTCGTTGTGCTCGTTGCGGCCACCGTTGCCGGGGGCTGGATGCTTTCGCGGGCCGGAATCCTCGTGCCGTCCACCCCGGTGCGCACGGCCGCAGCCGGCTGGGTCTACCCGTCCCAGGTGGCCACCGAATTCAACGCCAGCGGCTATGTGGTCGCGCAGAGGAAAGCCGCGGTTGCCTCCAAGGGGACCGGCCGCATCGTATATCTCGGAGTTCAGGAAGGCAGCCGGGTCAAGGAGGGAGAAATCCTCGCAAAACTCGACAACGACGACCTGCGTGCCGAAAAGGCCCAGTTCGAGGCGCAGTTGAACGTTGCCCGCTTTGAACTCGTCCGCTCCGAGACGGAGCTTTCCACCGCGGAGACCAACTTCCAGCGGTACAAGGACCTTTGGGCAACGAAGGCCGTCTCCCAGGTCGATTTCGAAAATGCGCGCGACCGCTATTACAAGGGCAAGGCCGCGGTAGACTCCGCAAAGGCGAGCACCAAGGCAATCCAGGCCCAGATCAACCGTGAAGCGGTACTCATCGAATACACGGTCATCCGCGCTCCCTTCGACGGGGTTGTGCTCACAAAAGACGCGGATGTCGGAGAAGTCGTCGCGCCGTTCGGATCGGCGACGAACGCGAAAGCCGCCGTCGTGACCATGGCCGATCTCGGGTCGCTCATGGTTCAGGCGGACGTGGCCGAGTCCTTTCTGAACAAGGTCCGCGCGGATCAGCCCTGCGAGGTGCAGCTCGACGCAGTGCCGAACACGCGCTTCCCCGGCCGGGTGCACATGATTGTCCCGACCGCCGATCGCGCGAAGGGTACGGTCATGGTGAAGGTGCGGTTCGATGATCTCGATCCCAGAATTCTTCCGGAAATGAGCGCAAAGGTCGCATTTCTTTCCCGCACCCTCGAGGAGAGCGAGAAAAAGCCCGTCCTCGGAATCCATCGTGACGCTCTTGCAACGAGGAAATCCGCGCAGGGAATTTTTCGGGTCGACTCGGGGCGGGCGGTCTGGGTGGAGGCAGGCGATCCCAAATTCCTCGGGGATTACCTCATCCTCGGTCCGCCCGTGCAAAACGGCGAGAGAATCGTCCTCAAGCCGCCTTCGGGGTTGAACTCAGGCGACAAGGTCGAGATTTCCGAGTAGAAAAACCGCTGAAACAAGGATCGTTGCCGATGGCGCCCGCCTCCGACAGTCTCGTCGTTTTCGCCGAAGCAATCAGCAAGTCCTATTCCCGAGGCTCTCAACGGGTGCCGGTCCTCTCGGATATAAACCTGGCGGTGGGCGAGGGGGAATTTCTGGCCCTGATGGGGCCTTCGGGCTCGGGCAAAACGACCCTGCTCAACCTCATTGCCGGCCTGGATGTACCGGACTCCGGGAATCTCATTGTGGCGGGAACCGCGATATCCGATCTGGGTGAAACCGATCTGGCGCGCTGGCGCTCGGTGCACGTCGGCTTCATCTTCCAGTTCTATAATCTTCTGCCCGTGCTCACGGCGCTGGAAAACGTCCTGCTTCCCCTTCAGCTTCGCCCGCTTTCGCGAAGGGAACGAAGGGAACACGCCCTGACCGCCCTGGAGCTTGTCGGCCTCTCCGACCGCGTGCAGCACTACCCCGGGGAGCTTTCGGGGGGCCAGCAGCAGCGCGTCGCAATCGCCCGCGCCATCGTCACCGACCCCTATTTGCTCGTTGCGGACGAGCCCACGGGAGACCTCGACAGAGCCTCGGCGGAAGAGGTCCTCGGGCTTCTCGAGCAACTGAACGGCGAGTTCGGCAAGACCGTCATCATGGTCACGCACGACCCGAATGCCGCCGAAAAAGCGCGGCGGATGCTCCATCTCGACAAGGGAGTACTCAACCTCACCGCTTAATACCAAATTCCTTTCATACTAACTTGCGTTCAAGAACTAATGGAAAAGAGCGGGGGAAATCATTTCCCCCGCACCCCCTCGGGATTTCTGCCGCAGCCTTACGCGCACGCGCGTCAGGCCGGGCGCTCCGGCGCTTGCGGCTTGGCCAAAGGCCCGCCGCAATGAGCAGCGCAGCTGCGTGTGGCGTGTGGGGAGCAGGCTCCCCACGGTAGCCGGAACTTGAACAGTCGCCCTCAATGCCCGAGGAACTGACGGATGAACTCCTCCGCCTCTTCCCTGCCCCGGTAGACCCCGTAGTGGCCCTCGCACAGGATATCCGCTTCGATGTCCAGGAGCAGGCGCAGGCTCTTGAGGTAGTCCTTGCGGTTCGACAGCAGGCTTTGATCGAGGGGTCCATGCACGTCCTGGGCAAAAAGGACCTTTTTCCCATCCGATTCGGTAAGATAGACAACAGACCCGGGAGAATGCCCCGGTGTATGAAGGGCTTCGATTTTCCGTCCTCCGAGCAGAATTTCCGCCCGCGATCCTTTCAGCCTGTTGTCCACCGTGAAAGGTTGCAGCTTTGCGCCGTACCAACCGGCCGCAGTAACCCGGTTGTCTCCAGCTTCGAGGTAGCCGGCATCGAGATCGTGCGCGACTGTTTTCAGGCCCAGCCGCTTTTTGAGCTCACTCGCGCCGCCCGTGTGATCGTAGTGACAGTGCGTTATCAGAAGGTATCGAATGGTTTTCGGATCCGTTCCCGTCTTGCGGATGTTTGCGAGCAGCCTTTCGGTATCATTGCCGCATCCGGAGTCCACAAGCGCGGCCTCATCTCCGAAGCGTATGAGATAGATCGCCGCATCCTCCGGGGAAGTCAATCCGCCTCCGCCGACCTGAAAAACCTCACTCGTTATCTCCATTGGGACACTCCGATCTGATTAATACCAATAAGCGTTCAAGATGATGCCAGGCTTTCTAGACTGTGGGGAGCCTGCTCCCCACACCCCACACGCAGCTGCGCTTCTCATTTCGGCGCTTGCGGCGGGCCTTTGGCCAAGTCGCAAGCGCCGGAGCACCCGGTCTTACGCGCATGCGCGTAAGACCGAACACGAGGGGGCGCGGGGGAAATCATTTCCCCCGCTCTTTTCCATTCCCCGACAGCTTTCCGATGCGCCGCGGGGAAAGGAAGCCTGTCCAGCTCCTCCAGGCTGATCACGCTCGTTCCGTTCGAGTCCGAGAGCAGGCCGGTCCCGCACCCGGAAACGGAAAATACCAGGAATACGTGGAGAGTGACACGGAAGGAGGTATGCGAATGCTTGATGACGCACAACCTCTCCGCGCGGTCGAAACGGAGTCCGAGTTCCGATTTCCATGCCCGCTTGAGCGCGCCTTCCGGATCCTCGCCGTCCCGGGCCTCGCCACCGGGGAATTCATACAGGTTTGGCATGAGGCCCTTGGGAGGCCTTTTCCGTACAAGAACGCGGTCGTTTTCGACGGCAATTCCAATCGCCCTGACCACCGGAACGGTGTTCTTCCCGGACCCTGCGACGGGCCGAAGGGTTGCGACACCTCTTCCGAATCCCAGGCAGCACTCCGCCACCGGGCATTCGCCGCAGGCGGGGTTTTTGGGAAGGCAAAGCAGAGATCCAAAATCCATAAGCCCCTGGTTGAAGTCCCGCGCCCGTCCTTTCGGCAGAACCTCGGCCGCGCACCTCCACACGGCGTCCTGAAAATCTCTGGTGCCGGATTGGAAACCGATGTCGAACATTCTGGACAAAATCCGCGCCACATTCGCATCCACAGCCGGGTAGTCGTCGTTGTAGGCTATGCTCATGATCGCCCCGGCCGTATACCTTCCGATTCCGGGAAGACTTCGGACCGACTCGAAATCGCGGGGCAATTTTCCGTTGAAGTCCGATACCATCAGCTTGGCGGCCAGATGGATGTTTTTCGCTCTGGCGTAGTATCCCAGCCCCTCCCAATACTGCAGGACTTCGTCTTCGTGAGCGCGGGCAACAGCCCCTGGATCGGGAAACCTCTCCATCCAGCGGATGAAAAAGGGAAGTGCCGTTTTGATCCGGGTCTGCTGCAGCATCATCTCGGAAATCCAGACCGCGTAAGGTTCGTAGCCGCCTCGCCATGGCAGACTTCTCCCGTTTTGCTCAAACCACGAAAGAAGCTTCGCCCGGATGGTTTCTATCGTACCAACAGAGACCGATACTGTTTTTTCGCCGATCTTTTCGCGTATTGCCATTTTCGGGAAATCCATTGATTCATCTGCGATGCTGCCGGAAAAATTACGCAAGAAAGAGGAAAAAGGCGAGAGATAAATTGAACGGGCCGCAAACCTCGTTCGGTTGCGGCCCTCACATAATGAAAAGCTGACGGTGTCTTGCGCCGCCACTAGCCCGTCAAAATCGCATCAGACATATCAATCGAACCCGAGAACCCTCGGCAGCCACAAGACGAGCTCGGGAAACGCGATCAACAGGAACAATCCCACGAACATCGAAAGGAGCAGCCAGACGACCCAACGCACGGTATCTTCCATGCGCGCCCCCGTCAGCCTGCAGCTCACCATGAGATTTACCGCCATGGGGGGAGTGAACTGCCCGATTGCGATGACATAAGTCATCAGGACCCCAAACCACACGAGGTCCCAGTTGAAAGTCTGGGCAACGGGGATCAGGATCGGGCAAAAGATCAGGAAGATGGAAATCCCGTCCAGAAACATTCCCATAATTTTCAGGAAGAGCATCAGGATGACGATTACTATCGTTCCGTTTCCCCCGCCGAAATCCACCAGGGCCTTCGACATGGGGTCGACGATTCCTATCGTGCTCGAAGCCCAGGCGAAAACGCTGGCAAGGCCGATCACTATCAGAATGACGGCGGAGGTTTCGGCCGATTCGATCAGCAGTTCGTGCAAATCGCGAAGGGTCAGGCTGCGATATACGAAAAAGCCGATCACCAGTCCGTAGACAACGGCCACAACCGCCGCTTCGGTCGGCGTGAACCATCCTGTGCGCATTCCGCCAAGGATCAAAACGGGTGCTATGAGCGCCCAAAAGGCTTCTTTGAAGGATTTCCAAATCGGAGGCCTTGGTTCGTCTTTCTGGTTGCCGCCGAAATTGTGGTGAAGGCTCAAAATAAGGGACGGAATAATGAGCATCACGCACGCGAGAACACCGGGAATGACGCCGCCCACGAAAAGAGCAGGCACCGTCGCGGACGGCACGAGAACGCTGTAGACGATAAAAGCCACGGAAGGCGGAATGAGTATGTCCGTCGATCCGGCCGCGGCGGTCACCGTAGCGGCAAAGGCGGGAGGATACCCGGCTTTCATCATCGCGGCTATCATCACGCCTCCGACAGCCGCCGTACAGGCCGGGCCGGATCCGGAAATGCCTCCGACGATCATGGCGACCAGGATCGTTATCACGGCCAGAGCCCCCCGGCCCTGACCCACGAAGGCGGCCGTGAACCGCAGCAGACGAGCTGCCACGCCGGAGCGGTCAAAGATCGACCCCGCGAGCACGAACATGGGAATGGCCAGCAGCGGATATTTTGCGATCCCCGCGTAGACGTTGGTCGGAACCGCCATGATTCCGAGTTTCGCAATAGCTATCCCCAATGTGCCCGATAACCCGAGGGAAACCGATATCGGCACCCCGGCAAAAAGGAGAAGGAAGAAGACTCCGAAAAGAAAGAACGCTATTTCCATCTATTCTTCTCCCCTGCGCATGCGAATCATCTTGCCCACAGCGCGTCCGGTTATGGCGAAAAAGAGGATCGGCAGCCAGATCGTGTAAATCCAGGTCGGCACTCCAAGGCCCGGAGAAGTGACCTCGTAGCGGTATTCGTCCCAGGCCATCCGCGTGGACAAAAGCCCCATGATAAAGAAGCAGAAGGTCGTAATACCAAGGGCGGAGAGTTGAACAGGACGCCTCACTTTCTCCGGCAACCTGTCCACCACGAAACTGATATTGAGGTGTCCCCCCTTTGCCATGAGGCTGGAGCTTCCAACCAGGGTCATGATGACCATCAGGAAAATGGAAAACTCCTCCGTGAATGCAAAGGAGAAATTCGTCAGGTAGCGAACAACGACATTGGCAAATGTGATCAGTGCCAGCACGGCCAGGATAATTCCCGCCACATTTTCCTCGATCTTCAGCGTAACTCTCGTCCCGGGGCTTTTTGTCTGTTCCCCGCAGGCTTCACAATCCATTGCTTCTCCAGTCATTCATGTGCTCAAAGACCCCCGGTCCCGCGGCCGAACCGTCTCAAACACAACCTTAACCCCTTGCCCCAGGCCGATACAACGTCGAATCCAAGAGGCCCCGTCACCTCAAAAAGAAACGGCGCGCGTTAAACGATACACGCGCGCCAAGACATCAAATTAAAAGAAATGGAGTAAATCCATGACTATTTGCTATTTTTAATCGACTCCTCCGCCTTCTTAATCAGGTCGGAGCCGATTTGTTTTGCCCACTTGTCGTAAACCGCCTTTGTCGCCTTCCCGAAAACTCCCTTTTCCTCCGGCGTCAACCTGGCAACATTGACTCCAAGTCCCTCGATTTCCTTGATGAGAGAATCATCCGGAGCGACAATGCCCTTCCGGGACTCGACGATATTCTCTTTGGCAGCCTGAAGGGCGGCTTCGCGAACAACCTTCTGATCCTCCGCGCTCCAGCTTTTCCAGACATCCTTGTTCACAACGAAAATCAGGGGATCCGCAACATAGCCCCACAGCGTGAGAAACTTTTGATTGCTCGCCGCATAGAGTTTTGCGGCCATGAACACCGTCAGGGGGTTTTCCTGACCGTCAACCGCTCCGCTCGAAAGCGCCGGAACGGCATCGGCCCAACTCATTTGAGTCGGATTGGCGCCAAGCGCGGAAAAGGTTTCAAGGTACAGAGGCGATCCCACCACACGAATTTTGAGCCCCTTGAGATCGGCGGGCGTGCGGATGGGCCTCTTTGAATTGCTCAGTTCCCGAAAGCCGTTTTCACCCCATGCGAGGGGAACCACATCCTTGCTCTCCAGAATCTTGAAAAGATCCTTTCCGACTTCCCCACCCGTCAGGGCGTCAAGCGCCTTGTGATCCGGCATCAGGAAAGGCATCGAGAATATATTCAGCTGCTGCACCTGAGGAGACCAGTTGATCGTGGAACCTATGGCCAAATCAATGGCTCCCTGTCTGATCGCGGTGAACTCCTTCGTCTGATCCCCGCCCACAAGGCTGGTGCCGGGATACATCTTGACGTTTATGCGACCGCCGCTTTTTTCCTTGATCAGCTCCGTCCAACGCTCACCGGCATTTCCCCAAGGAAAGGGCTTGCCGAGAACCGTTGAGAGTTTATATTCCTGCTTGTAATCGGCCGCCCCGACAATCTGGGGAAGGCCGAAGGCAACAACAAGCGCCAGAACCAGAACGAACCCGATCTGTTTTCTCATGCACATCACTCCCTGGCTGCAAAGGCAATTTTTTGTAAGATCAAGTATTCACTGGATTTATAATTAAAAGTGACTCACGATATTAGACGGCTTGGTGGCTGTCAAGGGGAATTTCCTCCCGATTGAGGCAAACGGGGAAATTGTTGCATCCCGTCCATGCCCGCCAAAGCCCCCGGCACGTGAGAGAAAATCATCCAGCCTCAACCCTTCATCTTTTCAAATACCCTGTTCAATTCGTTAACAATGCTGTTCAAACTTTGTTGGGGAAATGTAAAGAACCATTCCCCCGGTACTTTCACTGTACTCCGGACCAAAAAAATGTGGACCGAATGTCTAATCGCATTTTAAATAAAAACGGGAACTTGATAAACTTTTTGACAATTTGAGCACCCCTAATTAAGATTACTACTTTCTTATACAGCTAAAAGATAGAAAACATAAAAACATCCAATCGAGGAACTCGTCATGAAATTCCAGGTTGAGAAGGCAAACCTTATCCAGGTTCTGCAAAAGGTTCAGAGCATAACCGACAAAAAATCCAATATGCCCATTCTCGGAAATTGCCTGCTCAAAGCAACCGCAGACGGACTGGTGGAATTTTCCGCAACCGACCTGGAATTAAACTTCTGGACGAAAATAGCCGCCGAAGTCTCCATGGAAGGCCAACTTACGGTTTCCGCCCGCAAGCTGCTGGAAATCATCCGGGAGATTCCGCAGGAACAGGTCATGCTGGAATCCCTTCCCAACAGCAAGGTGCTGATTCGAGCGGGGCGCTCCCGCTTCGAGCTTTCCACGATTCCCGCCGAGGATTTCCCGTACATAAACTTCTACCAGGACATGCAGCTTTTGAACTGCAATACCGCCGCACTGCGGCAAGCACTCCAGAAGACATTTTACAGCATTCCTGTCGAGGAAGATACCTTCACGGCTCCGGGGCTCCTGTGGCATGGCATTGGGGATAAAGGCTTCAGGTTTGTTTCCACGGACGGGCACCGGCTGGCATACTATGAAGTGGAAGCGGATGCGTTTCCCGGGATCTCGCTCGATAAGGGAATCATCGTGCCCAGGAAAGCCGTCCAGGAAATCATCAGGCTGCTTGAAAAAGAAACGGAAGCGGCAATCGGAGTCGATGAGAAATCCCTCGTGGTCCGGACTCAGAATGCTTTCCTGAGCACATTGCTGCTCGACGCGGAATTTCCGGAATACGAGATGATCATTCCCGCCGAAAGGCCGAACGGTTTTTCCATAGAAACGGAAAGCTTCTATCCCGCCCTCAAAAGGGTCGCCGTGGTTACGGACGTGACCTACCGGCATGTAAGATTCAACATAAGCAAGAATTCGATCGAGCTCGAATCGGGCAATCCGGAACTCGGAAACGCAAACGATGTGCTGGACATCGACTTCAGCGGTTCGGATTTTACCATTGCTTTCAATGTGAAATATGTCCTGGACAGTATTTCCGTGATGGAAGGAAAGACCATCCGGTTCGAGTGGGTGGATCAGTTCCACGGCGGAATTTTTCTGTCACCGGACGAACCGGGATATTTGAGTCTCATCATGCCCATGGTCGTATGAGAAGACTGAAACCGGTTCCATGGTAAATTGACCGGAATAGCCTTATAGAGGGATATGCATCGGATTTGCCGGGAGTCGAAAGAGACTGTTCCCGGCAATATGGTGAAAGAGGCGGGAAAGG
>JAJFVB010000246.1 GCA_021372055.1 Desulfobacteraceae bacterium | reverse complement strand
GCTGTAAATTAGTCTTTTGTGAGGTTTTCGTAATGTGTGACACCGCAAAGATACTCGAAGAATACAAGAACGCCCCGGGATTCGACAAGGCGAAGGTCGCAGATATAATTGACGTCGAAGTCGGATCACTTCAGCGAATTCTCAATGCGAACGATCCGTACGATTTGGGAGTTCGTAAGCTGATCGGTTTCATCAACGCATGTGGCAACTTCACCCTCCTTGACCACATCGAAGCCCGTCTCGGGCGCATCGCTTTCCCGGTAGCAGCAGACAAGAACTGCAAGCTCAACCTCGAGGGAATGTGCAAGTTCGTAAAGGAAGCCGGTCATGCGATGAATGCTCTTTCCGATGCCCTGGCAGACGGGAGGATCACGAAGGCCGAAGCCGCAGAGTGCCGAAGGGAGATCATGCATCTGGTCCAGATCTGCATGGCCCTCCTGGTTCGGCTGGACGAAATCGAGAAGAGGTAATCCGATGTGTCCCGCAGAAAGAAAGCGCCGCGGCTGCACAGGCAAGACGAAATTCTACCGGGCAAGCACTGCCTACAGGGCGATCCGGCGCTACTGGGGGAAAGACAACCCGGACCGGCCGCAGGTGTATGTCTGCATGTTTTGTGGTGCCATCCACCTGGGCCATGCAAGCAGGGGGGACCGTGATCGATCTCAATCACAGGTCAATTACCGGGAAGATTAACGCTCTCGTCGACCAGGCGCTGGAAATGAAAAGAGCCGAGCAGCCGGAGCGAAACTATCTCGGAGGCTCGATGCTCGGCCGGGAATGCGAGCGGGCTCTTCAGTTTGCCTACTTCCACACCCCCAAAGACGCCGGAAAGGATTTCAAGGGAAGAATTTTAAGGATCTTCGATATCGGCCATGCCCTCGAGGAGAAGGCTATCGCCTGGATCCGCGGGGCCGGGTTCGATCTCAGGACCGAAAAGCGAGACGGCGGGCAGTTCGGCTTTTCCCAAGCAAGCGGAAGGATAAAGGGGCACATAGACGGAGTTATTGTCGGCGGCTCCGATCTTCTCTCATACCCCGCCCTCTGGGAAAACAAGACCATGAACGCCAAGGAATGGAAGAAAACGGTCGCGGAGGGCGTAGCCAAGGCCCACCCGGAATACGCGGCACAGATCGCCATCTACCAGGCATACATGGATCTCACCGATGCCCCGGCCCTTTTTACCTCCATTAATAAAGATACGGCCGAGCTCTTCTTCGAGCTGGTTCCGTTCAACCGGGAACTCGCGCAGAAGATATCGGACAAAGCAGTCAGGATTCTTCTCGCCTGCGATGCCGGGGAGCTTCTCCCAAGACTAGCGCAGAAGGAGGATTTTTACCTCTGCAAGTGGTGCGAATGGTCGGATAGATGCTGGCAGCTATGAAAGACGACGATCCAATGGGAACCCTTCTCGACTTCAATACTGCCTCACCCGTGCAGGAAAAACCAGACCACTCCCGGAATAACCGGGAGCGGATAGAACGCATTCGACTTGAGGCTAACGCCAACGCCCTTGCCATCCTGCATCATTTGCTGCCGGGAGGCCGGATAGTCGGATCGGAATTCGAAGCCGGCAACGTTACGGGATCGTCGGGACACTCGTTCAAGTTCTCCCTCCGGTCCGACAAGTTCGGAGTCTGGTCGGATTTTGCGACCGAGCAGACCGGAGGCGATATCATCGACTTATGGAAAACAAACAGAAAGTGCGACTTCAAAACCGCAATTGACCAGATAGAACAATACCTTCACTTGATACCTCTACGAAATCCGGACGGACATAGCCGGAAGCATGAAACTCGGACGGACAGAGCCGAGAAAACGAGGCGGGACTTGGGACCGCCAACAAACACCTGGTACTACCACGACGCAAGCGGAAACATCATCGCAAAGGTTACGAGGTACGACCCCGAGCCGGGGGAGAAGGAGTTCAGGCCCTGGGATTGCAGGACGAACAAATGCACGCATCCCAGCCCGAGGCCCCTGTACAACCTGCCGGGGATTCTAAGCGAAAGCCGGATCGTGCTGGTCGAGGGCGAAAAGTGCGCGGACGCGCTCATATCGCTAGGCATACCGGCAACGACGGCAATGGGCGGTTCGCATGCTCCCCCGGACAAAACAGACTGGACTGCTCTGCAGGGCAAGGAAGTCGTTATCTGGAGGGACAACGACAACCCCGGAATCAAGTATGCGGAAAATGCCTGTAAGGCCATCGAGGCGGTGGGAGGGACGGTCAAGATTCTTCCCATACCCGAGGGAAAGCCGGCGAAGTGGGACGTAGCGGACGCCGTTCTTGAAGGGTTCGATGTTAAATCCTTCCTGGATCTAAGCACGCCTTCCGGGAAGACCTACAGAGTCAGCCTGTCGGAATGGAAACCGAAGAAGGCTTACTCCGGTCCGGCGCCTGAACGGGAGTGGCTGGTCAACTACACCTTCCCCATGGCCGCGGTCTCGGTGATTGCGGCAACGGGAGGTTGCGGCAAGAGCATGCTGGGGCTCGATCTCGCGCTGAAGATTTCCTGCGATTTTGAGCCGGATCTGCTCAATACCCACCCGGAAGCCTTCGGCAACAGGGTAATGCAGCACGGCACCGTCGTTTACCTTTCGGCCGAAGACGACCGAAACGAGCTTCTCCGGAGAATGGAGGCCCTCGATCCCCTGGGGAAACGGTTCAAGCACAATAGGACCATAGCCGTTCCGCTACCCGACACCGGGGGGCCTATGCCCCTTATCGTCGGGGGAAAAAGGGGGCCGGAAATAACAGGCGCCTACCTCGAGTTGAGAAAGCAGCTCCTGGAAATCGAGGATCTTAAGCTACTGGTAATCGATCCGCTCGGAAGCTTTGTCATGGCGGACATTATCAAAGATTCCGTGGTGGCATCGTTTACGCTGGGCCAATTCGCAGCCCTGGCAAAAGAAACGGGCGCTGCGATCATCATCATGCACCACCTCTCAAAGCTTCCAATCGGAGAAAAGGGAAAGATCACGGTCGATAGGGTACGCAGCATGATCAAGGGTGTTACCGGAATCGTCGACCATGCAAGGCTTGCCTATGCCCTCTGGTCTCCTTCGGGTGAGGACGCCAGAAGCTTGTGCCGCGCCTTGAACGTTCCATGGGAAAGAAACAAGGTTATCGACGGGGCAGTGGTCAAACAGAACGGGCCGGTGGATCTCGAGATAAAGCATTTCCTTAGAAACGAACACGGGCTGCTCACACCCGTAAACGAAATGCTGCAAAACCTCAAGATCCCCAAAAACGAGCTGATGGACATCCTCGTCGACGTAATCGGAAGAGCAGCGGCAGCCGGCAGGCCCTTTACTCTTACTGCGAAGGACTCGTGCTTTTCCGACCGCAAGGACGAATTGCCCTTCGAACTGAAGGGGATCGGCCGAGACCGCCTGGTTTCCATGTGCGGCGAGCTCATGGAGAAGAAGCGGGCAAAGAAGTGCGCCGTTGGAAACTCGAAGACAGCCGTCTACCTCGACGTTCCGGGCGGTAAGTTCTGGAACGGACAAGGTAGTTTCGAGCCGGGGTACGTTGAAATTTAACAATGATTATCCGTGATGGATTTTCAGGGATGGAAGAACCAGAAAAGAGCTTATGCGTATGAAATCGTTACTTAAACGCACATTTCAGGCCAGTAATGAAAATCAGGAATGGGCAAAAATCCAAGAATCATTATCCGTAATGGATTTTCAGGGATGGCTCAGGTGAAAAACGACCTAACCATACGGAATATATGTTTAAACTCCAAATTTAGGCCAGTAATGGAAATCAGTTACAGGTCGGGGATAGCACTCGGGGACGGAGAGTGCCAAATCGCTAACCTATTGCAATTACTTGAGAAAAGGCCAGTAATGGATTTTTGGGGATGAAAATGCAAGTCACTGAAATTACAGCGAAATCGGATTACTGGATCATTACTGGAATTTGTTCCATTACTGGGAAATTCGCTGTAAGTTACCGGAATCATTCAATTCACCATCCCCAATCCCCAAAAATGATTCCTGGCCTAAGTGGCTGGAATTACATTGAAAACGGATTACTGGTCTGGGCATATATACTACGTATATATGTGTGTGTTCTCACACACACATAATACGTAAGTAGGATTGAAAACCAAAACCGATGGATGGGGCGGCAGGCAGCCGACCTTTCCGAAGGCAGAGGACGAAGGCAAAAATGAATGGACCCCAGGGCATGACGAAAGAAAGAATTGCCGAAGCCGAAAATGAGCTCGGCCACATTCTGGCAAGATCCGAAACGGTCGACTCTATCAGGGCGGCAGAGATCGGCCTTACCCTGATTGGCGAATTCAAAAAGCTCGAGCTCAGCATCCAATGCCTGAGGGCCATGCGGGAGCCGGGAGTATAACCATGGCCGACGGGCTGAGATTCACCCAGGAGCAGGTAGACGCCTTCAATGCCAGGCGCAGGGGCACGCAGGCGATTCATCACGCCGATGCGGATCCGGGGCCGGAATCGAGCCTGCAGGAAAGAATCGAGAAGTGGTGCAGGGAGAACGGCTTCCCCTTCTTTCACGACCGCAGCCGAAAGTGTAATGAACCTGGCTTCCCCGATCTGGTGATTGCCCTTCGATCCGGCAAAACGCTCTGGATCGAGCTCAAAAGCCGGGACGGCAGGCTTAAGAAAGACCAGGAGAAATGGCGCCTCAAGCTCATGGCCCTCGGACATGAGCACTTTGTAATCAGAAGCTTCAAACGCTTTCTGGAGGTGGCTAATGGGCTACGACAAAACCCAGTTTCGCGCACTGATTGAAGAGGTAACAAACGAAATCGGCCTGCGCTCGGACGCGGCAACGGAGATCCTTCTCGGCACTGCCGCCCAGGAATCGGCTTTCGGGAAATTCCTGCACCAGACAGGCAAGGGACCGGCGCACGGAGCCTTCCAGATGGAAGAGGGCACGTTTGACTGGCTCAAAGAAAAGTATCGGGAAAAGTTCCCGCAGATCGAAGGCTTCACTTTCGAGCAACTGAGATACGACCTGAGGGCTGCAATCGTCATGGCAAGGCTCAAGTACTACAGCATAAGCCACCCTCTGCCGGATGCGAAGGATCTTGCGGGCCTCGCCGCCTACTACAAGCGCTACTACAACACCCCGATGGGCGCGGCAACGGAACAGCAGTTCATCGAAAGCTACAAAAGGTTTGTTGCCTGATGATCGATATCAAGATCGACACAACTGAGCTGCAGCGTCTTGCCGGGAAGAAGCCCGCACAAGTTCAAAGGGCAATGGCAAGCGTTCTCAAAAGCGAAGCAAACAGGCTGCGCGGCGAGATGGCATCCTATGCCAAGGGCATACAGACGCCCTTATCGCCTCTCAC
>JAJFVB010000227.1 GCA_021372055.1 Desulfobacteraceae bacterium | reverse complement strand
TCGGAATAGGCGGGATATCCAATGCGGGGGATGCCTTGGAGTTTCTCCTGGTGGGAGCGTCGGCCGTTCAGGTGGGGACGGCGAATTTTATCGAACCCGGAGTAACAACGGATATCATCGACGGAATCAAGCGCTTCCTGGAAGTCGAAGGCCTTTCCGATATCGCGGAGTACATCGGATCGATGGATACGGGCTGCCTCTTTCCCTTTGCCGAAGATGCGTGCTCGAGCATCGAGATCTCATAGCAGACCGGCGGGCGGTCGGGACACGGCGGCGAACTCCCGCCCGGCCTTTCGGCAATCCTCCAAGGCCGTGGGATGGAGCTGGACGGCATTTCTCCCGTCGAGTTCCCGGTAGCAGAGTTCTCCGGCGTAACCGACGCCCAGGGCATCGAAGAAATACTTCATCGTCAGAATCGAGCACTCGAAGAGTCGCTTGCCTCGTGTCGCCCCCGCGCTCAGGAAAAAACCTCTTCGGTCCGTCCGAGGGGCTGTCCGGGATTCCCGCGCGATCATTTTCCTCATAAAGGAAGCCTGCGAGCGGTCGACGAGCAGTTTTGCCTGGCCGGGAAGACCGTAGAAGTAAACCGGGCTTGCGAAGACGATGCGATCCGCACCGTCCAGGAGCGGATACACCTTGGTCATGTCGTCTTTCTGGACGCACTCGCCTTTTTTGTCGCAATGCCCGCAGCCGAGACATCCCGAGATGGCGAGATCTCTCACATAGATGCGTTCCACGCTCAGGTCGACCCGGTCGGAGGCTCCGTCGAGGAAACTCTCAAGCATCAGGTCCGTGTTGCCGTTCTTCCTGGGGGATCCGAAGATGGCGAGAAGCATCATCTCAGACTCCTGCGCGATGGGGCTGTATCAACGTTTGACATGACCCTCCTTCCAGTCCAAACCCGCCTTTACAGTGGAAAGCATCTTTGGTAGTCTGTCTCGTCCTTTGCTGCTGACATCCAGGTGACCGCTTGTTCATTTCCGATCCTGCGCCTGATTCGCCGAGGAGATTCCATGATACCGGACTGTATTTTTTGCCAGATAATCAAAGGCGAACTGCCTTGTGCCAAAGTGTACGAAGATGATCGCATCATTAGCTTTCTTGATATAAATCCGGTAAACGCGGGGCATACCCTCGTTCTTCCCAAGACCCACTACGGGACGATCTTTGAAATGCCGGAACAGGAATACATGGCCTGCACCATCGCCTGCCGGAAAATCGCAATGGCGGTATTCAGGGGTACAAGCGCCGCAGGATTGAATCTGCTGCAGAATAACTTCCGCCCGGCAGGGCAGTTGATCGATCATGTTCATTTTCACCTGATCCCGCGCTACCCGCAGGATAAATTCCTCCATGCGTGGCCGGGAAAGCCTTATCATCAGGGTGAACTGGAACGTGTTGTAAAGAAGATTCGGGCGGAATTCTAGCGTCGCGGCACGCGACCTCCGGGTTGGAGGTTCGAGAGGCGGACCCCTTCCCGCCGCGGATGCCGCCATTGCTCCTGAGGCGGAACCCGCAATCGGGAAGGATGTCTCGGGTCATTCGGGAACGCCGAATAGAACCCGGAGCTTTGACGCAAGGGCTTCCGGCCCTGACGATTCCATCACCAAAGGTGGACAACGGCGGAGCTGAAAGTCCGCCTTTTGCTTTCGACCGACTCCACGCGGTCAAGCGTCTATTTCGGGGTTTTGTAGCTTTCCTGAAACACCTGCTCGTTAACGTTGCCGGACTCGGCGCCGCCGCATTCGGGGATGTAGCAGGACACATCCACGAATTCGCACTTTTCCTTGCACGACGGGCATGTGTTCGGGGGAGTCTGCAAGTCTACCGTGTTGCCGCATTTATTGCATTTCCATACTGCCATGGCTTTCTCCATCTGAACGGGGTTAGGGCGTATCAATGACTGTAAACGCAATGACGCTGTGACGAGAACAGGAAGGTAATTCCTGTGTCCGGGCAATGCAATTCGGGGACGGGTCCGCCAAAGGGAAAATGATTATTTTGCATCAATAATTCTATTGCTGTTTCGTTGCCGCTCTATCGAGGTGATGCTGCAAAATGATACAACTTGACTACTTTCCCGTTATTTTCCTTGCTGTGTATATTGGCCAGACCGTTTTCAACACCTGGGTCGAACACATAAACGGCATTCACGCCGCGAAGTTTTCGGATAAGGTTCCGGCCGGGTTTGAGGACTTTATCGATCGCTCGAAGCTTGAACGGATCAGTGCCTACACGCGGGAGAAAAGCAGGCTGGATATCCAGGAACAGATCGCTTCCGACGGTGTCTTGCTGGTGATCATCCTGTCGGGTCTTCTTCCCCTGCTGGTCCGAACATTCGAGGCCATGGGAATTCCCATTGTTCCAGCCGGGTTGCTCTTCTTCCTCGTGCCCGGGGCCATTCAGTTCCTGGTCGAACTCCCGTTCGGCTACTACCATACGTTTTCCATCGAGGGAAAATTCGGGTTCAACCGTCAGAGCGTGAAGAGTTGGCTTTTCGACGTTGTCAAATCCCTCCTTTTGGGTTTGATCCTCTCGGGGATGCTTTTGGCCGCGCTTTTGGGCCTGCTCCTTTACTCGCCGGATTTCTGGTGGGTCTGGGGATTTCTGATCGTATCGGCCGTTCAGTTCCTGGCTGCCGTGCTCTACCCGGTTGTTATTGCGCCTCTTTTTAACAAGTTCGAACCCGTGCGCGACGAATCCTTGGCCGGGAAGATTCTTGCGCTGATGGAAGAAAACGGAATCCGGGTGAAGAAGATCCTGCAGATGGACGCGGGTGTCAGGAGCCGCCATACGAACGCCTATTTTACGGGCATCGGAAAGACCAAGCAGATTGTTCTGTTCGATACGCTGCTCAACTCCCACACTCACGAGGAAATCCTTGCGGTGCTGGCCCACGAGGCCGGGCATTTCCGGAGAAAGCACATCGTAAAGCAGCTGGTTTTTTTCGAAGCGCTCTTACTGGGTGGTTTCTACCTGACCCACCTTCTGCTAAAATACAATCTTTTGTACACGCCCTTTGGATTCGATGCCCCCGTTTCCTACGCCGGCCTGTTCCTGGCGATTGTGCTCTGGCAGAAAGCCGGATTTTTCCTGCGGCCATTCTATATGGAACTTTCGCGCCGCTTTGAAACGGAGGCCGATATTTTCGCGGCTAACATGCTCGGGACGTCTTTGCCCATGCTGACAGCGCTCAAACGGCTTGCGGCCGACAACCTTTCAAATCTCAATCCCCACCCGCTCTATGTGTGGTTCCACTACTCGCATCCGCCCATTATTGAAAGGGTCGCGGCGCTGGTGGGCATCCGGTTGGAGGGCTCGGAGCCCGAGGACTTGCGGACCGGCGGGTTGGGCGGTTAAATCGGCCATGGTGGGAACTCTGATCAACGTGGGGGCCATTGCCGCCGGCACAGCGGTAGGGGTGTTTACCGGGGGAAAGCTGCCGGCGAGAATCCGCGAGACGGTATTGGTCGGAATCGGACTGGTGATGCTTCTTGTCGGCGTTCAAATGGCGGTGGGAAGCCGGCGGATTCTGATCGTGCTGGGATCGGTGCTTCTCGGAGCGGTTCTGGGCGAAGCTTTGAGGATCGAAGAAAGGCTTGAGAGGTTCGGGGAACTCCTGCAGGAAAAATTTGCGGGAGAACGTTCCGGGTCTTTGGGCGAAGCTTTTGTGACTTCGAGCATTTTTTTCTGCGTCGGTCCGATGGCTGTTCTCGGCCCGATGGCCGACGGACTCGGGTCCGGCTACAGCCTGCTTGTGATCAAGGCGGTGATGGACGCGTTCTGCGCGGTGGCATTTGCCGCGAGCCTGGGGTGGGGCGTCGGTCTGGGCGCCGTCTCCATCCTGGTCTACCAGGGATCGATAACGCTTTTCGCGCAGGGAATCTCAAGCGTTCTCACCGATCCCATGATTGTGGAAATGACCGCCACGGGAGGCGTGGTTATTATGGCGGTCGCGATAAAAACTCTTAAACTTATGGAGTTGCGCTCGGCCAACCTCGTCCCGGCAATCGGGGTTGCCCCGGTGCTCGTTGCCCTTGCCGATAAAGTCGGCGCATTTTTTTGAAGAGTGGCGAGCGTTGTCTTTCTTGCCGAAGGGGCGAGGAACAGGATTTTCATGGTGTTTTGGGGTTTAAATCTGCCAAATGTTGACATAAATTGCCAAAAGTGCTTTATATTGAGGTTCCCCATCAATGGCGGGCGCGAGAGTGGCGAAAATGGCAGACGCACTGGACTTAGGATCCAGCGGGGAAACTCTTGGGGGTTCAAATCCCCCCTCTCGCACCAGGAATGCCTTCGCCGGGCCTGATATATCAAAACTTTCAGAAAGGTGAAAAGCGTGGAAATGAACGTTTCCGTTACGGACATCAGCCCAAGTCAGAAAAAAATTCGGGTGGCTGTACCCGCATCCAAGGTCCAGGAAGAAATCGAAGGGAAGTACCGCGATCTGGCAAAGAACGTCAAAATCAAGGGGTTTCGTCCTGGCAAGGTCCCGCGAAGCATTATCAAGTCCTACTACGGCAAGGCGGTTGAACAGGAAGTCACCTCCCAGTTCATCCAGGAGACCTATCCCGAAGCGCTCAAGGAAACGGATCTCAAGCCTCTGACCCAGGCTGACGTGAGCGAACCCAAATTCGAAGACGACGGCTCTTTCTCGTACACCGCGCTGGTTGACGTCTGCCCGCCTTTCGATCTTCCCGAGTTCAAGGGCCTTAAGCTCTACAAGGCTCCCGTCGAAATTAGCGAGACGCTTGTCGATGCGGAGCTCGAACGGCTGCGGGAGCGGCAAGCCCAGGTGCGCGCCGTTGAAACCGAACGGCCCGTTCGCGACGGCGACGTTGCCGTTGTCGATTTCACCCCCACCATTGATGGCAAGCTCTTCGAAAAGGGCAAGACTGAGGATTTCATGGTCGAAATCGGAAAGGGCAGCCTCCACCCGGATTTCGATAAGAACCTGATCGGGCACAATCGCGGCGACAACTTTTCGTTCGAGCTGGACTATGCGGAAAACGCGCCCACTCCCGAAATTGCTGGAAAGCACGTGCTCTTTGACGTGACCATAAAGGACATCAAAGAAAAAGAGGTCCCGGAACTCAACGACGATTTCGCGCTGTCGGTGGGAACAGGGCAGTTCGAGACCCTCGACGCCCTGAAGGAGGAAATCCGGACCAAGCTGCGCGAGCGGGAAGACGAGCGGGTCAGGTCCACGCTGCGCGAACAGATCGTGGACAAGCTTCTCGAGCAGATCCAGTTCGAGGTCCCGCCAAGAGCGGTCGAAGCGGAAGCCGATCGCATGGTGCAAAACCTCAAGCATCAGTTCGAGAGCCAGGGGCTCAATTTCGACACGGAAAGACTGAACGCTCCCGAGTACAAGACGGGCTATCGCATGCAGGCCGAACGGGATATCCGTACCCGGCTCATCCTTGACAAGATAGCGCAGTCCGAGGGGCTCAGCCTCGATTTTGCCGAGAGCGAGGAGCTCTATCGGGATATCGGCAAGTCCTACGGCATGGACCCCGAGAAGATAAAAGCCGAATTCGAGGGCAGCGCGATGATCGAGCAACTCAAAGAGAGGAAGCTCGAGGATAAGGTCCTCAACTTAATTGAAACCGAAGCTGTCTTCGTGGATACCCCTGAGGAGGCCGGGCAACGGGCGGCTGCCGAGCAGGGCGAAGGGGCGGAGAGTTCGGGACAGGAGTAGGCAAACATGGGACTCATTCCTATCGTAATAGAGCAGAGCAGCCGTGGCGAGCGTGCGTTCGACATCTATTCGCGGTTGTTGAGAGACCGGATCGTATTTCTGGGGACAGCGGTGACGGATGATATCGCCAACGTGATCATCGCTCAGATGCTCTTCCTGGAATCCGAGGACCCGGACAAGGACATCCATTTCTATATCAACTCACCCGGTGGCCTTGTAACGGCAGGTTTGGCCATCTACGACACCATGCAGTACATCAAGCCGAAGGTCTCCACGCTTTGCATGGGACAGGCGGCGAGCATGGCGGCCATCCTGCTCACGGCGGGTGAAAAGGGCAAACGTTTCGCGCTTCCCCACGCCCGGATCATGCTCCATCAGCCCATGGGCGGGTTCCAGGGCCAGGCGACCGACGTCGATATCCAGGCCAGGGAAATCCTGCGCATGCGCGAAGAGCTCAACCAGATCCTCGTCGATCGCACGGGCAAACCGCTCGATCAGATCGAGAAGGACACCGACAGGGATTTTTTCATGTCGGGGGCTCAGGCGAAAGACTACGGACTGATCGACGACGTTTTTCTCGAGAGAAGCGGCGAGCGTCCGCTTAAGCCCGTTTGATATCCTCGTCGACCAGGCGTTCGGATCTGTAAGAAAGAAAAAAAAGGGTGACGGGAGTTTTGCTCGCGTCGCCCTTTTTTGATCCGATGCCGGAATCGCTCGGATGCGGCTGGCCAACGGCCCGCCGCACGCGCCAAAATGAGCAGCTGGGGTGTGGGGAGCCGGCTCCCCACGACTTGACAGCTTCCTGCCATCTTGAACGCCAATGCGTATGACTCAATCGCGCCGGTTGAATTCGTTCATGGCTGCGGCTATGCCCGACCCGAGAGCGGCGCATGCCGTCTTTTCGGCCAGATCGATCATCTGCTCGAATTCCTGCCTGTCTTCGGGGTAGGGGGGCTGGAGCACGAAAGTTTCGATCGCTTCGCCGTGCTTCGGACGGCCGATTCCCAGCTTCAGGCGGGCAAACGAGGCCTTGCCGAGATGGTCTATGATCGACTGGATGCCCTTGTGTCCGCCGGAGCCGCCCCTTTGAGCCATGCGAATCCGGGCGAACGGCAGGTCGAGGTCGTCGTGAACGACGAGCATGGCCTCAGGCGAAATTCCGAAGTAAGACAGAATCTCTCTCACAGCTTCGCCGCTCAGGTTCATGTAGGTGAGCGGTTTTGCAAAAAGCACCTTTTTCCCCTCGGCCATCCCGAAACCCCAGGAAGCGCGGAATTTGCGCTCACTCATGCTCGCGGCGTAACGCGCAATCAGCCTATCTACAACCTGGAATCCCACGTTGTGGCGCGTGGCCTCATACTCCCTGCCCGGATTTCCGAGACCGACGACGGCAAGTATATCGGCTTTGCAGGAGGTGTTGGAGTGTTCTGTCATGACAGGTCTTTCGGAGGGATCCCCGGGGCCAGCTCCATAAAGCCGGGCACTCGCCGCGCGGTGCCCCGGACAGGAGAAACAGCCGTTTCACGAGGCGGATTGCCGGGGTTTCGAATACTTTGGCCGAATCCCCCTTAACATAAGAGGGCGCGAGGGAAGGGAATTTCCCACGCGCCCGTATATTTTCCCGCGATAGGAACGGGGCAGAGGCCGGAAGATTATTTCTTCTCCTCTTCCTCCGACGGAGCCGCGGCTTCCGGCGCCAGAACGCTGACGACGCCCATGTTGGGATCGTCCACGAATTCGTAGGAAGCCTGGGCCACCAGGTCCTGCACGTGCAGAATCTGGCCGAGATCGAGCTTTGTGACGCTTACCGGGATGCTCTCGGGGATCTGGTTCGGAAGGCAACGCACGGTGAGCGTGCGCTGGATAAGGTTCAATTCGCCGCCCTTCTGAACGCCGATTGCATCTCCGACCAGTTCGACAATTACCTCGACCTCGATCTGCTGATCGAGAGGCACCTCATAGAAATCGACATGCAGGAAGCGCCTGCGGTAAGGATGGATCTGGATCTCGCGGATCAGAACCTGCCTGGCGTTGGAGCCCTCAATATTGAGGTTCAGGAGCTTGCTTTCCCCGCCGGTTTCCCGGAGGAGCTTTTCAAGCTGGGGGGCTGAAACGCACAGAGACATCGGTGCGGTCTTCGGTCCGTAAAGGATTGCCGGGACTTTCTGTTCCCGGCGCACTGCTCGCGCCGGACCTTTTCCGCTCTTGTCCCGGGTGGCTGCCGTCAATTCAAAATTCATGTTGAGTTTCCTCCTAGATACGAGCGGACAAGCGCTCAGATTTCTGCAAATATGGAACTGATAGGTTCTTCGAAATGCACCCGCTTGACCACTTCGGCAAGCAAGGGCGCAATGCTTACGGTAAAAATCTTCCCGGAATTCCTCGCGGCCTCGGAAAGAGGTATCGTATCGGTCACGATAATGCTTCTGAGCTGCGACTCTTCGATTATCTTTACGGAATTACCCGAGAGCACCGGGTGCACCGCGCAGGCGTCGACAATCTCGGCTCCGGCGGCGTGCGCCACTTGCGCCGTGCGAACGAGGGTCCTGCCCGTATCGACCATGTCGTCCAGGATAATAACGCGCCTGCCCGAGACGTTTCCGACGATTTTCGGATAGGTCCCGTTCTCCTGGCGATAATCCATCAGAGCCAGATCCAGCTGGAGCTTGGAGGCGAAGGTCCTGCACCGCTCGACCCCGCCCGAATCGGGAGCAAGAATGATCTCGTCTCCGCGCAGGGATTCCTTTATGGCGGTGCACAGCACGTTGGTCCCGAACAGGTGGTCAACGGGAATGTTGAAAAAGCCCTGTATCTGGTCCGCGTGAAGGTCGATGGTTATGACCCTGTCCGCACCCGCGACCGCAAGAAGATCGGCGACGACCTTCGAGGTGATGGCGACCCGCGGCTTGTCCTTCTGGTCCTGGCGCCCGTACCCGTAATAGGGGATGATTGCATTGACCCGCCGTGCCGAGGCCCTCTTCAGGGCGTCGATTATGACGAGCAGTTCCATAATGTTTTCATTGACCGGCGGGCAGGTGGACTGGAGCACATAGGTGTCCTTCCCCCTGACGTTTTCACCGATCTCAACCCTGACTTCTCCGTCGCTGAAGCGGGTGATGATGGCTTTCCCGGGACTCACACCGAGCTGGGATGCGACGCTTTCGGCCAGCACGGGACTGGAATTCCCGGTAAAAAGAGTAAGACGGCTCCACATAGTCAGATTCGCCGATACTACGTCTGAGTTAGCTCACGAAAAATGGCTGGGGCGGGAGGATTCGAACCTCCGAATGCGGGTTCCAAAGACCCGTGCCTTTCCGCTTGGCCACGCCCCAAACTCAACGAAAACCCGCCGTGCGGGCAACCGGTCAGTCGCAAAATGAGGCGCGATGCGCCCGCATTCCGCGGCGATTATCACTATTGTGCGTCGCCGATTACCTCGGCGGCTTTTACCCAGCAGTCCGGAAAGACCGCTACGGCCAGCTTTTCAGCTTCCCGGGCGGCTTCGCCGGACGGAAAAATACCGAAAACCGTGGGACCGCTCCCACTCATGGATGATGCCAGAGCCCCACGCGCGAGCAGCCAGCTCTTGAGTTCCGAAATGATCGGATGCGCGGGCACCGTCACGGATTCGAGGTCGTTGACGAGGAAATCCCCGAATCCCCACGGATGGGCATTGAAATTCCCTAGTTTAATTTGAGGGCCGGTTCTTGTCAATTTCAAATTTTGATACACCCAGCCCGTCGCTACGTTTATCGGCGGTTTGAGCAGCAAAAGAGGGTAGGAGGGCACTCCCGACGCGAATTCGAGTTCTTCTCCTATGCCCGTGGCCAGCGCCGGCCTGCAGCGCAGGAAAAAGGGCACGTCGGCCCCGATGCGCCGGGCCAGGTCCTTGAGTTCCCCCTCTTCGACCGGATTGCCGAAATGGTTGTTGAGAGTCGTGAGGATCCCTCCCGCGTCCGAACTCCCGCCGCCCAGTCCGGCCCCGGAAGGAATGGACTTGCGCAGGTCGATCCGGACGGCGGCACTGATTCCGCTTGCCTGAAAAAAAAGGTCGGCGGCTTTCCAGGCAAGGTTTCGAGCATCGGAAGGGACATCGGCCCGGTCGCAGCTCAAGGCAATCGACCGCTCGCCGGGTTCTATGCGAAGCTCCATATCGTCGAAAACGGAGATCGGCAGCATGAGGCTTGAAAGGTCATGGTAGCCGTCCGCTCTTTTCCGTATCACTTCGAGCCAGAAATTGATTTTTGCCGGGACCCGCGTTTTCAGTCTTTCAGCCTTCCTGTTTTTTCCCCGTTTGTTTATGGACGTAGCGCATCCTGAGGTCGTAGAGCACCGAACTCAGCAGCTTGTCTTCGTCCGGATCGAGATTGCCCTTGGTCTTTTCCTGCAGCATCCCGAGAGTGTCGATGATCTGCTTTGCAATGGGCAGGTCCACAATGGTCCTGTTCGTTCCCGGCTCGGCGATTTCGCCCAAGTGCATGAGGGCCGAGGAACTGAGGGAAAAAATAAATGTGGCCATTGACACCTCGGGCAGGGGCCCACGGTCATCGCCCGCATCGGGGCCCTCCGCCCCTGGCCGGTCTTCCGGGGCCTGAGCCGCCTGCTCTTCCGGCTTGCTCCCGGCATCGGGTTCATCGGTGGAAAATCTGCGGCGGTCCTTTACTTTGAATCCCTTATCTTCTTCCTGCTCTGCCATAGCGCTGCTAGCTCCTGTCCTTCTGAGTTAAAGCTCAATAGCCTGCACGATATCCACGTTGTCCATCTCGAGAAGCTCCTGCTTCACATGCGAGGGAACGGGTGTGTCGGTCCGAAGAAAGATAATGTTTTGACCGCGTTCAAGCACCTGCCCGACGTCCATCATGGATATATTGATGTTGTGTTTTCCGAGGCAGGTTCCGATAGCTCCGATGGTGCCCGGGGTGTCGATGTTGTAGATGAGGAGCAAATGGCCTTCCAGGGCTGCTTCGAGCCGGAAGTCGTTGATTCGGACCATGCGGGGTTCGTTCTTGCCGAAAATCGTCCCGGCAACGAAGTTTTCCCCTTCGGAGGTCTTCACGTGGATGCTGATGAGGTTTGTATAGTCTTCGGCTTCACTGCGAACCGACTCCGTCACGCGTATGTTTCTCTCCTTGACGTGAACGGGCGCGTTGACGAAGTTGACCATCTCGCCGAGGATGGGCGTGAGCATTCCCTTGAGGATCGAAATCGAAAGCGGGCGAGTCTCAACCGCCGCAACGTCGCCGATGTACTCGATGGAGACTTTCTGAATCGCGCCCTTTGTGATCTGGGTGACGACGCAGCCGAGTTTTTCAGCGAGCGTGAGATACGGGCGAAGCCTCGCCAGGATGGCGCCGTCGATGTTGGGAGCGTTTACGGAGTTGCGTATGGTTCCGCGGGTGAGAAAGTCCACGATCTGCTCTGCGACGGCTATGGCGACGTTTTCCTGCGCCTCTTCGGTCGAAGCGCCCAGGTGCGGGGTCGCCACGACCTGATCGAGCGACAGGAGGGGATTGTCGCTGGGCGGTTCCTTCGTATAGACGTCGATGGCGGCTCCGGCGACGATTCCCGCCTTGATCGCGTCATGAAGGTCCTGTTCGTTTACGATGCCGCCGCGCGCGCAGTTGATGATGAACACGCCGCGCTTGACGCGTTTGAAGGCGTCGGCGTTCAGGATGTTGCGGGTTTCGGCGGTCATCGGAGTATGGACCGTAATGTAGTCGGATCGCGCCAGGAGTTCATCGAGGCTCACGCCCTGGATTCCCAGGCTGTCGATCACCTCGGAATTGATATAGGGGTCATAGCCGATGACCTGCATCTTCAGGCCCTGCGCTCGGTCGGCGACAACGCGCCCGATGCGGCCGACTCCGATGATCCCGAGCACCTTGTTGAAAACTTCCTTGCCCTTGAAGCGTTTCTTTTCCCATTTCCCCGACTTGGTCGAGCCGGAGGCCTGCGGAATGCTGCGCGTGAGGGACATAAGCATTGCTATGGCGTGCTCGGCCGTGGTGATGACATTGCCTTCCGGCGTATTCATAACGACGATGCCGCGCTTGCTCGCTGCTTCGATATCGACATTGTCCAGCCCGATACCCGCGCGACCGATGACTTTCAGTTTGTTCGCATTTTCGATTACATCCGCTGTGACCTTTGTTGCGCTTCGGATAACGAGGGCATCGAATTCCTTGATGACTTCACGGAATTCCTCGGGTGTCAGGGTGGTGTTGACTTCGACGTCGAAACCGGGAACGCTCATCAGCTTTTCCACGCCGGTTTCTGATAGATTATCGCTTACAAGAATCCTCATTACTACCTCCTGACCCTGCTGGAAAAAGGGCCGAACATATTTCTCCATAATCGACGAATCCCGCATTTCAGGCGGGATGTGGGTATAAAAACCGTTAATCTTTTGCCCCGGAGGCTAACAGATGAAACTAGCACCATAGCTATATTATCGTCAAGGACGAAGCGCCCCGTATTTTCGGCAAAATACTCCTGATATTCATCGTTTGACGGGCTTATCACGCGATTGGAAGTTGCTTTCGCACCGGGAGTTATTAAAGTCAGCAATCAAAGCCGCGTGATCCGTTTGCGTCCAGGCTCCGCAGCCCTCGGCGTGCCGTATTGAAGAGGTGGTCGATGAAGCGATCCGCCCGCATGGGCGCAAGCACTATCCTGATTTTTTCCGGGCGGGTATGTGGTCCGCAAGACCGGCGGCAGAGGCTATTGAAAAGGATGGCTCCGTTGCCTGGAACCGAGCTGAGAGGCGTAACACTCACAGGGGGCGGCGTATGGCAAAATTCGTGGAATGCGTACCCAATTTCAGTGAAGGCAGAAGGCCTGAAGTCATTGAAGCGATCGTTGCTCCGTTTCTCAAGGCCAGGGGCTGTGTCCTGCTCGACTACCGCGCGGACAGAGACCACAACCGGCTGGTGGTGAGCCTTGCGGGCTCGCCCGAATCTTTGCAGGACCCTCTGATCGAAGCATCGAAGGTAGCCGTTGCCCATATCGACCTTGAACGCCACCAGGGGGGGCATCCCAGAATCGGAGCCGTGGACGTCATTCCATTCGTCCCGCTTCGCGACATCAGCATGGAAGAATGTGTCACCCTCTCTCACGATTTCGGCCGCCGGTTCAATGCCGAAACGGGCGTGCCCGTCTATTTTTATGAAGAAGCCGCCCTGCGGGCCGACCGAAGAAGCCTCGAGGTCATCAGGAAGGGCCAGTTCGAGCGGTTGAAGACCGATGTCGCGCTGCCGGAAAGACACCCGGATATCGGCAAGCCGGAGCTTCATCCCTCAGCAGGCGCAACGGTAATCGGAGCGAGGAAATTCCTGATTGCCTTCAATGTGAACCTCGGCACCCGCGACGTAGCCGTTGCCAAGCGGATCGCGAAGACGGTTCGCGCTTCCAGCGGCGGTCTGTGCCATGTGAAGGGCATAGGCCTCAGCCTTGCGGAGCGCGGCATCGTCCAGGTGAGCA
>JAJFVB010000225.1 GCA_021372055.1 Desulfobacteraceae bacterium | reverse complement strand
GGATGGCAGCCCATCACCAGGACACCGTCCGCGCCGAACTGAAACGCTTCGGAAATCAGGTTGGGGTGAACCATCCCGGAGCACATTACCCGGATTATCCGCAGATTTGTGGGGTACTGAGCCCGGACTGTCCCGGCGAGGTCCGCCGCGGCATAGGAGCACCAGTTGCAGGTAAAGGCCAGAATCTTCGGTTCAAATCCCGGAAAATCGTAGGACAATTCGTACTCCTCCACGTGCCGGTCGATTTATTCAGAAACAAAGCACGGGGGCAACCAAGCCCCGTGATGCTCAAAATCCGCTAGTTCGTCAGGGCCGAGCGTACCTGAGCCGAGAGTTGAGCGTACGAAAACCCCGTAACGCTGATGCCTTCCTTGGGACAGGTCGCCTGGCAGGTTCCGCAGCCCTTGCACTTTGCGGGGCGCACCACCAGTTCCTGCCTGTCCTTCTCCGAATCCGATCTGCTCTCCACCCGCTCTATGGCCAGCGCCTCATAGGGGCACGCATCGACGCACAGCGCGCAGGCATCGCACCGCCGGGGATCGACGCGGGCTTTCACGAGGTCGAGGTCCACCCAGCGGCTGGAGAGCACGGTTACGGCACGGGCGACCGCGGCCTGAGCCTGTGCGATCGATTCTTCTATGGGCTTCGGGTAATGCGCCAGCCCCGCAAGGAAGATGCCGTCCGTTGCAAAATCGACCGGCCGTAGCTTCACGTGAGCTTCAAGCAGAAAACCATCGGCATCGACCGGGAGCTTATAGATCTTCGCGAGTTCCCTCGTGTCGGGGTTGGGCACGATTGCCGTCGCAAGAGTCACCACGTCGGCCGGTATGCTGAACGGTTCATGCAGCACGTGATCCCATACGATTACCTCGATGCCTTCCTCGTTCACCACGACATTGGGCTTTTGGTGCACATCGTAATTGATGAAGATCACGCCTTGTTCGCGAGCCCTTCTGTAGAGATCCTCCCGCAGCCCGTAGGTTCTTACGTCCCGATGCAGGACGAAAACCCTCCGCTCCGGCTTTTCCTGCTTGAGCGTCAGGGCCGACTGGATCGAGTGCGTGCAGCACACGCGGGAGCAGTAGTTGCGGTCCGGCTCTCTGGACCCGACGCACTGGATAAAGACGAAATTTCGGCCGTTTCTTATGCGCTCGTCGCCGACCGCGTACAGCTTGTCGAACTCAAGCGAGGTGAAAATGTCCTGGGACAGCCCGTAGTCGTACTCGACGGGCTTGAAGGCCTGTCCTCCGGTCGCCAGGATCACCACTCCATGGTCCACCGTGATGTTGCCCGTGGCCTTGTGGATCGTCGACGTGAAACTCCCGACGTAGCCCTCGGCCTGGACCACGGCCGATTTGAGATGAATCGTAATCAGGCTGTGCTCACGCACGCGCGATGCGAGCATGTCCATGTGAGGCGGTATGGGTTCGCCCTTCCATGTCTTGAACAAATGACGCGTGTTGCCGCCGAGCTGGGCGGCCTTTTCCACCAGATGCACCGGGAATCCCTGGTCGGCAAGACCAAGCGCGGCGGTCATTCCGGCGAGCCCGCCACCGATCACGAGGGCCTGCGGAGTGATGCGCACCGAAACCGGAGGCACCGGTTCAAGGAGCGCAGCCTTGGAAACTGCCATCCGGACGAGATCCTTGGCCTTCTCGGTGGCCTCGTCGGGCTGTGCCGCGTGGACCCAGGCCAGCTGGTTGCGGATGTTGGCCATCTCGATGAGGCACTCGTTTAAGCCCGATGCGCGCAGAGTCTCCCTGAAAAGCGGCTCATGAGTACGCGGCGTGCAGGATGCGATGACGATCCGGTTCAGCCGCTCCTCTTCGATCCGCTTCCGGATGATCTCCTGGGAATCCTGCGAGCAGGCGAACAGGGTCTTTTCGACGAAAACCACTTCGGGCAGGGATGCGGCATAGCGCGCCACATCGTGCACGTTGACCACGTCGGCGATATTGGACCCGCAGTTGCACACGAAGACGCCGATGCGCGGCTTCTCGCCTTCCACATTGCGCTCGGGAGGGAATTGTTTCTGCCGGGAAAGACTGTAACGTACGTCCGAGAGCCGGACGGCCGCGGCGGTGGCCGCGGCGGAAGCCTCGATGACGGAGAGCGGAATGTCGCTTGGGCCCGCAAAAACGCCGCAGGCGTAAATTCCCGGCCGTGAGGTGTGTACCGGCGAAAAACACGACGAAGCGGCAAATCCCTCTGGCGTAAGCGCCACCCTGAGCCTCTCGGCAAGGGCGATGACCTCCGGTGTCGGTTCCATTCCGACGGAGAGCACCACCATGTCGAACTGCTCGCTTATCTGTTTCCCGTTTTCCGTCAGATAGCGCAGGGTGACGTCATCGCCCGCTTCGCCGGGTTCCACCGCATGGATGCGGCATCTCTGGAAGGCGATCCCCCTGTGCCTTGCCCTGTCGTAGAACCGTTCAAAGTCCTTTCCGGGCGTCCTGATGTCCATGTGGAAAATGGAGGCCTGGAGATTGCGGTTGTGGTCCGTGGCGATCATCGCCTGTTTTATGGCGTACATGCAGCAGACCGAGGAACAGTAGTTCTTGAGGACCTGGTTGTAGTCCCTGCTCCCGATGCACTGCAGGAAAGCCATCCTCCTTACGGGCTTGCCGTCGGAAGGGCGCACGAGGTTGCCGCTGGTGGGACCGGACACTGCGAGATAGCGCTCCAGCTCAATGGCCGTGATCACGTTGGGAAAACGGCCGTACCCCCACGCGCTCAACCCGGTCGGATCGAAGGTCCGGTAGCCGGGGGCCAGGATGATCGAGCCCACCTTCACCTGGAAATCCCTGGGGTAGTCGTCGAACATGATCGCGCCGCACGGGCATACGGCTTCGCACTCCCTGCACCTGCCGCCTCGCATGTGGTTGCAGGCGACCGGATCGATCTGGTACTTCAGCGGAACGGCCTGCGGGTACTTTACAAATATCGCCTTGCGCGTGTTGATCTTCCGGTTGAACTCGTCCGGGACCTTCTGCGGGCATTTCTGGGCGCACTTGCCGCAGGCGATACACTTTTCCACATCCACGAACCGGGGATGCTGGCGGAGAAAGACGGTGAAATTGCCCAGTTCTCCCTCTACCTGCTTCATCTCCGTCATCGTCATCAGTTGGATGTTCAAGTGCCGACCGCACTCGACCAGCTTGGGCGACAGAATGCACATCGCGCAGTCGTTTGTCGGAAAGGTCTTGTCCATCTGGGCCATGGCGCCCCCGATGGCCCCCGTACTCTCGACCAAGTAGACATAAAATCCGCTGTTGGCGAGATCAAGCGAAGCCTGGATGCCGGCGATGCCCCCGCCGACGACCATGACGCTTCCGACTTTTTCTTCAAAATCAATCATCTGCTGCAACTCCCGAATCAAGTTCTTTTTCCCCTGTTTCCGGGAAGCACCAGGGAATCCGCAACGAGTTCCCAGATGTACTTCACATCCGCTTTGAGATCGTATTCGTAGCGCAGGCTCTTCGTGATCTGATCGCGGCAGTTGTGACAGGCCGTGATGACGAGACCCGCCCTGGAAGTCGCTATCTGGTTCGCTTTGAAACGGCCGAAGTAGACCCGCTCTTCCTTGAAGGGCGTCGCCCAGCCCCCGCCGCCCGCCCCGCAGCAGTAGTTGTCCGCCCGGTTGGGGTAAAGGTCGACGTAGTTCGGGGCGCATTTTTTGATTATCGCCCTCGGTTCCTCGAAATACCCCTGCCCGAAGGTCTTCAGGGACTTGCGCCCGTAGTGGCAGGGATCGTTATATGTCGTCAGCATCTTGTGCCTTGAGGGGTCGATTTTGATGCGCCCCTCGTTGATGTAGCTCAGAAGAAGGTCGAAGACCGTCGTAACGGTAAAATTCTTGAGGTCTTCCCTGAACCATGTCTGTAACCCGTACCGGGTCGCGTAGTAGGAGTGACCTAATTCGGGTAGGAGCAGCGTCTTGCACTCCAGCCTGTACATGTTTTCCACGATGCGGCCGACTATCGTCTTGAGCGATTCGTCGTCTCCGGTGAAAAGCGCCCAGTTAACGCCCTCCCAGTTCTCCGAAGGAATGGTCCAGGATTCGCCCGCGGCATGGAAGATCTTCCACCAGTGCTTCATGTCGTCCGGTTCGGCGAAGGGCTCCTTGGAGTTCACAAGCATCATGATCCTGGAGCCTTTTCTGTCGACCGGCGATGTAAAGCCCTCGCAGCCCTCGTCAACCATTTCCCTGGACATCTCATCGAGAAGGGAGACGAAATCCACCTTCGGGATGCCGAGGTTGTTGCCCTTGGCCAGGCACATGAGGACTCCCTTGTGCAACGGCCCGGGTACCTTGTCCCTGTCCCGCAGGCCCCTCACACGCTGGATGAGCGCAACGATTTCGACGTTCATCGGACAGGCCCTCTCGCATTTGCCGCACATGGTGCACTTCCAGGGCCACTGCGATGCGAGCAGCTCCTCTTCCAGGCCGAGCACGGCCATCCGCACCGCCTTGCGCGGATCGAGGCCGTCGACTCCGGAAATCGGGCACGCGCTCGCGCAACTCCCGCACGTCATACACGCCTCACCCCAGGAGGGCGCGCCGAGCAGGCGGCCCGAGGGCTGTCCGATCCTGCGGACGTTTTCCTCCATGAGTCCCATTTCACGGCTCATGAGAGGCGCCCCGGGGACATGCTTCAGCCTCAGGGCCGAGCGGTCGATCCCGAACTCCTGGCAAATCTTGCTGAAATCGGCTTCCGTCAGCAGGTACCGTTTGCCCGACATGCTCCGGGCGGGGAGACGGCCGCTTCTGATCCAGTTGCGGATCGTATTCCTGTGGACTCCCAGCTGGTCGGCCAGTTGGCCGATGCGGATGACTATCATGACAAGACCTCTACTTCCCGCAGCAGCCATTCGCAGGCTTTCGGCACGGCAGCCCGGACCGGAGCCGAAAGTCCCGGCCTGATCTCATCGGGAAGCTTCCCGGTCTGGACGGCCAGCACCCGGATCTCGACTCCCGCACCTTCCTGAAGATCGTTCAATAGGTTTACGGAGGGAAACATGTGCAAGGAAAAATCGTTTACCTTGTGGATTGGAATCCGGCTGATATCCATTTCGAATAGTTCGCCCGGAGCCCTGTCCGATTCGGAAACCGAATCAACGATGAAGATCGTTCTGGGCTTGTCCGGCAGAAGCACAAGGTCGAAGAGCAGTTCCCGGATACTCGTGCCCACGTCCAGCGCGGCCACATGCCCCGGCAACGGGTAATTTGCGAGCAGATGGTCCATGACTGCGGGACCAAAGCCGTCGTCGCCGACCAGTACGTTCCCGCACCCGAATATGAGAACGGGTTTTGTGAATAGATCGCGAACGGTACTCATTTCAGGCCTCTTGTTTCCAGGGCGCGCACTAGAACGCGCGGCTGTCAAGCAGCAACAGGGTTTGCGAACAGGCATACCGAACTTGTGCAGAGCGTGAGTTTCTACAAGTACCCGCCAGCCCGCCTGAAACGTACATTTTTTTCATGTGAAAAGTCATATTAATGTTGTGCACAATGTGCATTTGGGACCAATATTCCGTAAACCCTGCGGAGAGTCAACCCTTTTCTTCGCTTTTGACTCCGGCTTCGAGAACATTCCAGGTTAATCGGCATCTTTTGCGGTTTTTCGCAGTAAAAATTTGGAGCGAAAGCCTCGCAGAGTGAAACTGCTCCCGTTGAATGTGCAACCCCGGCAGGGGGAGTATGCTCAAAGGGCAAACGCCGGGGGCAGGAGTTCGGCAAACGTGGTCGGAGCCGGCGCTCGGAGCCAAATCCGCTTCCGGGAGCATCGGCGACAAAGGGCAACGGGGAGCGGGATGATCCATGCCGGCATATTCACTGCCGCCATGGGAATGCTTACAATTACAATGGCTGTTCCTCTCCTTGGAGGAGGTGAAGATGTCAGGAAAATTCATTCTCGTTTTGATGCTTTTCATTGCCTTGTACGGGTGTGCATCGGTGGAGGAGTCGTTCTACTACGGCAGGCCGGGGAACATCCCCTTTGCGGGGGGCGAGATGCAACTGATCACCTCGAGCCCCGACTATGCCGCCAACGACCCCCTGGTGATGCAGGATCGACACTTCAAGGGCCTTTTCGGCACGCGAAACACCACGGGTGTTTCGGGCGGCGTGGGGCTCATGCAGGTTTGGGAGTTTTGATGCGCGCATCGCGGCATGAGTGAATTCGCACACACCGCATCGCGCAAGAGTGCAGCCTGCCGCCGATCTCGCGGGACCGGCGCCGCCGGGGTCTGTTTTTGTTTTCTTCGGCCCGGTCCTCCCCCATTCGGTCGTCATCTCCGAATGTTGCGACCTGCCCCTTTGGCGGTTGATCTTTTTTCTGGACAGTTCTCCCGTCTTTATCCTTAATGCTGTAATTCAAATATATCACGCGGGCATGGTCCCGGCGTATTCTCCGAATCTGCGGCCGGTGCGCAACTCCTGCCGCCTGAAAGGAAGCGATTTCCGAAATGAAACAGGATTGCGTCTCAGTCAATCTCTCGCGCATCCGGGAAAAAATCGTGCAAGCATGCTCCAGGGCGGGGCGCGATCCGGCGGAGGTAAAGCTTGTGGGTGTCACCAAGACCGTGCCGGTCGAAAGAATCCGCGAAGGCATAGAGGCCGGGATCACAATCCTGGGCGAGAACTACATTCAGGAGGCGCGCATAAAGCGGGAGGCAATCCCGGCCCCGTCCGTCACCTGGCACTGCATCGGCCGCCTGCAGACGAACAAGGTGAACGCGGCCCTTCAGTGCTGCGACTGGATCGAGACTCTTGACCGGGAAAGTCTTGCAAAGGAGCTTGACCGCAAGGCGCAGCTTTCGGGACGCAGGATTCCGGCTCTCATCCAGGTAAATATCGGGAGCGAACCGTCCAAAAGCGGTGTTTCGCCCGATAAGCTGTCCGCGTTTTTCAGGTTCGTCCGGGAACTCGAAGGGCTGGATGTGAGGGGGCTCATGGCCCTGCCTCCCTTTTTCGATGCACCCGAACTCGCGCGCCCGTACTTCAGGAGAATGCGGGAGCTGCTCCAGGCGCTGCGGGAGGACTCGCCGTCGCCGGAAAACCTGACCGAGCTTTCCATGGGAATGAGCGGGGATTTCGAGGTCGCTGTCGAGGAGGGCGCAACGCTGGTGCGGATCGGGACGGCGCTATTCGGAAGCAGGACTATTTCCGCGCATTGAGCCGCTGGCGTTGCACTTCGGCAAGTACGACCGTCGCCGCGGAAGCGGCATTGAGGGAATCGATGGGTCCCGAGGCCGGGATCCGGACCAGCATGTCGCAGACGCTTCTTACGAGCGGCCGGATTCCTTTCTGCTCGTTTCCAACGACAAGGCAGAGCGGCACCGTCAAATCGGCCTCATATACAACTGTGCTCCCCTCCATCTCAAGACCTGCGATCCAGTAGCCCGCTTCCTTCAGTTCGTTTAACGCCCGCGTCGCGTTGGTGATCCGAGCCACCGGTACGTAAGCCGTGGCGCCCGCCGCGGTCTTTATCACCGCCGCGCTCACCCGGGCCGACCTGTCCCTGGGGATGATCACCCCCCTGCCTCCGAGAAAGCAGGCGCTCCTGAGGATCGCTCCCAAGTTGTGCGGGTCCTGTATGGAATCGAGGAGAAGCAGGGGATCCCGATCGGCGGGTTCCCTTAAGAGGATGTCTTCAAGCGTGCTGTAGGGAAATTCCTCCATCTTGAGCGCCACGCCCTGATGGTGCGGGTGCCCCGCCAATGCGCCCACCCTTTCGCGCGTCGACCGGGTGACCTGGATGCTTTTCGCCCGCGCAAGCTCTTCGAGCTCCAGTCCTCGCGGATCGCTTCTGGCGATCACGAGTTCGCCGGCGCGGACGTTTTCGGCCCGCAGGGTTTCGCGCACGGGGTTGATGCCCGAAATCCAGATCTGTTTTTCAAGGGTCGCTTTCATGATGCGGATGGGGACATCAGGAGGGGCAAAGCGTCAGGAGGAATGCCCTTAGCCGGGCGGCCTGGGCCGTCCGGCTGCATCGTCCGGCCCGCAGGATCGCCTTTATGTCTGCGATCGCCACCTGCAGGTTGTCGTTCACGACGATGTAGTCATACCAGGGTGCCTCCATGAGTTCGCGCTGCGCAGCCTCGACGCGAATCGCAAGCTGCTCCTCGGATTCGGTCGCGCGCTTCTTGAGCCTTTCCTCCAGCACGCCCAGAGAGGGAGGCAGGACGAATATGGTCTGCGCCTCCGGATAGGCGCATCTGACGAGGCGCGCCCCTTGGACGTCGATATCCAGAAGCACGCTGTTGCCCTCCTTTAGCCACCTTTCGATCGGGTGAACGTCCGTTCCGTAATATTGGCCGTGCACTTCCGCCCATTCAAGGAACCTGCCGGAGTTGATCCCGTTCAGGAAGTCCTCGCGAGCGAGGAAGTGGTAGTCCTTCCCGTCGATTTCGTCCGGGCGGATGGGGCGGGTCGTGCAGGAAACCGAAAACTTGAGTTTCGGCACCTCTGCAAGCACGTTCCGGATGATCGTGGATTTTCCCACTCCGGAAGGAGCGGAAATGATGAAAATTTGCCCGGAGGAGGCCGGAGGGAGCATAGATCTACAGCTGCTTGATCAGGTTGGCGTCTTTGGAGTTCCCGTCCATCAGAAGACGCTGAGCTATCGTTTCTGCCTGGACGCCGGAGAGGATCACGTGATCGCTGTCCGTGACGATTATGGAACGGGTACGGCGGCCCATCGTTGCGTCAATAAGCTTGTTTCCCTGTCTTGCATCCTCTTTGAGTCTTTTCATGGGCGCGGAAGCCGGGGATACGATCGCTACCACCCGGTTCGCAATTACTGTGTTGCCAAAGCCAATGTTGAGCAATTTTACTTCCATGACATCTCCTGACGCCGGTCGAACGATTGGTGCTGAAAGGAACAGAAATACTGCCAGGCTTCTGTCGAACAACCATGGCTTGACAGTCTCCACGAAGAGCCGACAAGCCTTCCGGGTAAAGCCTCCGCTTGGATGCACTTTCTTGGTCAGCCGCCCCTGAGTCCCTATGTTAACAAGTCATAGGATTTTTATAGAACGCAACGGGAAATGCAAGAAAATTTCTAATAGTGACGGTAGTTTTCTTATTTCGGGAATGATCATGGCACGTTGCCGGAGAGTGAGAAAATTCGAACAATTTGGAACGAAAAAACCCCCTTGAGGCAAGTAGCGGAGCCGCGTCTCGCGGGGTTCTACGGGATTTGACGGGAAAAAATCCTCTCCCCCGGGCGGATGGTCCGGAGGAGAGGCGGCCACTAAAAAAGCGATCAGGATTTGCTTCCCAATTTCTGGACTTCCTGCTCGTTTATGACGAACCCATGCTCGGGTCCCGGGAAAATTCCCTGCTCCACTTCTTCCTTATATTTGCCCAACGCCGCGATGATCGTGTCGCCGAGCTTTGCGTACTGCTTTACGAATCTCGGAGTAAAGCGGTCGTAGAGTCCCAGAACGTCGTGGATCACCAGGACCTGCCCGTCGCAGCCGGGTCCCGCGCCGATTCCTATCGTCGGGATCGAAACCGCTTCCGTGATCATTTCGGCTATCGCGGACGGAATGGCCTCCAGGACGATGCTGAAGCACCCCGCATCGGCAAGGGCCTGAGCGTCTTCGATGAGGACCTTTGCAGCTTCGGCCGTTTTCCCCTGCACCTTGAACCCGCCGAACTGAGCGGCGCTCTGGGGAGTCAGCCCGAGGTGCCCCTGCACGGGAATGCCCGCTTCCACCATGGCTCTTACCTGCGGCACGACCCGCGCTCCGCCTTCGAGCTTGACCGCGTTCGCCCTGGCTTCCTTCATGAAGCGGCCGGCGTTGATGAGGGCCTGTTCCACGCTTGCCTGGTAGGACATGAAGGGCATGTCGCCGATGACCAGCCCATGCCCGGCCCCCCTGCTCACAGCCAGCGTGTGATGCAGCATCTCCGTCATCCCGACCGAAAGGGTGTCTTCCTGCCCGAGCACCACCATGGCAAGAGAGTCGCCAACCAGAAGCATGTCGACTCCGCTCTTGTCGGCCCACAGGGCGGTCGGGTAGTCGTATGCGGTCAATTCGGTCAGTTTGCGTTTCCCCTTGGATGCCATTATCTCAGGCACCGTGATCCGTTTGCTCATCTTCCTCTCCTTTGTACTCGGGCGGCACGATGCCTGCCCTGTCGTTAGGTGTGGCGGCGCATCCGGCCGGAACCAGATATCCTCGCCCCCTGGAGAACGTTTCGCGAAGTTGCCCCGGGGAACATCTGGCTTCCCAAAAGCCGAACCTATCCGCAAGGTTGGCGAATTATACCTCAAAAGGACCGCAACACAAGAGCCAAGAAGGCAAAACGCGGGACGCGAGGAGCGGGAAAGAGCGGAGCGGGGTCCCGCGAGACGGGGGCTTTTTGCCCGGGCTCCGTCGTGACAAGCCGGAACCCGGGGATTTCCAGGAAACGCGCGGCGAATGAAAGGACCGCGAGAGCTGCCGCGGCTACTTTTCGAGCGTTACGCTCTCGATAATCACGGGCTTTGCGGGCACATCCCGGTGCGGGCCGAGCGATGTGGTTTGAACCGCCTTTATCTTGTCCACCGTATCCATGCCTTCGACGACCTGCCCGAAGGCGGCATAGCCGAATCCGCCGGGAGTCTTGTCCCGATGGTTCAGAAATTCATTGTCGACAACATTGATGAAAAACTGAGACGTGGCGCTGTCCACGACATTCGTTCTCGCCATCGCTATGGTGCCGCGCGCGTTTTTGAGTTCCTGAGCCGCTTCGTTCTTTATGGGCTCATGAGTCTGCTTCTGCTGCATTTCCGGAGTAAAGCCCCCGCCCTGAATCATGAAATTCGGAATGACGCGGTGGAAAATCGTTCCGCTGTAATAGCCCTCGTTTACATACTGGAGGAAGTTCTTGACCGTGATGGGCGCTTTGTCCTGCCACAGTTCGATGCGGATGGGGCCCTCCGAGGTCTTCATGAGCACGACCGGGTTCTTGGAAGGCGCTTTCTCTTCCGGAGCCGCGGCCCAGGACATGCTTTGAGTCATGAGCAGGCAGCAGGAAACGAGCAGGATCAGCAATGTGTCGAGGCTAGGCATTTTTCGTTACTCCTTTGAAAAAAAGTTCAGGTGGGCAAACGGGGTCATGCTTTCTAACCGCCGCCCGGCGGCAGTCAAGGAAAGCGGATGCGCAAGCCAACGCACCTCGGGCTGGATCGTTGACATCCGGGCGCGCCCTTCTTCATACTTATAATGTGCCTGAATGAAAAGTGGATTATAAACATTTTTTGAACTCTGACCCGTGTTTCTCGACATTTAACCAATCCCTTCGGACTCTATGATGACAGATCCCGCTACGTCCGTGCGAGCACCCGTTTCCCTTTCGTCCCGTTTTCAATGGCTGGACAGCGTTCGTGGACTCGCGATCATCTGGATCGCCTTTTTCCATTTCGTTCTTGCCTACAAGGGCGACTACCCGCTGCCCATAACGCTCTCTTCCTTCGGCTCCTTCGTCGAGGGCTGCGCTCCGACTTCCCTGTTCGGAAGCTTTTCGTGCGCGATCGAGGGGCTCATAATCGGGCTGTTCCAGAGAGGGGCGCAGGGGGTGGGGGTATTCGTCCTTTTCAGCGGCTTCGGCCTGACCTACTCGCTTGTCAGGAAGGGCGATTTGGCACCCGCCTGGGGCAAATGGTTCAAGCGACGGTTCGTCCGTCTTTTTCCGATCTACTGGCTTGCCCACCTCATTTTTCTCGTTTCTCCCTTCCAGGTCCACGATGCGGTCGACTACCGCTTCATCCTCAGCCTCTTCGGGGAGCGGGTCTACCCGATCGATACCGCCTTTTATTACTTCGTTCCCGCATGGTGGTTCGTGGGCCTTCTCCTCCAACTCTACATCGTCTTCCCACTTCTCTATTACCTGATGAGGCGGATGGGGCCGGCCAGATTTCTCGCGCTCGCAATCCTTGTCGCCGCCGTTTCCCGATATCTGATCTTCAGTGTGCTGAGCGCGGACGGCAACTACCTCCAGGGCGGCTTCTTCGGCTGCAGGCTCTGGGAATTCGCGGCCGGCATGATCCTGGGAAAGCTCATGGCCGAGTCTCCGGACAGGACGCTTGAGCTCCTGCTTTCTCCGGTCTCCTTTGTGGCGGGCGTTGTGCTCTACACGCTGGCCGTGCTGACCTACAGGCCGGATTTTCTCTTCAGCTTCTCGGACGGTTTTTCGGGAATGGGGCTCTCGCTCATCATGATTCACCTGGCAGCCGGAATCGACCGGGTGCCCTGGCTGGGCAAGGCCTTCGCCGCGGCCGGTGTCTACTCGTACAGCATCTACCTGCTGCACCAGCCCTACGTCATGTACTTCGGCGGGGTGCTGACGACGTTCCATATCGGAGCGGTGCTCCTCGTGGGTGCCGTTGCCATCATGGTGGTGAGCGTTCTTTCCATGTGGCTGGAGCGTGGGGTAAACGGGGTTGTCGACCGCTACGTCCGCCACTGAGGAATTGCCGGGCCGACGCTCCGTTTCGTTTGCCCGTCCGGCCTTGAGGCGTGACGGTTCGAGTTGACATGCCACGGGAAAAAAAGTAGTTTCAAGAACAAAATTGGTACTTAATCCGCTAAAATATTACGGAGTGGTGCATGTTTGCAATTGGCTATTTTTTCGCTGCCCTCGCACAGATTATCGACATCGTCCTCTACGCCTACATGCTGGTCGTGATCGCGCGCGCGCTCATCTCCTGGGTAAATCCCGACCCGTACAACCCGATCGTGCGGTTTCTCTACAACGCGACCGAACCTGTGCTCTACCGCATGCGCAGCATGATCCCGTCCTTCGGAGGCGGGCTGGACTTCACTCCCATGATACTGATCCTTGTGATCTATTTTTTGCGATCCTTTCTTGTATCCACTCTCGCGCGCCTTGCCTACACCATAGGCACGTAAGTAAGAAGTGTGGCGCTTTGGGGTAAAGATCGATGGAACTGGCCGATTTCGAAGGGAAAAAATTCAGGACTCGCTTGATGGGGCTGGACCCCGGGGAGGTTGAGTCCTTTTTGCAGGAGATGTCGGAGGAGATTCGCCGGCTGGGCTCCGAGAACGAATCGCTCAAGAAAGACATGCAGGCGCAGGAAGCCGAAATCCGGGAGCACAGGGAGCGGGAGAAGACCATCCGGAGCGTGCTTGTGAGCGCGCAGAAAAACGCCGAGCAGATCAAGGCCAACGCCGAGCGCGAAGCGAAGCTCACGCTTTCCGAGGCCGAGGTGCAGGCGGAAAAAATCCTTCAGGACGCGCACAACCGCCTGATAAAGATGGAGCAGGAAATATCCGAGATGCGTCGCAACCGTATACAGTTCGGCGCCAAGATGCGGGCTCTTCTCGACGCGTTTCGCCAGATGCTCGACGAGGATGGGAAAGACGCGTTCCGCAAACCCGAGGAAAAACCGGCCCAGCCGGGGCCGAAATAGGAATGGAGCGGGCCGATGGCCGTAAAACCAGAGTTGCTTGAAATCCTGCGCTGCCCGAAGTGCAAGGGGCCGGTGGAACTCGATGTAAAGGGTACGGGCCTCGTCTGCCAACAGTGCAGGCTCGTCTACGAGATCCGGGACGACATTCCGATCATGCTGATCGACGAGGCCAAACCGCTCGGTTGAAGCAGGCCGTTTCGGGACGGGAGAAAACGGGGAAACGGGTGTCTCTGCGTCCGAAAAACCGTGGTGGTGTGATATGAGCCAGCCAAGAGAGCCATCTTCAACCAAGCTGGTGATCCGGTTTCTCTTTCATGACCCCGAGGTGCAGGAGCTTGCACTGAGGCGGCTCGCGGAGCTCTTCGGGCCGCTCGACTTTGTCTCCGCACCGGGGCCGTTTCCCTACACCAGCTATTATGATGCGGAAATGGGCGTGGGGCTGCTGAGGCAGACGGCAAGCTTCGTCGACCTTGTCGCGCCCGATTTCCTGCCCGAAATCAAACTGCAGACCAACGAGATTGAAAAACGCCTTTCCTGCGATGGAAAGCGTCAGGTCAATATCGACCCCGGCATTTTGAGCGAGGAGCGGTTCGTTCTCGCAACGGGCAAGAATTTTACCCATCGGATCTACCTGCGGGCCGGCATCTATGCCGACCTGACGCTGATTTACCAGAAAGGGGGGTACCGGGCGCTGCCCTGGACCTATCCCGACTACCAGGAACCGGAGTTCCTGCACTTTCTCGGAGTGATGCGCAAGAAGCTCAGATTTCAGCGGGACGGACGCCTTCCACTGTGAACCACCGGGTTCCGGAGCGAAACCCCCGATCGAACGGCAACAGTTGCCAGGAGGAGTCGAAATTTGATCCACAGCATGACCGGCTTTGGCCGCAGTCGAACGGAGGGGGCCGGATACTCGGTCACCGTGGAAATGCGGGCGCTAAACGGCAAGCAGCTCGATATGTCCGTCCGAATACCGAAAAATTTCATGGAGTTCGAAGACCTCTGCCGCAAGACCGTCTCCGAGAAGTTCCGGCGGGGACGCATCGACATGTACGTCGGGATAGAGAGCACGGACATCCGGCAGAAAGCGCCGCAGATCAGCCGTGAGCTCGCCCTCTATTATTGGGATCAACTCCAGCAGATCCATACGGAACTGGGGCGCACCGAAGCGCCGAGCCTCGACCATCTGCTCAAGGTCCCGCACATTTACGAGACACCGGAAATCGTGGTGGACCAGGAGGCGGTCCAGCAGCTTCTTGCGACCGCCGTGTCCGATGCGCTCGGGCAGGTGGAACGGATGCGGATTCTCGAAGGCGAATCGCTTCTAAAGGACTTCGAGAACCGGATAGAGGCTCTGAGGAAGGATCTCGCAATAGTCACGGAGCGGGCCGGGACCGTAGTCGATGAATACAAGGGAAAGCTCGAGGAGAGAATGAAGCAGCTCCTGGGTGGAACGGAACCGGACGAAAACCGGCTGCTCCAGGAGATCGCCTTCATCATAGACCGGGCGGACATCAATGAGGAGATCGTGCGCCTGGGGAGCCATCTCGACTATATCCAGACCCTGCTGACCGGTCCCAAGCTGGCTGACGGCCGCAGGCTGGATTTCCTGATCCAGGAGCTCCACCGGGAAGCGAATACCATCGGGTCCAAGTCAACGGATCTCGACATAGTTCAGGCCGTCGTCCGGATGAAAACGGAGATCGGCAAACTCAAGGAACAGGCTCAGAATATCGAATGATCCCGGCTGTTCCGCGCCGGCAGGCGAAAGGGCGGTTTAACGGGCGGTCGGGAAAAGCGCATTTCTACCGGTCACAATTCGACTTGTATTTTTCATGAGGAGACACCGTTGGGCGCAAAGAAAATAAAGGCACCGGCCAAAGCGGCACCGAACACGAAAGTTTTGCCAACCGATACCCGCTATGAAATGGTAAAGGAATGGGCCGATAAGAATTACACTTTCCTGGTCGGGATTGGCGCGGCGATTATTTTTGTATTTATCTCCACCTGGGGAGTCACCTATTACAAGGGATCCAAGGAAGCCAAGGCCCAGATCGAATACGCGGCGGTTGCCTCGAAGCTCCCGGCCGA
>JAJFVB010000313.1 GCA_021372055.1 Desulfobacteraceae bacterium | reverse complement strand
AAATCCGGTTCAGGATGGCGGGGCTGATGCCGTGGCCGGTATCCTTGACGATGAGCCGCACATAATTTCCCTGCTGCAACTCGGGATGAAGCAGGATGTGCTCGGGACCGAAGCGGATATCCGTCAGGCTTACGGACAGTTCCCCGCCGCCTTCCTGCATTGCGTGGGCTGCATTGGTGCACAGGTTCATGAGCACCTGGTGCATCTGGGTCGGATCGGCGACAACCACGGCGCTGGACGTGACGTCCTTTTTGATCGCGATTGTCGAGGGCAGGGTGGCCCTGAGCATCCTCAGGCTTTCCTTCACGATGAGGCCGATCTGGATTGGCTTTTTCTCCTGCTCGTTCCTGCGGCTGAAGGCAAGGATCTGCTTCACGAGGTCCTTGGCGCGCGCGGAGGCCTGAAGAACCTCCCAGAGCTGCCCGCGTATCTCGCTGTTTTCCTCCGCATCCAGATAGACCATTTCCGTGTAGCCCATGATAATGGCCAGGATGTTGTTGAAATCGTGGGCGATGCCTCCGGCCAGGGTCCCCAGCGCTTCCATCTTCTGAACCTGCCGGAGTTGAGCCTCCACGCGGTTGCGCTCCTCTTCCGCGCGCCTGCGGTCCGTAATGTTTTCGATCGTGCCGATGAGCAGGTGCGGCTCGTCGCTCTCATACTCGGCCTTGCCGGAAATGGACACCCAGCGCACCTTGCCCTCCGGGGTCATGATGCGAAACTCATCGCTGAAGCTCTTCCGACGGTCGATCGTCCGGCGTGCGTTTTTCTCGACCCGAGCGGCGTCTTCGGGATGAATGCAGTGCAAAAACGATTCGAATCTGCCGTCGCAGGCTTCCGCGGTAATGATCTCGCTGCATTCGGGCGACCAGAAGATGGCATTGTTTCGCAGGTCCCATTCCCACACGCCCATTCGCGAAGCGTTCAAGGCGAGGCTGAGGCGCTTTTCACTCCTGCGAAGGGCGGCCTCGGTACGTTCGCGATGCGCCTGCTCCTCGATCTTGTCCAGCGCGAAGGAGATGTCCATGGCCACTTCCTGCAGGAGGGACGTTTCGCGCCTGCTGAAGAAGTTCTGCTGCCGCAATGCGAGCGCGAGTATGCCGCAGACCCGTCCCTGGAACCGGAGCGGGAACCAGGCGCAGGATTGGAAGCCGAAGCAGGCTGAAGACCCCGAGCAGCCGTAGATGCATTCGCCTTTTCCGCAGCCCTCGCAGATCTGGTGGTTCCCCTCGAGGATAGCCCTGCCGATGTGGCCCTTGCCCGCGGGGTGCGTCGCGAGGGTGAATTCGGCCAGGCTCAACAGATCGGATGTCTGCCCAAAGTGGCCTACGGGATGGATCCTGGATGTTTCGGGATCGAGCCAGCCGACCCAGGAAAAATCGACAAAGCCCCGCTCGACGACCAACCGGGGTATGGTCGCAAGCAGTTCTTCCCGGGAAGATATGCGCACCACCGCCTGATTGACCTGGCTCAAAAGATCGTAGAGCTGACTGAGGCGGCGGATTTCCGCTTCGGCGGAATGCTTGTGCAGCGCGATTTCGATAGCCGACTTCAGGGCGCTGTCCTCAAAGGGCTTGAGGATGAAGCCGTAAGGCTCGGTTTGTTTGGCGCTGTCCATCGTGAAATCTTCGGGATAGGCGGTGAGAAACACCACCGGAACGCGGTAATTGCGGCGGATTTGATGCGCGGTCGCGATCCCGTCCATCTGACCCTTGAGCCGGATGTCCATGAGTATCAGATCCGGACTATCGCGCTTTGTGAGTTCCAGCGCCTGCTCTCCGGAACCGGCGTGCCCCACGGGCTCGTAACCCATGCCGGTCAAACGTTCGGCTATGTCCAATGCGATGATGGACTCGTCTTCCACTATGAGAATGCGACAGGGATTCATTGCACGACCTCGATCTGGCTGCCTTCCGGAATCGGGAAAATCAATGTCACTGCTGCTCCGGCTTCGAACCCCTTCCACCACCGGATGCCCTCCCGCCCGTTACGTTCTTCAGCCCTGTCAGCGTCTTGAAAGCGGAATCCGCGCCGATGGAGATGCAGGCGACCGGCGCGCCGCCTTCGAAGATCATTTTACGGTATGCATGCCATGTAACATATTTCCGAAAAGAGAGCGATGATGCGCATCGCTTTTTCGCAAAGCATTCTCGACCCTTGCGTACTCGGTGGCTTCTCCCGTCCGAAAGAATCCGCTTCCCCGACGCGGGCCGCATCCTCAACTTAAATCGGCAAAAATCGCCGGTCCATTAAGCATTAAGAGCAGAACGGATGAACGTGCTCCGGCAGTATCCGCTATCTCCCGCGCTCCTTTATCTCATATGAGGCTATGCAACTTTTGGATGCAGTCCGCGTAATCATTGCCTGAAAAACAAAACCGCAGCTCCCTGAAGGGTTCCCGGAGCTTCTTGACACGATCCACTGCATTGGCTCCGTCCACCAGGACCTCTTTCATAAGGGATGCGAGTTCTTCGAAGTCTTTTTCCTCCATGCCGAATCGCGTCATCTCGGCGACCCCCAGCCGGATGCCCCCGGACGCGGTGAAGCTCTCCTCACCAGGCGTCGCCTGGTAGTTGCATATGATGTTGTTCTTCTCGAGCCGGAGTGCGGCTTCGGGGCCTTGCGAATATCCGACGTTCACTATGACCTGATGCGTTTCCGTGAAGGAGATCGCGGGATCTCCGGCCACATCGAGCCCGGAGTCCTTGAGAGCCCTTGCGAAGGCCTTCGCGTTGGCCACGACCTTGCGCTGGTACTCGTCCTTGAAGTGGTTCATTTCGTAAGCCGCGAGAAGCAGCCCCAAGAGGGTCCCGAGGTGGTGGTTCGACACCGCGCCCGGGAAGGCGCGGCGGCGGATCGCTTCCCAGAGCTCGTATTTTTCCTCGTGTTCCTGGTAGCGCGTACCGATCACTCCCCGCTGGGTGCCGAAAAAGGTCTTGTGCGTGGACCCGGTGACCAGGTCCGCACCTTCGGCGAACGGCTGCTGGAAATGGGGGCCGACAAGACCGAGCACGTGGGCCATGTCGTACATGATGACGGCTCCCAGCCCCGATGCATCGCAGTGCCTGCGCACCTCGGCCACCGGTTCCCGGTGAAGGACCATGCTCTTGCCGAAAATGATCAGTTCGGGTCGGCAGGCATCGATCATCTCCAGGGTGGCGGGAACGTCGATCTTGTACGGGTTGTCGGGGAGCACCGGGAAATTCACGACCGCCGCCCGTTCCGTGTGGGGATCGCGGGCCACGAAATCCCTGAGAGCCCCCATGGGTTGGGCGCTGAGATGTCCGCCCTTGCCGATGTGGTTGTTCATCACCCGGCGGATGCGCCTCTGCTCGCTCCTGCGGTCCGCCCGGTTGATGTAGTCGACCATTGCGCTGAAAACGGTGGTATTGGCCATCTGGCCGCTGATCACGCGTGTTTCGACCTCGGTGCAGCCGAGAAACTCCCGCATTTCCCGCTCGAGCAGCCATTCCACCTCGGCGATGAAGTCCGTCCCCTGATAGTAGAAGATGTCGGCCTCGTAGAAGGCTTTGGACTCCTTGTGCTCGGCGTAGCGGAAAGCCGGGTCCATTGTGGTCAACAGCCGCACCATGGGGGAGGCCGTCATCTCGGAGGGAATCAGGTTTATGCACTCCTGCTGCCGCCACCGGGTGTTTTCGGCGGATTTTTCGAGCAGCCTGCGTACGTTTGCGCCCACCGTCCCGTCGGGAAGAGGCTTGGATGGCAGCTCGTGGTCGTAGACGATCGGGTGCGCCATCGGAGGGGCGTCGGACCGGAGGTGATAGGGTACGACAACGCCCTCGACGAGTTTTCCCCTGATATCGACGGACACCCTGTCGTCGTCAACGATGTCGCTGTCGATATAGGCAAGACAGATTGCGCGGAGCTTGTGTTCTCCTACGCGGTGGAAAATGAGCCCGCCGTCGTCGAAAACATAGTACGGCACCATTGTGCCGCTCGATATGTACCCGACGTGCTTGCCGTCCTTGAAAACCTTTGCGCCGGCCCGGGCAATGCCCCGGCCCGCCAGCGCGACGCAGCGGATCATCCGCGGGAGGTCGGCCATGAGGGTGTAGTCGCGGACAAGTATTCCGGAATAGGCCGCGAACTGCCGCTCGAGAGCGGACCGGCCGATGTAGTCTCCCTTGAGTTCGGAAAAGCTTACGGCAAACTTGCCTATGGGGATTGCGAATGCCGGAATGTCTCTGCCTTCGGGGTCCGGGCCGAGTTCGTGGCCGTAGAGCGGCAGGGCCGCTTCGAGACGGAGCGTATCGCGGGCGGCGAGTCCCACCGGTTTTGCCCCTCTTTCCAGGAGCAGGTCCCAGAGCATGAGCGCTTTTTGCCTGTCGACGAAAAGCTCGAAGCACAAGGGCTCGCCGGTGTAGCCCGTTCGTCCGACAAGCACGCGCGCCCCCCCGATCTCGACAATCCCAACGGCGTTCCGGAAGGGTTCGGGAAGCCGTCCCGCCTCGACAACCCCTGCGAGTATGCCTCGAGAGGCGGGTCCCTGCAGGGCGAACATGGCGAGCTGTTCCGTGCGGTCAGCGAGTTGGACACCTTCGAAGCGTTTCGCGCAGGCCTGGAGGTGCTCCCAGTCCTTCAGGCGGTTCGAGGCGTTTACGACCAGGAGGTACTCGTCTTCGAAAAACCGGTAGAGATAAGCGTCGTCTATGACCGCCCCGGATTCGGTGGGAATGAGCGTATACTGAGCGCCGATGGGCATGAGATCGAGCCCTTCGGCGTTGTTGCTAAGGACGTGCTGAAGGAACGCAAGCGCACCGGCCCCCCGTACGACGAACCTGCCCATGTGGGAAACATCGAACAGGCCCGCCTCCCTGCGCGTGTGCAGGTGTTCTTCCACTACTCCTGTCGGGTATTGGAGCGGCATATCCCAGCCGCCGAATTCGACGATCTGCGCTCCCAGGTGCTTATGCCTGTCGTAAAGAACAGTCCTTTTCGGCTGGTCCATCAGCATCTCCTCCATTCGTGTGGTCGCCTTGGCAGCGGGCGTGAAAGGATCGATTCGAAAGAGCGATTTCAGTGGCTAAGCATAGAATATAGTCGAACATCCGGACCCGGAGCGAGTAATTTCTGCAGTTTTCGCGGCATCCGTGCGAATTCCCGCGGGGGCTTCCGCTCTGCTGCGGCAAGGAGGCGGAGGGAAAGGGGCCTTTTTTGCATTCAACCGCGCGCAGTCAAAAGATGATTTTATTCTAAAGCGCGGCCGAGTCTTGAACTGGAATCCAAAATAGAGGTAAACAATTGAATTTATATGAGTATATGATTTTTAGCCGATCTGTGTCGATGATTTCTACTGGATTTTGGTCTTCCAAAAATGGCAAGATAAATCATTTCCGTGATTGTCGGATCAGGAGCTGCGGTCATTTCGGTTTTCCATCTTCTTCCTCTTTTTCCTGCTCGTTTTCTAAACGTTAAGCAGTTCCGGAATGTTAAGAAGATTTAAGGGCGCCGGTCGTCCTTTTTGCGAGGCGAGATCAAGGCTGGATTTTAAAAAGGCGGATGATTACGCTCTGCTTTGCGGCGGCTTCCTTGCTTTTGTTTTTTGGACGGCAGAGCAATTGCGGAATAGAAGATGGCGACTATAAGCATAATAATCGTTAGCTACAACGGGCTTGAGGAGACGACGGCTCCCTGCCTGGAGAGCATATTCAGGTACACGCCCGGGAAGGGGTATGAGGTCATCGTTGTCGACAACAACTCATCGGACGGAACGGCTTCATACCTTACCGGACTCATGGCGCGGGAGCCGCGCCTGAAGTGCGTCCTGAACGGATCCAACCGCGGGTTTGCCGGTGGAAACAACGACGGCATCGGGATGGCCACGGGGAATGTACTCGTTCTTCTCAATAGCGACACCCTGGTGAGGCCGGGCTGGCTCGAGGGCTTGACCGGCCCGCTTTCAAGGGATTCGGGCATCGGACTTATCGGCCCCGTCTCGAATGCCGTGGGAAACGAGCAGAAAATCCACACTGACGGGAAGGCGCCGGAAAGCGTTATCGAGCAGGGACTCCGATGGGCGGCTAGGAGCAGGGGCAGATCGTTTGAGACCGAGATGCTCTCTTTTTTTTGCGTCGGCTTTCGCAGGGATGTTCTCGATCGGGTGGGACTGCTCGACGAGGGATTCGGCCGGGGATTTTATGAAGACGACGATTATTCCCTGCGCGTAAGAAAAGCCGGATATAGACTTGTATGCGCCGAGGACGTATTCGTATATCATAAGGGTGGAGGATCCTTCGGCAAGCCGGGTTCGGACGTCAAGAACCTGCTCAGGGAAAATCGCCGAAGGCTGGAGAAAAAACATGGCGAGCCTCACAACCGCCGTTCCATGTGGCGGCTGCAATTGGACCTGGTGGAGGCCTACCTGGCGGATGGTTCGGGAAGGCCGCTTTCGCCGGACCTCCGATACAGGATTGCAAACAGGCTCAAAGTGGTTTGCGAACACAGACCCGGAAGCCCGTTCAAGAAACTGTTCCTCTTTTGGCGGCTGCTGGAACTGCAGTGGAAAACGGGCATCCCGCACGCGGAAATTCCGGACTGTGCCGAATCAAGACGGACATAACACAGAGCAGGCGCAACAGGATCATTAAAACATGCCTCATTCGGGCCATGCACGCTCCGCAGAGCAGTTCGATCCCAGGTTCAAACTCTTTCACGAATTGATGAGCAGGAAAGTACGCGAGGTTCTTCTGATCTCCACCCCGTATGATGCATGGGTGATGGAAGAAGACTGCCGGCTATCCGAAGCGATCATCAACGAATACCGCGGCCTGAATCTGAGCCACCCGCCGCGTCTCAACTGGATTTCCACGGCGGATGCCGCGCTTGAGGCCATCGAGAGTCTCGACCTCGATCTGGTCATAATCATGCCGAGCGCTTCCGACAGGAGCTTCCTGGCAACGGCGGAAATGATACGGGCCAGAGCCCCCAAGCTCCCGATCATGCTCCTTTGCCACCAGCTGGACCCGGCATACGGCGGCGCGTGCCTTCCGGAATACTCGCAAAGCCGTCTTTTCGACCGCGTCTACATCTGGCGAGGCAATTCGGATCTCCTGCTGGCGATGATAAAGAGCGTGGAAGACCAGAAGAATGCCCCGCACGATGCCGGTTTTGCGAGTATCCGCGTCATCATCGTCGTGGAGGATTCCCCCGAGTACCTCTCGGTGCTTCTGCCCCTTTTCTACCGCGTGCTGGTGCTGCAGACCCAGGCGGTCATGGAGGAGGGCCTGAACGAAGAACACCGCCTGCTCGCAATGCGTGCCCGCCCCAAAATCCTCGTGGCCGGCACGTTTGAAGATGCGATGAAGCTCTACAGGCAGTTTGAGCCTTATGTTTTCGCCATTATCTCCGACGTCCGGTTCCCGCGCAGGAACAGATTCGATGAAAACGCCGGAATCGACCTGCTCAAAACGATCAAATCGGAGCGCTTCGACATCCCGATGCTCCTGATGAGCACCGAGGCCAAAAACGCGGCAAAGGCGGCGGAAATTCCGGCCCTGTTCGTCGACAAGAATTCGCCGACCCTCCTGTCGGAAGTCCGGTCCTTCTTCCTGCACCATCTCGGGTTCGGTGATTTCGTGTTCCGCTGGCCCGATAACAGCGAGATATCCCGCGCCCCCAATCTCAGGGCGCTCGAGAAGATGCTGTCGACGATTCCGGATGAATCCTTCGCCCATCACTGCAATCACAACGATTTTTCCAGATGGCTTTTCGCGCGCTCGGAAATAGAGCTGGCATCGCGGGTCAGGCCGATACGGGAGGCGGATTTCGCCAATCTCGAAACCCATCGCAGGTTTCTTATCTCTACGATTCACCAGCGCCGGATGCAGCGCCAGAGGGGGGTCGTGGTTGATTTCGACCCGAAGGCCTTCGATGAGGACTCCGAGTTCATGAAGATCGGGACCGGCTCGCTCGGCGGCAAAGCGCGCGGTTTGTCTTTCGTCTCCGCTCTTCTACGCCGGTATCCCCCCATAGAGGACAAGCTCGCCCCGGTCAATGTCTTCATCCCGCAAACGCTTGTCATCACTACGGAAGTCTTCGATGCTTTCGTCCAGAGAAACTCGCTGCTGGAGCTTGCGAAAGCCGACCTGCCCGATGAGCGGATCGCGGCGCGGTTTCTCGAAGGCCGATTCCCGCAGGAGTATGAAGACCTCCTGGCCGGTTTCCTTCAGCATTTCGCCTATCCCCTGGCCGTCCGTTCCTCCAGCCTGCTTGAGGACGCTCAGTTCCGCGCCTATGCGGGCCTCTACAAGACATACATGCTTGCTAACGACCATGGAGACCTCGGCTGCCGGCTGAGCCAGTTGATCACCGCTGTAAAGCTCGTCTACGCTTCGACTTATTTTCAGGGTCCCAAATCCTACGCCAAGAGGGTGGGCCACCGCACCGAAGAAGAAAAGATGGCCGTGATCGTTCAGAGGGTGGTGGGCGAGAGGCACAGCGATTTTTTCTATCCGGCCATAGCGGGCACCGCCCAGTCTCACAACTACTATCCCTATTCGCGGATGAAGCCCGAGGACGGGATCGCCACCATCGCCCTCGGCCTGGGCAAAGCCGTCATGGAAGGCGAAAGGGCGCTGCGTTTCTGTCCCCGCTACCCGGACCTGCTGCAGCATTCCGCGGTCGACGACATTTTGAAGAATTCCCAGCGTTTCTTCTATTCCCTGAGACTAGGCGACCTGACCTGCCAGCTCAGCCCCGATGACAGCCTCAATCTCGTCCGGCGGGAGATCGTCGACGCAAGGGAAGAAGACCCCATAAAGCTGCTGAGCAGCTCCTACATGCCCGACGAGCACTGCCTGCGGGATTCGCAGTCGCCGCAGGGGTATCCCGTTGTCACTTTCGCACAGGTCCTCAAGTACCGTATATTTCCGCTGCCCGAGATCCTCGATGCCGTGCTCGCGATCGGGCAGGAGGGGATGGGGTGCCCGGTGGAGCTGGAATTCGCCGTGACCGCCGATTATCCCGGAACCCACGCCGCGGATTTTGCCATCCTGCAGTTGCGCCCGATGAGCGCTCGGGCGGAAATGGTGGACATCGATATTACCGCGCGCGATCTTGAACGGGCGTTTTGCATTTCCTCACAAGCGCTGGGAAACCGTATCAGCACGGATATAACCGACATCGTCTTCGTGAAGCCGGGCAGCTTCGATCCCGTGCACATGCCCGAGATAGCCGGTCATATCGGCCAGATCAATGCCTCGCTGCTTTCCGAAGAGCGCAAATACGTCCTGATCGGTCCCGGCCGGTGGGGATCGGCGGACCGCTGGCTCGGAATTCCCGTTACATGGGCTGATATCAGCGGAGTCACCGCCATGGTTGAAACCGCTCATCCAAAACTCAGCGCGGAACCCTCGCAGGGATCCCATTTTTTCCACAACCTCATTTCGCTCGGGATCAATTATCTTACCGTTGACGGCGTGAAGGGCAGCATCGACTGGGACTGGCTTACGTCGCAAGCCCCGCGGCGGGAGACAAGGTACGTGGCTCATCTTTCCCTGGACCGTCCACTGACTCTCAAGGTCGATGGCCGGACATCCCGGGGGGTGATCCTATATGACGCGCAGGAAACTTCTTGAAAAACAAGGGGCAAGGTCTTTGCGGACCTTGCCCCCAAACCGGTACTTCCAATCGCCAAAGCACTTAAAATTTGTACCCCACGTGGAATCCCGCCCGGACGTTGTCCGCGCTTGCATCCGTTGATACCGAATTGAAACTGATGTCGTCGGTCAACTGGTACTGGACGTTAAGTCCGATAAAGAAGCAGGGCGTTACCTTCCAGTTCACCTCGGTGAAGAACTGTCCGCCGAAGACCCAGTCGTTTACACTGCCCGATCCGGCGCCGCCTGTTGAGACGTCGATGATGTCGTTGTTCATATCGATGTAGTTGTACGAAAGACCGCCGCCGAATACAAAGTCGAACATCGGATTGATCGGTACGACGTACTTGGCGTTAAACTGGAGGGGGATGTAGGTAAAGTCCGTATCGAAATGAAATACTCCGAGACTGGACTGGCCTGTGGTCCCGGCCCATCCGACTTCAAAACCCAGGAAGAAGTTCGGAAAGAATAATTGTTTGTAAAATTCAGCCCCGACGTACATGCCGTTTTCAGCGTTCAAGTTCCCGATCGTGCTGTCCGTGAAGTGAAAATAGTCGACCTTCATCGCAGCGTCAGCCCCCAGCTGAAACTTTTCCGCCTGCGCGGGCGCGACCGAAAGGCCTGCTGCCAACAGTAAGATCCCCAGAAAAATCAACTTCTTCATTCTGCCCTCCTCTTTTTTGATCCTAGCGATGTTTGTGACGAGTTGCTTTGGCTGGATTGGAAATAGCTGAACGGTATGATAATTACTGCATATGCGGCAACGCAATCCATTCGACCGAAAAATCACATGAGAAATTTTATTGTCAGGTATTTTGAGGAAATATACGAGAACCACGGAAGGGCGGCTCCGGGTGTGACCGGCAGGTCTCTTGCCGTGGAGTTGGGCTATCCGGAGACCCTGCTTCGATCCATTCCCGATGAAGCCTGGGAAGACTTTCTCCCCTGCGGAAACGTCCTTCCCCTTTTCAAGCTCCGTCCCGGAGATGCGGTGCTGAACCTGGGCTGCGGCGTCGGAATCGATTCCATCGCGCTCCGGATTTCGCAACGCTTTCCGGGCACGATTGTGAATCTCGACACTTCGCTTACGGCGCTGAAAAAAGGATGCGAACTCTCCGGGCGGGTATCGCCGGGCTTCGGGATGCACCCGGTCCGCGCCGACGGATCGAATCTGCCGTTTGCGCCCTGCTCTTTTGACGTCGTGATTCTAAACGGCGTCTTCAACCTTTTTGAGGATAAGCAAAGTCTGGTCCGCGAGCTGAAACGGGTTTTGAAAAGGCAAGGAACTGTGGCGGGGGCGGATCTTTGCCGCACAATGGAGCTTCCGGAATATTTCGCATCCGTGCCCGAAGCCTGGGCATGGTGCATGACAGGCGCCCAGTCCTCCGGGGAACTGAGCGCCCTTTATCTGAGAGCGGGGTTTGTTGAGCTTACGCTTGCCGTTGAGCGGATGGACGAATACTTCGACAGGGCGCTTTTTCTCTTCCGCAAAGAGGGCTGACTCACTCGCTTTTGTGTTCGTCCACCATCGTAATCGCCTTTGCCGGACATTCCTCCGCGCAAATCCCGCATCCCTTGCAGAATTCCATGTCGATTTCGACGGGTATGGATTTCTTTACGACCCCTTCGGGGCAGTACTGCCAGCAAAGGAAACAGGCGCTCTTCCCGGACTTGGACGGGATGCATTTCGTAAGGTCTATCTCCGGTCTGGACGATCTCCAGTCCCCGGTCTTCCCGGCTTCGCCCTTGCAAAGTTTACCGCGGGCAACCGTAAAGGGATCTTTTCTTGCTGCATGCGAACCCATGTAGTCAAATCCTTCCGAAACTCTGCCGCTGATTCGGCATAATGGCTATATGAACTCAGGCGCAAACCTGTTTTGAAACGCCCGAAATCGTGGTTCCTTCGTATGCGAGCCTTGCGCCGAGAACATTTTTCTCGCTCGCCGGCCCCTGGAAGTGATGCCTGAGCGCTTTTTCGATGCTCTCCAGGCTGATGAGGCCCGTGGCCTTGGCGAATCCGCCCAGGATGGCCGTATTGAACAAGACGGCGCCGGAGATGATCAGGCCGGCTTCCGTTGCGTACCGGGTGGCATCCGTCGCGGCAATCCTGACGGGGACCTTGAAAGTGAATGCCTCGGGAGGCTTCGGACTGTTGAGGATAATGAGTCCGTCCGGTTCGATCCCCGCCGTCACATCCACGACTCGAAGAATCGATTCGTCCAGAACCACCACCACGGCGGGTTTTTGCACCAGCGAGAAAGTCCTCACAGCCTCGCGCGCGAAGCGGTTGGTGGCGATTACCGGGGCGCCGCGCCTTTCCGCTCCGAAAAAGGGAGCAGCCGTAACCCCTTTGTAACCGTCATAATAGGCGGCCTCGGCCAGGATTTCCGCGGCTGTCACCGCTCCCTGCCCGCCGCGGCCGTGCCATCTTACCTCAATGTACTTGTTGTTCATTGGCGCCTGTGACCTCATGCCCCGGATTGTGTGCGATCGGATCATTACACGGCGCGGCAGAATCTGCTCCGCGCTATTCCATCTCTACTGAAAACATCATTCGAGAGGTAAATTAAATAGCTTTTTCGACGGACCGAGTCAACACCGCTCTCGTTTTCGTGATCCCGAATGAGGGATGGAGGGTCCCCTGCCCGGACCGGAAGCAATCCTGAGCAACGCGAACGGCAAGGATTCGAGCGCATCGGAAGGCTGGATGCTTGTTCCGGACGCCAGGGAGACCGCTGATCGGCATCGCCACGGCGAGAAGATCTCTCTTTTGGTAAAGAAGTTATAACTACCCGAATCCGAATTCCCTTCCGCAGCACCTTTCCAGCCGGCACAACGAAACCACCACCACTTTTCCACGATGGAGAGACAGACATGGTAGAGAATCCAGACAGGTTTGCCAGGGCGGTCGAACAGGTCCTCCTGCACGAAGGCGGCTACAGAAACGATCCGCGGGACCCGGGCGGCGAAACGCATTTCGGCATATCCAAAAGAACTTACCCGGCGCTCAATATAAGGGATCTCACCCGCGAACAGGCCGAAGCCATCTATTACCGCGACTGGTGGGTCCGGTTCGGCTACGGCGCGATCGATGATGATCCGCTGGCCGCAAAGGTCCTGGATCTTTCCGTAAACATGGGGCCAGGAGCCGCGCACAAGCTTCTTCAGGAGGCCCTGAACGAAACCGCCGGGGCGGACCTGCCCAGAGACGGGGTCATGGGTGCAAATACCCTTTCGGCGGTGAATACGCACCCCTGTCCGAAGCTTCTCCTCGCAACAGTAAAGCTCCTCGCGGTCCGGAACTATCTGCGCATCGGAAAACAGCGGTATCTTGCCGGCTGGATTCGAAGGGCGATTGCCTGAACGGCGCCCCGGACCGGTTCGACTTCTTCGCGAAGCCCTCGCCGCCCCTCAAGCGGCCGCGAACAGGATCCAAACAAAAATCGAGGTAACCGCCGTGGAACACTTAACCCCCGATATCCTGACCCAGTTTGTGTCCAATTTCGGCATTCCGGGAATCATTTTTGTGGTCTGGTACTTTAGCGAAAAAAGCCATGAGAAGACGCTCCTGTCCTATCGCGAGGACACGCTTCAGCAGCAGAAAAGGTTTGAGGAAGGCTTGGCCGAGGTCCGGCGCATGTACGAAAACAACGTGCGGCTGGTCGAGGCTTATCAGGAACTTTCCTCCGATCTGCAAAACGTCGTCATTCTGAACACGCAGGCCATTACTCAGTTGAGCGGCGAAGTCAGGACCAACCAGTATTGTCCGCCTGTGAGGGCCAAACGTTCCGGAGGAGGTGAGCAATGAGTCGAAGACTGATTCTCAAAGGAGCGCTCGCCGAAAAGAAGCTGAAGTACAGCGAGCTCTCAACGCAGATCGATCCTCTCATTCGGGAAATCAACGCGCTGATGATGCCCGCGTCCGTAATCCCTTTGGTGGAACTCCAGGCAACCAGGGCGCTCAGGAAGATGACCGAAATTTACCGGCTGCGCAAGAGATGCCTCGAGCTCAAGTCCGATATCGACGAAATCGAAAAGGAGCTTGGCTACCATGACCTCCGGGACACCATCTAAAAAGACGAAAAGCGGCGGACTTCCCCCGGCTGTGCGCAAGAAGGTGGAGAGGCTTCTTCTCGAAGGCATGAGCTACGAGGACATCGGCAGGTTTCTCTCCTCCCAGGGATACGCCATCAGCAAAACTGAAATCGGCAGGTACGGGGAGAAATTCCTCGAAGCGCTGCAGCGGTTCCGCATTCTGGAAGAAAAGGCGCGTGTCCTGGCCTCCGACGGCAAAAACAGCCTGCTGCACGACGAAGCCGTCTCCCGGCTTTTCCTCTCGATAATTCTTGAGGCCCAGCTTGCCGGAAAGATAGACATGAAGGATCTTCCCAAACTTATGAGCGACTTTGCCCGGCTCCAGTCGGCGAACGTGCAGCGCGAAAAGCTCCGCCTCGAATTCGAACGGCGGGCGAAAAAGGTCGCCAAAGACGTCGAGAAACATGCCAGGGGCGGCGGGCTCTCGGACGGTACGGTTGATGAGATCCGAAACAAAATACTCGGGATAGTCAAATGAGCGCCCCGGCCGTGCTCCTTCCGTACCAGCAGCGCTGGATATCGGACCCGGCGACCGTCAAGGTCTGCGAAAAATCCCGCCGCGTCGGGATTTCCTGGTGCGAAGCGGCGGATGCGGCGCTGACGGCGTCCGCGGCTTCGGGCATGAACGTCTGGTATCTCGGGTACAACCGGGAAATGGCGGTAGAGTTTATCAATGACACGGCATTCTGGACGAAGCACCTCGGGATTGCCGCATCCGAGATGGATGAGACTCTCCTCAGGGATGAAGGCAAGGATATCCTCGGCTACCGCATCCATTATGCTTCCGGCTGCCGCGTGACGGCTCTTTCCAGCCGTCCCAGCAACCTGAGGGGCAAGCAGGGCAAGGTGATAATAGACGAAGCCGCCTTTCACGGCGACCTGCCCCAGCTTCTCAAGGCCGCCGTGGCGCTGCTCATGTGGGGCGGCAGGCTCTCGGTCATCAGCACGCACAATGGAGCCGAAAACCCTTTCAACGATCTCGTAAATGAAATCCGTTCCGGAAGGAAACCCTACGTGCTTCACAGGATTACCCTGGACGATGCTCTCCGGGAGGGCCTTTTCCGGCGCATCTGCCTGCGAACGGGGAAAGACTGGTCCGCTGAGGCGGAGGAGCGATGGAGAGGGGAACTGATCGACTTTTACGGGGAATTTGCCGCTGAAGAGCTTTTCTGCGTTCCGGGACAAGGTTCCGGCGCATGGCTGCCGCGGCCTTTGATCGAGCAGTGCATGGAAGCATCCGTCCCGGTGCTCAGGTGGTCGTGCAGCGCCGGTTTCGCCGAACTGCCCGAAAACCGCAGGCGGGCGGAAACGGATGAATGGTGCCGCGAGAACCTCGAATCCATTCTGGAATCGCTGCCCGAAAACCGCCCCTCGTTTTTCGGCGAAGACTTCGGAAGAAGCGGCGACCTGACAGTGATATTTCCTCTCCAGGAAACCGGCTTTTCGACCTACCGCGCCCCCTTTGCCGTTGAACTGCGCAATGTGCCCTTTCGCCAGCAGGAACAGATCCTCTTTTTCATAGCGGACAGGCTGCCCCGATTCTCGGCCGGCGCGATGGACGCACGGGGCAACGGGCAGTACCTCGCCGAAGTGGCGAGCCAGCGCTACGGAAAGAGCCGGATCGAAAGTGTCATGCTTTCGGACAAATGGTATCGAGAGAACATGCCCTCCTGCCGGGCGGGTTTCGAAGACAGGCTCATTGCGATTCCCCGGGATCCGGACATCCTGAGCGACCTGCGAGCGGTAAGAATCGACAGAGGAATTGCGCGAGTGCCGGAAAACAGCCGGACAAAGGGCCGCGACGGCGGGAAAAGGCACGGGGATGCCGCAATCGCCTGCGTGCTGGCCTGGTACGCGGCCGCGCATGGTGACGGTGGGCCCGTGGAATACGAGCAGGTCGGTGAGAGGAGGCTCACGGAATTGCGCGGGTATTGAATGACGCGGCAACTTCCGCGACGCGATGCTCCTCAGGACACCAGAGAGCGGGGGAATGCTTCCCCCGCACCCCCGTCAGCGCCGAAATGAGCCGCGTAGCGGCGTGGGGGTGTGAGGGGGCGCAGCTGAGAAAACCCGCTTACAGGGAACGAAGGGAACCTCTTGCCCTGGAAGACTTCTTTAACCTGCAGCATTCAGACGAGGTCGCGATGAGCCAACTATACGACCAGTTTCAACGCCCGATTCCGGAGTCCCGGACGGCGAAGCCGGAAACGCGCCTCCTTTCCGTCGCGACGGTTCGCGACAGATGGAGCACCTATTCTTCGAAGGGCCTGACCCCCGAACGCCTCGCGCAGATCCTCCGTCAGGCCGACAGCGGGGACGTGTACCGGCAGGCCGAGCTTTTCGAGGAAATGGAGGAAAAGGATGCGCATCTCGCGAGCCAGTTCCAGGTGCGCAAGCTGGCTGTTCAGGGACTTGACTGGGAACTGATCCCGAAAGAGGAATCCGCTCCGGCGCGGGAAACGGCGCGCTTTTGCCGCTCCTTCCTGGAGAACCTGACCGACTTTGACGAGAACATTCTAGATCTGCTGGATGCCATCGCAAAGGGATACTCCATGCTGGAAATCCTCTGGGAAGAGTCCGGCGGCGAGATCGGGATCAGGTGTCTCAACTGGATTCCCGCAAAGCGGATCACCTTTACCGAATCGCTCGCTCCGAGAATCCGTACCGAGGACGAACCCGTCCGAGGCATGGATCCGCCGCCCTTCAAGGTCGTCTATCACCGCTACAAGGCGCGGTCGGGCTACGACACGAGGGCGGGAATCATGCGCGTCTGTGCCTGGATGTACCTTTTCAAGAACTATGCGGTGAAGGATTGGATCGGGTTTGCGGAGGTCTACGGCATGCCGTTGCGGGTGGGCAAGTACGAGCCCGGAGCGAGCAAGGCCGACCGGGACGCCCTGGTCCATGCCGTGCGTTCGCTCGGGTCCGATGCGGCCGGGATCATCTCGAAGGCGACCGAAATCGAATTCATCGAAGCGCAAAAGGGGGCGTCTCTTGACGTGTACGAAAGGCTCGCTTCCTTTTGCGATGCGCAGATGTCCAAGGCGATTCTGGGCCAGACGCTCACCTCGGAAGCCGGAGGAGGCAAGGGGCAGGGTTCCTACGCGCTGGGCAGGGTCCACTCTGAAGTGCGGCAGGATCTGGTCCGGGCGGATTGCAGATCGCTTGCAAAAACAATCACCCTGCAGGTTCTCCGTCCGCTGGTCGGTTTTAACTTCGGGTGGGATGCCCCGGTGCCGCGGTTCCAGTTCCTGAGCGAACCTCCCGAAGATCTGCGGACTGTTGCCGAAGTCTACAAGGCGCTCTCCGATCTCGGCTTCGGTTTTTCCCGGGAGCACCTCGAAGCCCGGTTCAAAATCC
>JAJFVB010000302.1 GCA_021372055.1 Desulfobacteraceae bacterium | reverse complement strand
GGCAACCCCGCGGCACAGGCGGGAGCCGCCGCCGAAACCGCCCAGGCCGCAGGGACGGGCGCTGTGACGGCCCAGACCGCACAGCCCGTGCAACCGGCGCAGCAGGCACAGACGGCAGCCCCGCCCGCCGCCGCGCAGAGGGGGCAGGTCGCCCCGGTTGCCGCAAGCTTTTCACTCCTGTCCCCCGACATCAAAGGGGCTACCTCGTCGAGCCTCGGCGGACCCGCCGTGTCGAGATGGATCAAGACGGCCAGGCAGGTACCCGGCACGAAGCAATACAGAGTTCAGATCAAAGGCCACGTCAACGGTGCACCGAACAACGCCCGTGTTTACGGCAGCCTCGACGTTGGCATGCTGAGGCAGCAGTTTGTGAGCGCCCTCGATTCCCGAGGTGATTTTTTGGGCGATATCGCCCTCGACAGCTTGACGCAGAGAATTCCCCTCGTGCTGCAGTTGATCGATCCCAGGAACAATGCCGTACTGGTCACGCACCGGATTGTGCTGTACTGAATCTTTGCAGCGGACAGATTTGTTTTATCGGAAGCAATAGCGGATTCCAAGGAGCTCCAACTTCATGCAGACTCACCTCAATCTCATTGGAAAGCACCTCGATCAGTTCCGGGTGGACAAATTCATCGCCAGGGGGGCCATGGGGCTTGTTTACAAAGCCTTTGACACCGTACTCGTGCGCACCGTGGCGCTCAAGCTCATCCCTCGGATAACGCCGGAGGACCTGTCGCCCCAGGAAGTAGCCACCATCGAGGAAGCCAGGAAGCGGTTGATTCAGGAGGCCAAGGCAGCGGGCAGGCTGTCGCACCCCAACATCGTGACCATCCACTCCTACGGCGAGACCGAGGAATACGAATATATCTGCATGGAGTACGTCAGCGGCAAGACCATGGCGGAGTTGCTCAATGCGGAAAAAGTCATATCCCCGGAGAACGCCGTTTCCATATTCGAGCAGATCCTGATGGCCCTCGATGCGGCCAACAAGGAGCAGATCGTCCACAGAGACATCAAGCCGTCCAACATCATGCTGACGGAGGATGGAAGAGTGAAAGTGATGGACTTCGGCATAGCGAAGCTCCCTTCTCTTTCCATGACGGTCACGGGGACGGTTCTGGGCACTCCGTATTATATGTCCCCGGAGCAGATCTCGGGGCAAAAGATCGATATCCGTTCCGACCTGTTTTCCCTCGGAGCCGTTCTGTATGAGGCGCTAACCGGCGAGAGGCCGTTTGCCGCCGAGAACACCGCGACTTTGGCCTACAAGATCGTTCAGACGGATCCGGTTCCGCCGAAGATCCTGAACGTGCATATCCCCCAGGCGCTTGGGGCCATAATTTCGAAGGCCCTGGTGAAAGATCCCGCAAAGCGTTACCAGACGCCCCGGGAAATGCTCGAAGCACTGCGGGCTTCCATGAAAAAGCCCGCCGAAGCACCGGCCGACGCCACCGTAATCTCTGCGGGCCCGGCCTTCGAAGCGACCATCCAGATCAGCAGGGAAGGCATCAAGGAAGAAGCGGGGCAAATGGCCGAAGCTGCGTCAGCCGCCCCGGAGAAAGCTGAAAAGAAGGCGGAACGCCTCGAGCCTGTGGAACCGGCCCCCGGAGCGTCGGTCTTGCATGCGCCGAAGGAAAAAACACCAAAACCGGACGGTTCCGACGCCAAGGCCGGCCAGGGTGGCGCGGCCGGGGCTCTACCGGATCAGCCCGCCAAACGCGTTCACGGGGAAGAATCGGGGAAACCGAAGCCGGGTGAAGGGGATAAGAAGAAAGGGACCAGCCCCGCGGTGGCGGTTGCCGCCGTTCTTGCCGTACTTCTGATCGGAGGTGCTGCCTACTTCCTGCTGAAACCTGCGTCCCGGCAGCCCGTGCAGGAAACGCAGCAGGCAGCCGAAACGACCATTCCGGCCCAAAAACCCGCGGCCCAGCCTCCGGTTACTCAGCCTCCGGTTACTCAGCCGCCCGTTACTCAGCCACCGGCTGCCGCTCTGCCCAAGGCAAAGCCGGATATCAGCGATCAGACCAAATCCGTGGCGGATTCCTTGGTGGTTCAGGCGAGGGGCCAGTGGCAGAAAAATCCCGCCGATGCGCAGAGGCTGCTCGAGGAGGCCATAGCACTCGATCCCGGCAACTTCGAAGCCACTCTCCAGCTCGGCAGGCTGCTCTCCTCCAGGAAGGATTTCCCCGCGGCCATCGTGCAGTTCCAGAAGGCTTTGCAGCTAAACAGCCGGTCGGCGGAGGTTTATTTCAACCTGGGCTACATTTACCTGACATTGGGGGACCTCGACGGGGCGATAAACAACTACGAGGCATGCTGGGCCCTGGCGCCTCCGAATCAGGACGAGGTCCTGACCAACTTGGGAGTAACCTACCTGCGCAAGAACAATCCGTCCCAGGCGCAGGGACTGTTCCGCCAGGCACTCGATCTGAATCCCGGCAACAGTGTGGCCCGAAATTATCTGGCCAGTTCCGGGCCTGCGGCCCAGCAGCAGGACTCTCAGCAAAAAGCGCCTGACGCAGCACCCCAGCAGGTCCAACCCGCGGTCCAAACCGAGGCGCAGCCCCAGACCCGGCAGGCGGCCATCGGTCAGCAGCCTGAAGCTCCGGAGCCCATCCAGCCCGCGCCCATTTTGCCGCAGCCTCGGGAGGAAGCTCCTGCTCCGGTGCAGCCCGCACCCGATATCCCCTTGCTGATCGCAAATGCCATGAGCGCAAGAGAAAGCAACCCTGCTGAATCTGAGAAACTGTTCGGCGAGGTCCTCTCGCATGATCCGAACAATCTCGAAGCCCTGATGCAGATGGGCCGTTTTCTGACATTGCGCAAGGATTATCCGGGGGCGGTCCAGTACTATCAGAGCGTATTGAAGGCAAACAAAGAGAACGCCGATGCCTACTTCAATCTCGGCTTTGTCTTTCTCAATCTCAAATCATACGATGCGGCAAAGAAGCATTACGAGGAGTGCCTGGCGCTTTCCCCCCCCTACAAGGACGAAGTCCTCACGAACATAGGGATCATCGAGCTGAGGCAGAAAAACACGGCGCGCGCGCGCCAGCTTTTCAAGGAGGCGCTGGAGCTTAACCCGAACAACACCAAAGCGAGAAACTCTCTTGCCAATATTGCCAAGGGTGGGCGTTAACAGTTGGAGCTAAAGCGAATCTTTCAGTCATCTCAACGTACGGAGGAGGAGAATGAGACGTTACCGTTTGCTGTGCCTGTTGCCGTTGCTGGTCCTCGTCTTTGCGGGATGCGTGTCGGACCATACTGAAAAGAAGGACAGTGTGGCGCTGACACCCCCGAGAATCGAGCCGCCCGCTTTCATCCTCCATCGCGTAATGCCGGGGGAAACGATGGCCACCATAGCAAGGTGGTATTCGGGCAAGGACAGCCAGTGGCGCGAGCTTGCCGAACACAACCCGGATCTCAGCCCCTGGAACCTCAAGAAGGGCGAGATAGTGAAGGTGCCGACCTACATGGCAACCGTCCACAGCGAGCAGCCGAATTTCTCGACAGCGCCCAAAAAGACCAAGAAAAAAGCCGCCAGCAAGGCGGAAGAAGAACTGCCGCCTGGTCCGGACGAAGTGTTCGGTCCCAAATAGCGGCATTCCCGATTCATCCGCATTTGCGTCCAAGGATGTACCAAAGAATGCTTTTGAAAAGCGTGGGGGAGCCGCGCCCCCCACGCACCCATGCCGTTGCGCGGCTCAAGTTGGCGCTGCGGGGGAATTATTTCCCCGCTCTTTGGTGTCTTGTGAGGTATCGACTTGAACGCAATTCATCATGCCGCCGGCGTCACCGCAAGGCATGAACAATATTGTATGGTGCTTCGTGATCGTGTCGCCTCCATGTGAGGCGGAAGAAGATGTCGGACAGGCAATGTTCATTGTCGGGCCGGGAGCCAAGGCCGAGCTTCACGGTGTCATCGATGTAAGTCGCAACTTCCTGTTCAGAAAGGCAACGCCGGCCATTGAGTCCTGCCAGGCTGGCGAGCCGGCTGGGCCGGTGCTGGAACATGCCGATTGTGTGGGACCGGGATCGATAGAATCCGCTCCGGTCGATGAACCTGGGCAGAATCCCGGGGAGACCGTTGCCGGTGCGCGCGAAGATGCGTCATCGCACCGTGGGTCAATCGGGGAACGGGCGAAAGACGAACCTCCGGGTGCCCGTGCACTGGGCAAAGAGAGCCAACCGCCATGGATCGAGGAGCTTGAACGGTTGGTGATTCGGTTGGATTCCAACAGTGATTTGAGCGATCGTGACGTAGAGGAGTGCAGAAATCTTGCCAAGGATTTCCTGAAATCGTGTCTGAGAACCATTGCCGAAATCTACAGGCGAGGTGACAGCCCGCAAAGTCCATTCTGGGATGCGGTGGAAAAAACTGCTCGTTGCGCCTTCCGCATGGATCTGCAGGGCAAGGACATGGTGTGGCATGACATGGTCCTGGACGGATTCGAGAGGGAAGCCGCAGCCGGGTTGAGTGAGCATATGTCGATGGCCTATTACAACAACCGAAGGGCGCTTGGGTATCTTCTGGAAAAGAGCGGGGACAACGATTTCTCCCGCCTCCCTCAGGGCCGAGCGCTCCGGCGCAAGCGCCAAAATGAGCAGCGCAGTTGCGCGTGGGGTGTGGGGAGCAGGCTCTCCACGGTTTGAAAGCTTGGTATCATCTTGAACGCTCATTGGTATATGCGCATGAAGAGGCTGCGGCCCGGGATGAGGCCGTGCAGACGGCGCGGGTTCCGGGAAGCGGTTTCGGATTTGCTTGGGAAGTGATCGGCAACACGGCGGCGGGCAGTCGCCTGCAAGCTCAGGGCATGCGGGCCAATTTCTTCAACGCCAGCATGTCCTCGTACGTGAAATCCGGACGTCTGCAGGCAAAAAAAGAATTGTTGTGAAAAAGGGGTTCCCCGGCTATGTCGTAGCGCGAGCATTCGACGGCCTGCTTCCACATGGGCGTTCCGGGAATTGGCGAGTATTCGGCGATGTGCGGCCGCACCCCGCGCTCCCGGACAAATTCGACGGCCCGACCGACCTCTTCCGGGGTCTGGCCCGGCAGTCCGCACAGCAGGTACACCCCTATCCGGCTCCCGTCGAACCCTGCCGCGAAAAGATTCCCGAGACCGGCAAGGAACATTTCCGTATCGACTTTTCCGCCCCATTCGCGGCTTTTGCTATCCAAGGTGGTCTCCAGGCCCAGGCGGAGAGTCCGAAAGCCCGAGGCAAAGAGCAGGTCGCACCAGTCGCGCGAAAGAGCGCGGATGTGGAGCGCATTGGGTACGTGGAACCGCACGGGAAGCCCCTCTTTTACAATCCTCTCCAGGGCGGGCCAAAGAGTGCCCCGCGCATCGAGCAGAAGCGCATCGTCATAGAACGCGAAATCGCATATGCCCAATTCCGCGTGGCCCCGCGCGATCTCCTCGTAGATGCGCTCGGGGCCGAGCCGCTCGCGACGGGGCTGCAGCCTTCCCGATGCGCAGTAGGGACATCGGTACGGGCATCCGACGCCGGTGAGGATGGGAGCGTAATCCCTGCCGGGCATCAGGTCCAAAGCGGGCGGAGGCCAGTTCCGGAACCCCGCCCAGTCGGCGCGGTTCGTTAAGTCAAAACCCGTCTGAGATTTGAGCAGATCCGGGAAACCGGCAACCGGGCCGGGAATGATCCGGTCGGCTCCGCCGAATCTTGCGGCGTGCTCCGGACAGAGGGTGGCGTATATCCCCCCCAGCCAGACCGGCACTCCCGGAAATTCCTCGCGCAAAACCGCCACGGTTTCGCGCAGCCCGGGGTACCAGTATGTCATGGTCGAGCCGATGCAGATCAGATCGGGGGAGCCGGTGCACCGGAGCTTTTTCCTGAAGCTCTCCGGGTGAATGCCGTGACGGTAATAAAAGCGCGGCATTTCGAAAAGAGGCTCGGGCTTGGGGATGCGCATCCGGGGATATTTGCCGGTCCCGAATTTTTTGTCGTGGCCCGGAAGGACGTCCGGGTGCGCGTTGGTGAACGGGTCGTGCCGGTCGAGGCAGTCGACCAGGGCGACACCGCAGCCTCCGTTTCTCAAGAGGGACGCCAGGATCAGAAGCCCCATCGGCTTGGTCCAAAGATCGTGGGCCGCAAAATCCGTGATCCAGGGATTTACGAGCAGGATAAAGGGCGTTCGGGACATGTCCATTCCGGTTCCAACAGAGAAATGCTTGCAAGCAACGGCCATGTCCCTTATATCCTGCGGTCGGCTTCAGGTCAAATCGGCCTGGAGGAGACACCTTACCTGATGCGGAGCCGGAAATCATGAGGGCAGTGATACAACGGGTTTTGGAGGCAAGCGTCGCCACGGGCGGAGAAGGATTGTCGCGGATCGGTCGCGGAGTTCTCGTCCTGCTTGGCGTCGGCGCAGGCGACACGGAAGAGGATGCGCGCTACCTTGCGGATAAAACGGTACACCTCAGGATCTTTCCCGATGATGCCGACAAGATGAACCTCTCGCTTCTCGACGTCGAAGGAGAAATCCTGGTTGTTTCGCAATTTACCCTGCTGGGCGATTGCCGGAAGGGACGCAGGCCCTCGTATGCCGGCGCGGCTCCTCCGGCCAAAGCCGAAGAGCTCTATGAATTCTACGTATCGGAGATTCGCAGGTTCACGGGAAAGGCGGCGACAGGGAAGTTCCAGGCCATGATGCAAGTCTCCCTTATAAACGACGGGCCGGTCACCCTGTTGCTGGACAGTGAAAAAGCCTTCTGAACGCGCACCAGGGGGCCGGCCGTCTGGTCCATTGTCCGGGGCCGGCGCTAGAGGACGGGAATCTTGCTGGTCCCCTCCAGTTTACCGTCCCTGCAAATCATGCAAGCGGAGGATGAGCATACCATTTCCCCCGCGAGTACCTGCTTGCCTTCGAATTCACAGTTTCTTTCTTCCGATGAAATCATGATTTATCTCCTCAAGCCTGAAATGTGGTAAAAATTATCATCTGATGTACTTTCACGGAAGATAATCACAATCCTATTTCGCGCCACTGCAATCATCCCCTTCGGGGCGGGATGACGCTGATCGTTCCAATTTTGCACCGCACTCCCCGTGAGAGGGGACAAGTGTGCAAAATTCAGTACGTTGCATGCAAAAATGGTAACCGCTCATGGTGAGCTCCCCGGCGGCGGATCGCGCGAAACCGCATCCGTGCTGCGTTTGGGCCACTGGCACGGGCTTTGCTCATGAGGCGAGTGCGCAGGGCGAAAAGGCGCAAGCCCGCGGCTTGTTTGTCAGCCATGCGCTTTGGGTTTTAAGAGGGAACGAGCAGCGTAAGAGGAACGAAAATGGAACTGAAAGATTTGATTGCTCGAGATCGGAGGGCTTCCGGCCTGAGTTGTCAAAACTGCGCGAATCTGGCGCGCGAATATGATCTGGATGCGGGCGGAGACGGCACCTGGGTCTGCGACAAGTTGCCGGGGAAGGGACGAAACGAGGGCTTCCCTTTTCAGTACGACATGCCCTGTTTCGAACTGCCCTTCTGGTTCAGCGTGTTTGCCCAGAATCTTCCCGTGTGCGGCGAGGCTGGCTGCGATGCGGCGCTGGAGCATTTCACGAACTCTCTGGCGTCGATTTCCGGGGCCAGAACGATTCAGTATGATGTTTCCGGCGCATCCATGGACAAGATCTCCTGAGTCTTTTGCACGTCTGAAAACACTGAAATCCCGGACCGCTCATTCGGTCCGGGATTTTTTATTCCAGCCATTGGCCAAAGCCGTCTTCCTTCCGGAGCTTCATCCGCATTTTTGCACGCAAAGACCTAATCGCGCAACCGGTTCGACGGGGCCGAGCTTCGCAGCGAACTCAGGAAAAGACCGATTCCGCCAACGAGCAGGAAGAGGATCGTAAGCAGCTCAAAGGCGCTCATGCTGTGGAGGTGAAACTGCGTCTGGGCGATAACGCCGAATCCCAGCATCACGAGGGACGCGGCTGCCAGAAGCCAGCCAAGGTAATTCGACGAGTTGTAGAAGATCATTCCGACGCCGAAAAGAAAGGGAACAAGCACCATTCCACTTGTGATTCCCGTTCCCCAGACGCTGAAGAACTGGTATCCAAGACCGTACCCGATGCTCACCTGGATGTTGTGCAGGAAGAGATAGCCCCCGGCCACCATCATAAGAAGCCCCAGAAAAAACCGTCCAGTGCCGCCCTCGGTGCCGCCGGCTCCGCGCATAAGTTCTCCTTTTGAAAAGACTATGAAAAAACCCGGAAGGGCCTTTCGCCTGCGTTCTGAGCTGGCAGAGCGGAGCGAAGGGCCGCATCCGGGATGTTCTGTGCCCGGGGTGTTACCACCTGCAGGGGATGATTCTTATATCCGCCATGGTCCTGAGGCCGGGTTGGGCATCCACGACGACGGGGACCGCATTCGTGATGATTGAGCATGTTGCGACATCGCCGTTAACGCCGCCGTTGATTCTCATCTCGAGGTTCGGAGTGCCTTCGATGAAGATCCTCTCGCGGGGATCGGGTTCGCCGATGCTGGCCCTGAATCGCAGCGTGATGACTTCCTGGCCCTTTTTGAAGCCGCGTCCGAGTTGCTGGACGCCCGTGGCCCTGTTCGGATCTTTCTCTGAAATCACCGGCGAGATGATGTCCTCGGTCCGTTCGAGTTCCCAGCCGAGCCCCGCCGAAATCAGGTGCATCGATTCGGTGAGTCCCACATGACGGAGGGAGCCCTGGCGCTTCTTTTCCTCGAATTCGGCCAGGGTAAGTCCCGCGCCGATTTTGCGCTGAAAGGGAATCCTTCTGAACTGAGCGTCCTGGATGCGCTCCACCGTGATCTTTTCCACCCTCCGGCTGACGCCGGTGAGTGCCAGAGGCAGGAAATCCATTAAGAAACCGGGGTTGACGCCGGTTGCCAGAACGGATACTTTATTGCTCGTTGCGGCTTCGTCTATTTGCCTGGAGAGGTCGGGCCGGGTAAGCCAGGGGTACATCAGCTCCTCGCAGCTCGAAACCACGTTCACGCCCGCGGAAACAATCTGAATAATATCGGGAGTGATGCGCTCCAGGATAGAAGAGGTGGTCAGCACCACGGCATCGGCCTTGACCTTTTTTAAGACCTCCGCCCCATTGCCGCTCACTTCGACATTGAGGGGTAGTTCCAGGCCGGTCAATTCCTTCAAATTTCGACCGATTTTATCGGGACTGATATCCACGGCTCCAACAATTTCAAAAGCCGGCCTCTCCGCGAGATATTTTACCATCTCGATGCCGATGGGCCCTAAACCGTATTGGATTATTCTGATTTTTCCGTTCATTTTTCGTCCGCTCGCTTTCGTTTGCTGAAATACCGCCATCCGATACGGGATAACGGCCATGTCCAAACAGCTACAACCGGGAAATGGGTCCGATTTGAACTCATACACTTCGGGGGATGACTGTGTCAATGTAATATGCACAGGCGGGATGTTTGTGCAATCGAGCTTCGTTGACACGGCTGGTTACCTACTTTAGTATGCTCGCTCAACAAGTGTCGTGCGGGTGCTGCACAGGTGTAAACATCCAGAGAAGGAGAAATTATGAAGAAGCTGCTCGTGGTCTCCGTCGTGGCTTTGGCGTTTTTGGCCGCCTTCACAACAGTTCAGGCACAGGATACGAAACTTGTTCTTGCAACGGGGGGGACCGCCGGGACTTATTATCCCTTCGGCGGGGCCATAGCAAAAATCTGGAACTCCAAGATACCCGGCATGAACGTAACCGCTCAGACAACAGGCGCATCGGCGGAAAATGTCCGCTTGGTCAACAAGAAGGAAGCCGAACTTGCGATGGTGCAAAGCGATACCTTGGACTTCGCCTATAAGGCACAGGCACCTTTCAAGGAAAAGCTCACCAATATGAAGGCAATTGCCGTGCTCTATCCGGAAATCATTCAGGTCGTGGTGCGGGCCGATAGTCCCGTAAAGACTTTTGCGGACCTGAAGGGCAAAAAGGTTGGAGTCGGCGCTCCCGGGAGCGGCACCGAGGCTAACTTCCGGCAACTGTGCGATGCTTACGGACTTGCCAAGGCCGATGTAAACGCCCAGTACCTCTCCTTTGCCGAAAGCGCCGAACAGTTCAAGGATAAGCACATCGACGCTTTTCTCGTAACCGCGGGTATACCGAATGCGGCCATCATGGATATCGGTTCGGTGCAGGAAGTCCGCATAGTCAATATATCGGGTGATGTCGCAAAGAAACTTGCCGCAAAATATCCGTTCCTGTCGGAAGCAAAGATTCCCAAGGGCACCTACAAGGGCCAGACGGAAGATGTAAACACGATGGCTGTTAATGCGGTTCTCATCGTAAACTCGGAAATCAAGGATGACATTGTCTATAAGCTGACAAAAGCTCTGTTCGAAAATCAGGCCGAACTGGCGACAGCCCATGCCAAGGGCAAGGAACTCAATCTGCAGAATGCCGCTAAAGGCGTTTCCATCCCCTTCCATCCGGGAGCGGAAAAGTACTTCAAGGAAAAAGGCATAATGAAATAGGAAAACCGGGCAGAGGGCCTTCCTGTATCGGCGGGAAAGGCCCCCGTCCCTGGAAAAACCATGCGACTCCGGATCGGTATCTTGGCTTCATGCCTGGCGGGACTGGCGGTAGTGCTTTTCGGCCCATGGATCAGCGTCCTGCAGGTTGCCGAAAGCGATGCCGGTAGTGTAAGATTATGCGCCTCCATGAAAAGGGGAGAGGAATTTACTCTCTCCTTTATCCATTCAGTGAACAAAAGACCGGTTTGTGACACCCTCCGGGCGGAGGGAGATCACCTTGTAATCGTTAAGTCCTGCTTTGACGCCTTCGGCGCGGGAATGCCGGAGGCATCAACGGAGGAGGGAACGTTGAGGGTGCTCCCCGACAGTCGCCTCGAGTGGACTGTGAATCGCGCAGTACCCGAAATAATCGTTCGAGTCGGGCGTGTTGCCGAACACACTCTGGGCCTGAAGGGGGAGACATATCGTCTCGACGGTTTGGCCGAACCCGGGCGCCCCCTGGTTTTTCGTGTTCGGAGGTCATCGATCTTCAAAGCAGCAGGAGACGGATGCATATGGATGAAATAAAAAAGAATGGGACCGGGGAAAGCCCTCCTTCCGCGACCGGTCAGGAGCCTGATGTAATTTCGCAGGAGCTGGTCGATGAGGTTTTGAGAAAAGTAGACAAGGAATCCACGGCGCGGAAGCTGGTAGGAACTCCGTGGCTGATAGTGTACCTGATCGCCGTCGGCTTTTCCGTGTTTCAGTTGTATACGGCGGCTTTCGGACTTTTGCCGGCCCAGTTGCAGCGCTCGATTCACCTCGCATTTGCGTTTGTTCTGGTTTACCTGCTTTTTCCGTCACGCGCCTCCGACACCTCCAACCGGCTCGTATGGCACAACTACCTGCTTGCCGCGTTCGCCGGTTTCGTCGGACTGTACATGATGCTCAATTATACTCGCATCATGGAATCGGGCGGAGATTATGCTACGGTCGACTACATTTTTGCCGGATTCGGCATCCTTCTGACCCTGGAAGCCGCCAGGCGGGTTGTTGGCATTCCCATCGTAATAATTGCTTCATTTTTCCTCATTTACGCCTATTTCGGGGCCTATTTCCCCGGATTTATGAACCACCGCGGCTATTCGCTCCAGCGCATAGCCTCTCACATGTATCTTACGACCGAAGGCATCCTGGGCATTCCCCTGGGGGTCTCGGCTTCATTCATATTTCTCTTCATCTTGTTCGGGGCCTTCGGGGAACGTTCGGGCCTCGGGCAGCTTTTTATCGATGTGGCTAACGCGATCGCCGGATGGGCCTCGGGCGGCCCCGCCAAGGTCGCCGTCATCACCAGCGCGCTCGAAGGAACGGTTTCCGGCAGTTCGGTCGCCAATACGGTGCAATCCGGAGCCTTCACGATCCCCATGATGAAAAAGCTCGGGTACCGGCCCGAATTCGCCGCGGCTGTCGAAGCGTCGGCCTCCACCGGCGGCCAGATCATGCCTCCGGTAATGGGGGCTGCTGCGTTCATCATGGCGGAATTTCTCAACATGCCCTACCTGGAAATTGCAAAGGCGGCAGCGATTCCCGCCTGCCTTTATTTTTTCGGCATCTTTATCGAAGTCCACTTCGAGGCCAAGAGGTGCAAGCTTCGCGGTATGAGCCGCGCCGAACTCCCGAATTTCTGGGCCGTAATGGCGGACCGCGGGCACCTTTTCCTTCCGCTTATTGTCATAATCGGTTTCCTCATGCACGGCTTCACGCCGCTTTATGCCGCGCTGATGGCGATGGTGGTTTGTGTTGCCGCATCGGCCGTAAGGAAATCCACCAGGATGAGTCTGCGCCAGATCATCGACTGCCTTGACTACGGCGCGCGAAACGCCCTGGGCGTGGTCGTCGCCTGCGCCACGGCCGGCATAATCGTCGGGGTGGTCACCCTTACCGGGCTCGGGTTGAAACTTGCCAATGGGCTGGTCGATCTTGCGGCGGGAAATCTCCTGCTGACGCTCTTCTTCACCATGATAACCTCGCTCATTCTGGGCATGGGTGCGCCGACAACGGCCAACTACATCATCACGTCGACGATTGCCGCCCCCGCACTGATCATGTTGAATGTGCACCCGCTGGCGGCCCACCTTTTCGTCTTCTATTTTGGCATCATCGCCGACCTCACTCCGCCCGTTGCTCTTGCCGCTTTTGCCGGTGCGGGCATAGCGGGGGCGGACCCGATGAAAACGGGATTTATCGCTACAAAGCTTGCAATTGGAGCGTTCCTGGTTCCGTATATCTTCGTGTATAACCCGACAATGCTCCTGATCAATGTGTCCGCCTGGGGAATGGTCCAGACCCTTCTTACCGCATGTATCGGGATGACGGGGGTGGGAATAGCGATGATAGGCTACTGCCTGACGGGTATGAAGCTCCATGAGCGCGCCTGGTTCCTCTTTGCGGGCCTCATGTTGATCGATCCGGGGACACTGACCGACATCATCGGCATCGGCATGTTGGCGGCGGGCCTGGCCTACCAATGGCGAAAGAGCCGTGCGGAAGCCGCCGTATCGGTGCTCAGCGTCGGTAACTAGGGAATGCTTTTGAAAAGCGTGAGGAGTTGAGCCCCCCACGCCGCTACGCGGCTCATTTCGGGAGGAGCGGGGGAATGGTTCCCCCGCTCCTTGGAGTCCCGGAAAAGCGTCACATGGAACGCAGTTATTCTGCTACGTAGGATATCGTCAGCTTCGTGGGCTTGTTGACATACCCTTCCTTGGCCCAGATGACCCTGCCGGTGGAAGTGCCGCCCTGGGCGATGACAACCATGGCGTTTCCCGCGGTCCACCCGGTGCGGTCGACGATTTCCTGAACGATGCCCGTGAGATCCGCCGAGTCGTAGTAGGCACCCGTGGTAACCCAGGTTGGAACGTCCGGATAGCTCACGGTTGCCGCCGTCTTATTCCTCGCCGATATCTTCTG
>JAJFVB010000195.1 GCA_021372055.1 Desulfobacteraceae bacterium | reverse complement strand
ACCTGCTGCGCGCCAATGAGATGGGAAATGTCAACGAGTGTCGCCTCGGGGCAAATCCCGAGGATTATCCCCTTTGCACTCGCGACATAACCGTCGCTCAGACCGAAATCCGTGAGAAACGTGATGATCGGAGCGGTCAGGCTCTGTTCCTTCGCTGTAGAAAGCATAATGGGTATCCGGCGGCGGCGCCGGACTCGGCGTACTGATTTCAGAGTATTGTAATCGGGTGCGCATTTCAAAAGAAAATAATGATTATGATGAAAAAATTCTGTATCTTGCTCTTAATGGATTCGCCGCGCAAATGGCGAATCGTCTGGATCCATGAGCAATCCCCCATGAATGAGGAGAAAGAAAATGGCGGAATGGGAAAGTCCGGGTATAGACGTGCTACTGCAGTTCGCGAAGGAGGCGGTCACGAGTGCCGGGGAGAAGGCCCTCGTGCTGTACGGGAAGGGCGATCCCCGAATGAAGTTCGACGAGGCGCTCATAACCGAGGCGGAACTCACGCAGGTGGGGCTGTTCAAGGACCGGCTCAATTCCGTTTTCCCGGGTCATGCCATTTTCGGGGAGCAACTTCCGGCCGAGGATTACGTCCACGGCGAGAAGCGCTACCTCTGGATATACGATCCTCTCGACGGAGTCGCAAACTTTCAGGCCGGAATCCCCATCTGGGGCATCTCGCTGGCCCTCCTGGAAAACTTCTGGCCCGTCTTCGGCGTCACCTACATGCCCGTGACCGGGGACCTCTTCTATGCCGTGGCGGGCCGGGAAGCGTACTGGGGCGACAGGAAAGTCCGCATCCCGGACACGGGAGAGATCAGCAACGACTCCGTGCTGCTGACCTATTCGCGTTTTCACAACCACTACGAATCGAGTTTTCCCGGGAAGATCAGAAACCTTGGATCGACCGCCGCGCACATTTCCTACGTCGTGAGAGGGCGGGCGGTCGCGGCGCTCCTTGCAAATGTTTCCTACCGGGACCTTGCGGCCGCGCAGATCATCCTCATGGCGGCCGGGGGCAAGATACACCGCCTGGACGGAAGAGAGTTCCACCTGAGCGACTACCTCGGCGGGCAGAGGATTGAAGAGCACCTCATAGCTGCGCCGGACGGTGCTTTTGAATCAATTCGCGTCTACCTGAAGCGAACCGGCATAGATACGGCGAAAGCCAAGGACAAGTAGCGCCTTGCCGTTCCATCCGCAGGAGCGGCAAACCATGCGAGGTCAAACCGGGGCAGTCCTTCGAACCATTGGGGGGGCTGCCTTTTCCATCCGCCTGCCGACCGGCATTGTCCAAAGAATGCTTTTGAAACGCGTGGGGAACCCTCCCCCCACGCCGCTGCGCGGCTCATTTTGGCGCTACGGTTGCGGCCGTTGGCCGACAACCGCCGGTCTTGAAAACAGTGAACCCGGGCGGGGCGGCCCGGGTTCTGGAGAGGGATAATTAAAACACTTGAGGGGTTGCTATAAAGAACGGCATTACCGGCCCGCGACTTGAACAAATAAATGGAGTGGAAGCAAATTCATGAAAGATTTGCAACAGAGCCTTCAGACGAGCCGTTTCGCAGGTTTCGTGGTGCGGTCAGCCCGGTTTTCCCGTGGAGTTTGTGAACTGTGGCGTGAACCCTCCGGCCATTTTGTGCCGATCGGCTTGCAGTTTTTTCGGCGCACCAGTTTTTGATTTTGCACACGCCCCCAGGAACTCATCATGCTAAATAATTACTCCTGAATTTTCTTCACTTTCCGCTTCAATTCTGGTAATTCAACCCCATTGCTTAACGTGATCCAGAAATAATTAGAGAGTCCCTATCCTTCGTGCACTTATTCTCGAGAAGGTTTTATGGTGCCACGTGCTTACCGGTTCGGATTGATCCCGTTTGTGGTTGTGCCCGCTGCCACTCTTTTGGGCATGTTCTTCTATCAGTGGTTAAAGCATTTCTTCACGCCCGAGATGACCCTCTGGCAATCCCATATCAACACGAATATATTCGTGACGGCTATTGTGAGCCTCGCCGCTTTCCTGCTCTGCAAGTATCTGGAAAGCAGCACTCTGCTGACCTCCATTGCCGCCGCATCCGATGACGCCATCATCGGATGCACGCTGGGCGGCGTCGTGCTGGCCTGGAATAACGGCGCCGCAAAGATGTACGGCTACAGCGCTTCGGAGATGATCGGAAAACCCCTTTCCACGCTTGTCCCCCCGGACAGGCCCGATGATGTTGCGCAGGGGCTGGCCAGAGTGGCGCGCGGCGAGCGGGTGGAACGCCACGTGACCGCCCGCATCCGCAAGGATGGCCGGATCATTCATGTCTCCGTAACCGCTTCTCCCGTGTCGAACGCCGCAGGCAAGGTGACCGGCGCATCGGTCATAGTACGCGACATCACCGAGCGCAAAATAGCCGAGGCCGCGCTGAGGGAAAGCCGGGAGCGGCTTGCCCAGGCGCAGGCTTTCTCTCTCACCATGGTCGCTCACCTTGGCCTCGACGGTTGCTGGCTCAAAGTTCCCGCCCGGCTGTGCGATCTTTTCGGATACTCCGAAGACGAAATGCAGGACCGCAAGTTCGAGGAAATCACCTACCCGGACGACTGCGAAATGGAGAGACGGCTTTGCGGGGACCTGATTCGCGGAACAATTAAATCGATCGATCTGGAAAAACGCTGCATCACAAAAGACGGCAGGCTCATCTGGGTATACCTGAATTATTCCACCGTCACCGACTCCGCCGGTGATCCCGTCTACTTTCTGGCTTACATCCGGGATGTGACGAAGCGCAAGATGGCCGAAGAGGGGCTGAAGGCTTACCAGACGCATCTCGAGGAACTCGTCGAGAGCCGTACGAGAGCCTTGACCGAAACCAACGAGCATCTCAAAAAGGAGATCCTGGAGCGCGGGAAGGCGGAGCAGTCGGTAAAGGAGAGCGCCGAGAAATTCAAGTTTTTCGCCTACTCGGTGATACATGACCTCAAGAGTCCTTCGGTCGGAATTTACGGGCTCACCAGACTGCTGAACGAAAAGTACCATGACATTCTCGACGAACGCGGAAGGGCCTACTGCGGGCAGATTCTGAAAGCAACCGAGCATGTTGCCGAACTGATTCAGGAAATAAACGATTACATCGTCGCCAAGGAAGCTCCCCTGACGTTCCGGAAAGTGGACACGGAGGGACTCTTCGCGGAAGTGCGCGAAGAGTTCGCCGAGCGCTTGCGCGCGGAAGGCGTGGAATGGGACGGGCCCCAGTCCGCCTGTGAAATCCGGGCGGACCGGACCAGCATCCTGCGGGCGTTGCGCAATTTCGTCGATAACGCCCTGAAATACGGTGGATGCCGATTGCGGAAAATCAGCCTCGACTGCACCGAAACGGCCGGTTCCCACATTTTGTCCGTTACCGACGATGGAGGGAGTCTGGGCGCGGAGGACATCGGCAGAATTTTCGATGTCTTCCAGAGATGCGAATCCTCGAACGGCACTTCGGGATCCGGGCTCGGTCTTGCCATCGTCAAGGAAATCGCGGAAAGGCACGGTGGGCGGGTCTGGGTCGAACCGGTTGCCGAGGGCAAGACATTCTTTCTTTCGATCCCGAAGCAGGCCCTTTCCTGAGGCGTCGCGGGACCTGCGACCGCAACATCAGGCGCCCCTGAGCTTTCTCACCTCTCCGACGCGGATAGTCACCTTCTGAGCATCGAAGTATTCGAGCAGCGGGATGGTGTATTTTCTGCTCGCCTGCGTCATTTCCTTGAACTGGGTGGTCGATATCTCCCCGTGTTCCTTGAGCCACGCGACGAGGCGCCCCTGCAGCTCGGCCGTACTCGATGCGTGGAAGTAGATTTCCTCCTTGGTCTTTACGAGGACGCCCTTGCCCAGCATCCATTCGAGCACTTCCTGATGCTGTTTCGGGGTGCCGGGCAGCTTGGCGGCTATGTCCTTGAAAAAAGGCGGCTGAAGGCCGGACTCCTTGAACAGCCTTTCGATCTTCTCCCGGATCACTTCCTCGTCTTTGGTAAGCGCGACCTTGTGGGAGGCAAGCCGCACCACTTCCATTTCCTGCGCGACCTGGTCGGCTTCGGCGAGTTGCCGCAAGACGAAATTATAGAGTTTTCCGTCCAGGGTTTTGGCCAGCAGGGCCGGAATTTCCTCCTTCGGCATGCCCGCCTTGAGGGGGAAACGGCCGTGATAGTCCGCCAGGATCTCCACTATGGATGTCTTGATCTCCTCCAGGGCATCGGGGTGGATCAGTCTCCGGTTCTCTTTGTCGAAAATGACGGCCTTTCGGGTGCTGGTGAACTGCTGAAGGGTTCTTTCGAGAAACTTCTGCGGCACGTTCGCCCGGATGCGTAACTCGCTCTCGCTCAGGCCGGCCCAACCGGCATCGCGAAGATGCCAGAGGATTATGTCCGAGTCCGTGCTGTTGAAGAGGACTTCCAGGGCTTTCGCGGCTTCCCGTTTGGCCGATCCCTTGTGCTTGCGGGGCAGGGGATGGAGGACCGTTCCGCCTCCGATCGTCTGCACGGGAGAATAGGAGCGGAGCACGAAGCGATCCCCCCGAAGCACCGCCGTGGGCTGGTCGAGCCTGACTTGGGCGAAGGTGCGCTCGCCCGCCTTGAGTTCTTCCCGGTCGAGCAGGATGATCGTGGAGAGGTGTTCCGCCGTCCCGCTGTGAAACCGGATCTTGGCCCTGTGCTTGAGGGGTCTTGGAGCGCTCTTGAGCAGTTCGAGTTCGATATCGATCATCGAGGATGACACGAGCGCTCCGGCCGAGGCGAGCACGTCCCCGCGCTGAATGAGCGCGCGCTCCATGCCCTGCAGGTTCACCGCCGTTCTTTGGCCGGGGAGCACTTCGGCCACGTCTCCGCCGTGCACCTGGAGGCCGCGTACTTTGCTTTTCAGTTCCGAAGGGTAGATGACGATGGGGTCGCCCACCTGGAGCCGCCCCGAAATGCTCGTGCCCGTTATGACCGTGCCGAAGCCGCGCATCGAAAAGACGCGGTCGACCGGGAGCCGGAACGGTCCGTCGGAGCTTCTCGGCTCGATTTCGGCAAACAAACGCGCAAGGGATTTCTTTAGATCGTCGAGTCCTTCGCCCGTCGCTGCCGAAACGGGCATTATCTCGCACCCTTCCAGGAAAGTGCCCTTGAGGAAGGCAATTATGTCCTCGCGCACCATTTCGAGCCAGTCCGGGTCGTCGACGAGATCGGTTTTCGTGAGCACCACCAACCCTTTTTTTACCCGCAGGAGTTCACAGATTTCCATGTGCTCCCGCGTTTGCGGCATGATGCCTTCGTCGGCCGCAATCACCAGCGCCACGAGGTCGATTCCGGTGGCCCCGGCGACCATGTGCTTCACGAACTTCTCGTGCCCAGGCACGTCCACGATACCAAGGCGTTCTCCGCCGGCGAGGTCCATGTGCGCGAAACCGAGCTCGATCGTTATGCCTCGGAGTTTCTCCTCCTTGAGGCGGTCCGTGTCGATCCCCGTAAGAGCGCGAATCAGTGAGGTTTTTCCGTGGTCGATGTGACCGGCAGTGCCCAATATCACCTGTTTCATGGGTTTGTTTTCCCGTCCGGCATTAAAAGGAATGATAGTTTCGGCTATATTTACAGAACGATCGCGATCAATACAAGCTTTTAAGCTTTTGATTTCACACGAATGTTCTATTTCGGGCCATTCGGCTGCCCGAAGGGAACCCGATCCGGGGGTTTTCCTTTCGAACAACAGATGACGAATCGGTGGCGCCGATCCCGAGCCCGCAAGTCCCGCGCATGTCCCGATGTACTATAATTAGAACAGTTTGGGCTTTGCGGAAAAATCCCCTTCCTTTCTGCGTTATGATGACGTATTGATCTTCGGCCCGGAGGCCGCCGTGCAGGATTCGCTTTTATGGCGAAAATCTTTGACATTTCGGGAGCCGAAATATTATTGTTCATCAATTAATCAGCCATTGATGGAGAGAAAAATGAGTTTCAACATCGCCGAACGGAGCCGGATGCACCGGCTGCCGCCTTATGTTTTCGCTGAAGTGAACGCGCTCAAAATGGAAAAGCGGTGGGCCGGAGAGGACATTATCGATCTGGGTATGGGAAATCCGGACCTGCCCGCGCCCAAGCATATCATAGACAAGCTCGTCGAAGCAGCGCGCAAGAAACACAACCACCGCTACTCGGCATCGCGCGGGATCACCCGGTTGCGCGAGGCGGTGGGGGAATGGTACAAGCGAAAATACGACGTCGATATCGATCCCGAACGGGAAACCGTGGTGACCATCGGAGCGAAGGAGGGACTTTCCCATCTGGCGCTGGTCCTCGTCAGCCCGGGAGACGTCGTTTTCGCGCCAAACCCCACCTACCCGATACATCCTTACTCGGCCATAATCGCGGGGGGGGATGTTCGGTCCATTCCGATCGGTCCGCACCGGAATTTCCTCGAAGATCTGCAGATCGCGGTCAAGCAGACGTGGCCCAGGCCCAAGCTGCTGATCATTTCTTTTCCGCATAACCCCACGACGACGGTGGTCGATCTGGATTTCTTCTATAAAATCGTCGATTTCGCGCGGGAAAACCAGATCATGGTGATCCACGATCTCGCCTACGCAGATCTTGTCTTCGACGGCTACAAGGCCCCGAGCTTTCTCCAGGTGCCGGGCGCAAAGGAAGTGGGCGTCGAGTTTTTCTCCATGTCCAAGAGCTACAGTATGGCGGGGTGGCGAGTCGGCTTCTGCGTGGGAAATCCCGAGATGGTGGCCGCTCTGACGCGGATCAAGAGCTATCTCGACTACGGCGTGTTCCAGCCCATTCAGATCGCCGCAACGGTCGCTCTGAAAAGCGATCAGTCGTGCGTGGACGAGATCGTCTCGGTTTACCAAAGCAGGCGCGACATTCTCTGTGACGGTCTCAACCGTATCGGCTGGACCACGGAAAAACCCAAGGGAACCATGTTCGTCTGGGCGCAGATCCCGGAACCCTTCCGCTGGATGGGGTCCGTGAAGTTTTCGAAATACCTCATCGAAGAGGCCAAAGTCGCGGTTTCGCCCGGATTGGGCTTCGGTGAATACGGGGACGATTTTGTGCGGTTCGCGCTTGTCGAAAACGAGATGCGGACCAAGCAGGCCATCAGAGGGCTCCGGCGCGCGCTCCAGAAGACCCTCGCTCCCCAGAAAAAGGTGAGCGCGCAGTAGAAGCGTCGTCAAACCTGCCCCGGGACGGCACCCAAGCAGATCGAGTTGACAGAGCGGGTAAAGGCAGTGCTCCCGTGCCCGGTTTTTTGGCCGCCACGAGCGCGGGCGGGGTTGAGGCGGCTCTGCGCCGTCGTGCGTCAAATGCGAAGATATAGAGGATGTGATGCAAAGAATCGGAGTTGGACTTGTTGGCTGGGGTACGGTTGGGAGCGGCGTTGTGCGCGTCATGCTCGAAAATGCCGGAGCAATTGAAAGCCGCCTGGGGGTTCCTCTCGAGCTCAAGCGGATTGCCGACCTGGATCTGGAACGCGAAAGGCCTGTTTCCGTACCGCGCTCGATGCTGACGACCCGCGCCGATGACATCATCGAGGACCCCGATATCCAGATCGTGATCGAACTCGTTGGCGGGCTCGGGTTCGCCAAGACCGTAATCCGTAAATCGCTTGAGGCCGGAAAGCATGTGGTCACCGCCAACAAGGCATTGCTCGCCCACGACGGCAACGAACTCTTCGGGCTTGCGCGGGAGCGCGGCCTTTCGATCGGTTTCGAAGCGTCCGTGGCCGGTGGGATTCCCCTTATCAAGTCTTTGCGCGAAGGTCTGGCCTCAAACCGCATTCAGACGATTTTCGGGATTCTGAACGGCACGGCCAACTACATCCTGACCCGGATGAGCGAGGCGGGGCTTTCCTTCCGGGATGCCCTGAAAGAAGCGCAGGACCTGGGCTACGCCGAAGCCGATCCTACCCTGGACATCGAAGGCATCGACACGGCCCACAAGCTCGCCATCGCGAGCGCGATTTCCTTCGGTACGCCGATACAGCTCGACCATGTTTACATAGAAGGCATCACCGGGATCGATGCGCTCGACATTCAGTACGCGGAGGAATTCGGCTATCAGTTGAAGTTGCTGGCCATCGCGCGGATCAACGAGCGGTTGGAGATGCGGGTGCACCCGACTCTCATTCCCCGCAACCATGTGCTCGCAAGCGTGAAGGGCGCCTACAACGCGGTCCACATCGAAGGCAATGCGGTCGGAGACATAATGCTCTACGGCATGGGCGCGGGAATGATGCCGACCGGAAGCGCCGTCGTGAGCGACGCGATCGACGTTGCAAGGGACATCCTGAACCACACCCCGGGAAGAATCCCGCCTCTGGCGTTCCAGTTCGACAAGCTGAACGACATCAAGATCAAGCCGATCTCCGATGTTTCCACCTGCTACTATTTCCGCTTTGCGGCCCTGGACAGGCCGGGTGTTCTCTCGAAGATCTCCGGAATTCTCGGCAAGCACCAGATAAGCATTAACGCGGTGATCCAGAAAGGCCGTCATGCGCAGGAATCCGTGCCGCTTCTCATGATCACCCATGAGGCGCTGGAGAGCAATGTCCGCAAGGCTCTGGATGAAATAGACAACCTCGACGTGGTCATCGGCAAGACGTCCCTGATACGCATCGAAAAAAGTGCGCGTTGATTTCCGGAAATTGAGGGCGCATGGATGATTTTCGCCACGCCCGCGGGCAGGCCTTAGAGGTCCGTCTCCGGGGCGTGAGCGGATGCCGCGAAAAAAATGGCGGCACAGGGGAATCCCCCGCGCTATTTCACCGTTTGTTGGCCCGGTCGCTAGGCTTGCCGGGTGCGAACGATCACATTCTCAGGCTGAAGGTTGATGAAGGAAAAATTCGTAATTCTTGTTGGGGACGGTATGGGAGACTATCCGCTGGATGAGCTGGGCGGACGCACTCCCCTGGAAGCGGCCGAAACGCCGAACCTGGACCAACTCGTCCGGACCGGCCGGATGGGCACGGTGCAGACGATTCCGGCGGGGATGCCGCCCGGAAGCGACGTGGCGAACATGAGCCTTCTCGGCTACGACCCCGCCGTTTATCACACGGGAAGGGGACCGCTGGAAGCGGCAAGCATGAACGTTCGGCTCGCTCCGGACGAGATCGCCTTCCGGTGCAACCTGGTAAACCTCGGCCGGGCCGCCGACGGAAGCGTTGTCATGGGCGACTACTCGGCCGGACACATCACGACCGAAGAGGCGCACGGGCTGATTGCGGCGCTACAGGAGACGGTTTCCGGCACTTCGCTGATGCTCTACCCCGGCGTGAGCTACCGCCACCTGCTCGTCTGGAAGGGCGGAAAGGACGGACTTCGCACAACGCCTCCGCACGACATCATCGGCCAGGCGACGGAGCCCTATTATTTCCTTTCGGAAGTGCCCGAACTTCAGTCCTTTGTCGATGCCGCCGCCGAAGTCTTGAGGGACCATCCCATCAACCGGTCGCGGACGGCCGCCGGCAAGCTGCCCGCCAATGCGGTCTGGCCCTGGGGGCAGGGCAGAGCGCCCTCGATGCCGAGGCTGCAGGAGACGTACGGCATTTCCGGGGTGATGATCTCGGCTGTCGATCTGCTCAAGGGGATCGGCGTCTACGCGGGACTTGTGGCCGTGGACGTTCCCGGAGCGACGGGATACCTCGATACGAACTACGAGGGCAAGGTCGCCGCCGCCATTGCCGCGCTTGCCTCGGGCGATTTCGTTTTCCTGCACCTCGAAGCTCCCGATGAAGCTTCTCACGAAGGGAGCCTGGAAAAGAAGCTGAAAGCCATAGCCAATTTCGACGCCCGGATAATCGGCCCGGTTCTCCGGGGACTGGATAAATATCCCGACTGGCGTGTTCTCGTCGTCACGGATCATTATACTCCCATAGCGAAGCGCACGCATTCTTCGAACCCGGTTCCCTTTCTGCTGGCCGGCAGCGGTTCCGGGCAGGTTTCGGGAACGGGATCGAAATACTGCGAGCGCGAGGCGCTTGAAAAGGAATGGCGGTTGAATTCGGGCGAGGAGCTTTTCCGGACTTTCATGGGGAAGCAGGCCATGCCCGGATGTTGCAAGAGGAACGACTAGCGTGGCTTCACAGGCTCAAATACGGGTCATTTACGGCGATACGGACGCAATGGGGTTCGCCTATTACGGGAACTACCTGAAGTGGTTTGAAATCGGGCGCTCGGAATGGTTCCGGCAAACGGGGACGAGCTACCGGGAACTGGAGAGCAGCGGCCTCTACCTCCCCGTGGTCGAGGCGCATTGCTCGTACAAAAAACCCGCTTTCTACGACGACACGCTCACAATCAGGGCGGCTTTCAGGTTTGCGGGCGCGCGGTTGCGTTTCGACTACAGGATTTTCCGCGGCGAGGAGCTTCTGACGGAAGGCTACACGCTGCACGTCTGCATGAACAACGCAAAGAAGGTGCAGAAGCCTCCGGAATTTCTACGAAAGCTTCTCGAGCCCGTCCAGGATCTCTAAAAAAAGCCCGAACCGGAGGGTTCCAGGTGCGACCATGATAATATTTCCGGCAATCGATTTGAAAGGCGGAGTCTGCGTCCGGCTGATGCAGGGCGACCCCGACCGGGCGACCGTTTACGGACAGGACCCTGTGGCGGTCGCAAGGCATTGGGAAGCCCAGGGGGCCGAATGGCTTCACCTGGTGGATTTGGACGGAGCGTTTTCGAAAGCCCCGGTCAATAACGGCGTCATCCTGGACATCGCGCGGACCGTGTCCATTCCGGTCCAGGTCGGAGGCGGCATCCGCACGCTCGAAAATGCCGAAGCCTATCTTTCCGGAGGGGTTGCGCGAGTTATCCTCGGGACCGTAGCACTGAGGCAGCCCGAGCTTGTGACGCAGGCATGCGGGGCGTATCCCGGCAGGATTGCCCTGGGGCTCGATGCCCGTGACGGCCTCGTCGCGGTCGAAGGCTGGAAAGAGTCCACCCGGACGGACGCCGTGTCCCTGGTGCGCAGCTTCGGCGGCCTTCCGCTTGCCGCGGTCATCTATACCGACATCCACCGGGACGGGATGCGGACGGGCGTGAACATCGAAGCCACCCGGAGGCTCATGGAAGAAACCGGAGTTCCGGTGATCGCATCCGGCGGGGTTTCCAGCATGGACGACGTGGAGAGCCTCCTTCCTCTGGTGCCGCTTGGGCTCATGGGCGTGATTACGGGCAGGGCCATCTATGAGGGAACGCTCGACCTGCGGGAGGCAATCACGCGGGCCAGGCTGGCGAAAGCGCCGCAATGAGCGGCGCGGACCCGGACAAATGGTGCCGGAAGGCTTTTTTTCGGCAAGTAGTGCACGATACGGGTGAGGTCCGACATGGAACTGCAGCAAAGAATCGAAACGGCACTTAAAGAGGCCATGCGGGAAAAGAGCGAAGTGAAGCGGGATGCGCTTCGCATGCTCCTTACCGCTCTCAAGCTGAAGGAAAAAGAGATCAAGCGCGCTCCGTCCGAAGCGGAGACACAGCAGGTTATCGCCACGCTCATCAAGCAGAGGCGCGATTCGGCCGGGCAGTACAGGACCGGGGGGCGCGAGGATCTTGCCACGAAAGAGGAAAGCGAGATTCTTATCCTCCAGGGCTTTCTTCCCGAACAGCTTTCCGCCGGAGAACTGGAAAAAATCGTGGCCGATTCCGTAGCCGAAGCCGGGGCGAGTTCGCCGAAGGAAATGGGCAAGGTGATGAAGATCCTCATGCCCAAAATTGCGGGACGGGCCGACGGCAAAACGGTAAACGATCTTGTGCGGCGAAAGCTCGGCGGCTGAGGTCCTCTCGGCCGCTCCAAATACGGTCTCCGAAAAAAGCGACAAAGCACTTGATTTGGAATAGACCAGGGGCTACAAATTTATGGTTTATCCAATGACGGTTTTTAACCCTTTTCTTTGTCTCCAGGCAGGCTGGCTGAGGTGACTGTTTCCGGTATCGCCGCTCTTGTCAAACAGGCAGTGGATATTGTTGAAGTAATCGGCCGGGTGGTCCCGTTGCGCCGTTCCGGGAAGCGACATGTAGGATTATGCCCGTTCCACCAGGAGAAGACCCCTTCTTTCCAGGTGGATGCGGAAAACCAGCTCTACTATTGCTTTGGCTGCGGGAAGGGGGGCGATGTGCTCCGTTTCGTGATGGAGCACCAGAATCTTCCATTCGCGGAAGCCGCAAAATTCCTCGCCGAACGCTACAACATTGCCCTGCCCCGGTCCGAACACACTGCCGCCGACGACCTCATCGTCGCAAGCCGCAAAGAGCGCGAACGGATTCTCGCCGCAGTCGAGTGCGCCGCCGATT
>JAJFVB010000219.1 GCA_021372055.1 Desulfobacteraceae bacterium | reverse complement strand
GAGAACCGCGCGGGCTATGACCGAATGGCCGATGCTGAACTCTTCGACCTCGGTGATGTTGCGCAGCCAGTAGATATTCTGATAGTCCACGCCGTGTCCCGCATGCACCCCCAGGCCAAGTTTTTGCGCAAGCCGTGCGCCCGTCACCAGCCGTTCGTATTCCTCCTGCCGGCGGTCGAACGAACCCGCTTCGGCGAACTGGCCGGTGTGGAGTTCGACGTATTCGGCTTCGAGCCTGTGGGCGACTTTAATGTGCTTGGGATCCGGGTTGATAAAGAGGCTTACCGCTATGCCGCTCTCGTGCATGGCCTCGATGGCGCCTTTCAGAGAATCCTCGAAGAGCACCACGTCCAGACCGCCCTCGGTCGTCAGTTCCTGGCGCTTTTCCGGAACCAGGGTCACCATGTCGGGCTTGGTCTTCTGGGCGATTTCGATCATCTCCTTCGTCGCGGCCATCTCCAGGTTCATCTTCGTCTTGATGGTCTTGCGCAAAACGGCCACGTCACGGTCCTGTATATGGCGACGGTCTTCCCGCAGGTGCGTGACAATTCCGTGGGCGCCTGCGAGTTCCGCAATCGCGGCCGCGGTGACCGGGTCCGGTTCCGATCCGAGCCGGGCCTGCCTGATCGTGGCGACATGGTCTATATTTATTGCCAATCTAGCCAATTTCCCCCTCCGTCAATTATGGAATCCGTTTACGAAAAATCCTATTCCGTGTCGAAAAACCAAGCGAATTCGGCTTTCTCGTGGCCGAGCACGGCAAGCAACTCCTCCGTCTTCCCACGCATCTCCACGGCCTCGGAAGGCTCCTCTTCATGATCGAAGCCCAGAAGATGCAAAATACCGTGAATGAGCAGCAAATGAACTATGGAATCCAGGGAGGACCCCGTCTGCTCGCTCATCGAATGCGCCGTTTCGGCCGAGATGACGACATCCCCGAGCATATCCGGTTCGACGTCTGCGAATTCGCCCTCGAGCATCGGAAACGAGAGCACGTCGGTTGTACGGTCGACTTGACGGTACTCCCGGTTCAGCCGGGTCATTTCCTCGTCGTCGACGATCAGAATGCTCAGTTCCGACTCAGTGTATCCCAAGGCGCTTAAGATCAGTCTTGCCGCGTTCTCGATTGGCCGCGGCTTTATCTTTATCCTGCTTTGGCTCACGCTGACCTGGATCAGGGGCATCCGTCTTTCCCTTCCCGTTGGTGGCAGGATAATCGATCCTCTTGTGGTGTATCGTTGCCAGAATCTGGTTGAAATGCTTGGCTATGTGGTGCAGGTCCTTGAGGGTGAGTTCGCATTCGTCAAGCTGTCCGTCACTGAAAATGTTGTTTATCAGCCTGTTCACAAGCCCTTGGATTCGCGCCGGAGTCGGCTCGGTAAGGGTCCTGCAGGCGGCTTCGACCACGTCCGCAAGCATCACAAGCCCAGCTTCCTTGGTCTGGGGCTTCGGCCCGGGATAGCGGTAATCGTCGGCATTGATGGGGGGTATCGGAGTGGTTTTGCTGCTGAGCGCCTTTTCGCGGGCTTCCACCGCTTTGTTGTAGAAGAAGGAAATAAAGCTCTTTCCGTGATGCTGGCTGATTATATTGATGATTTCCTTGCCCAGGTGGTGCTTTCTCGCCAGTTCGATCCCGTCTTTCACATGAGAAATGAGAATGAGGCTGCTCATGGATGGAGCAAGCTTTTCGTGACGGTTCTCGCACTCGAACTGGTTTTCGATAAAGTAGAGCGGCTTGCTCACCTTCCCGATATCGTGGTAATAGGCGGCGACCTTGGCAAGCAGCGAATTGGCCCCGATCGATTTTGCCGCGGCTTCGACCATACTGCCGACGATTATGCTGTGATGATAGGTTCCCGGGGCGTCCACCATCAGCTGCTGAAGGAGCGGCTGGTCCATGGTGGCAAGCTCCAGCATCTTGATGTCCGTCGTGTAGCCGAAACACATTTCCGCAAGGGGAGTGAGACCCGTTACGAGGATGCCCGCGAAGATACCTCCCGAAAACCCGAAAAAGGCGTAGGTGACCACCTTCAGGAACATCCACTGATCCTGCAGGAACGCACTGATCACTATCAGCACGACGTTGGTCAGCCCGACAAGCAATCCGGCCTTGATCGGCACCATTCGGTTCCGGCATACGGAGACGCCGTGAGCGGCCACAAACGAGCCGATCATGAAATAGAAAAACATGGCGAAATCTTTGCCGAAGATCATCCCGCTAAAGAGCGTGAAAACCAGCGAGAAAATGAGCGACAGCGTCACGCCGAAGAAGATGCATGCCATCATCGCGCCGGCCGTCAGCGGAATCGCGCAGACAAAGGTCCTCGTGGAAAGGATTCCCGAAGTGTCGCCGATCAGGTCCCCGACCCAGATCCCCATCCGTGAGAGCACGAGCATGAAGACCAGAAGGATGCTGAAAAACAGGTAGTCGTGCATATCCATGCGTATGGTGGGGAGGTGTTCCTTGGTGACGTGCACGACCACGCTTATGCAGATGGTGCTGAAGACGAAAAGCGCCAGAAAGACGAAAAACCAGTGCTTGTCGGCAACATCCCGGTGATGAAACTTGAGTTTCAGTATTTCTTCCGGGCCGATCTTCTGCCCTTCCCGCACGAGCATTTCGTTGCGGGCAATCTTGAGAAATGCGGGCTTGACCGAGGAGTACGCCTCTTCCCGGCGCTTCTCGGTTTCGTTGAGATTGAAGGTCATATTCGGCTGAAGGAGCTGGGAAACGACTGCGGTTATCAGCATCATCTCCTTTACGTCTCTTCCCGCCTCAAGGGCCTGCATGATCATCAGCTTGCGCGCTTCGTCCAGATCGGGAAAGGGGAACGGGGGATGGACGACTGCTTCCTCGCCCGTGCCCACCTTGCGAATGACCAGGGTTTCCCCCTGGCCCAGCCTTCCCCACGCCTTGTTGGAGACTATGCCGCGGTCCAGGGCGTTGCGGATGAGCTGTTCGATTTTTTCCTGAATTTCCAGGCTGAATTGCCGTTCCAGAAGGCTTGAGAATATCTCGGCGCTGATACGGCAATCGAGGATCTCCTCAAAGTCTTTCTTCTTTCTCAGGAATTGCTGGCCGGAACTGGAGAGCGCCGTCAGGGCGTTGAAATTTTCGGTCGGGAGAGGCGAACCGATGAGCGGTTGGTTTGAAAGGGCCTGGAGGGCATCGGATTCGAGGTTGGCGAGATAATCGCGCATGGACTTGAACGCATTTTCAATGCGCTCGGTCATGTTTGGCGACAGCCTCTCGTCCAGGTCATAGGCCAGGGCCGCCTGGCGCACCGCTTCCTCGCGTCTTTTTGCCGTCGCCCCTTCGTCTTCGACGAGGAAGTCCCGCTTCGCCTTTATGTTTTGGTCGGCAATATCGCCCAGTTTATACGGCGAAAAATCGATCATGAAAGATGGGCTGACCAGAAGGGCGATCATCAGGCTCAAGGCTGCGAGCAGAATCAGCCTCTGGCAACCATCTTCTTCAAAAGTGCAGGGAATCAGCCTCTTGAGCAGGCTGGGTCTGGGCTTTATCCGGATCTTTTCCGGTTCCCGCTTCTCCCTTTCCATATTCAGCTTCTTTCGGGTTCTCTGTTCACTTGTGGGGTCCGCTTTTCAGCCTTCTCGTAGGCTTCGATAATGTCCTGAACGAGCCGGTGACGGACCACATCGCGTTTGGAGAAATAGACCATGCGGATACCCTGGACTCCCCGGAGCAACTCGAGCGCTTCCACCAGTCCGGAGGGTTTGTTGTCCGGCAAGTCTATCTGAGTGATATCGCCGGTTATTACAGCCTTCGAGCCGAGCCCCAACCGGGTGAGAAACATCTTCATCTGCTCGGCTGTCGTATTCTGGGCCTCATCGAGTATGACAAAAGCATCGTTAAGCGTGCGCCCGCGCATAAAAGCGAGCGGAGCCACCTCGATCGCCCCTCTCTGAATCAGATTGCTTGCTCTCTCGAAATCCATCATGTCATGCAACGCGTCATATAACGGACGCAGATAGGGGTTCACTTTTTCGGCAAGATCCCCCGGAAGAAAGCCAAGCTTTTCACCCGCTTCAACCGCGGGCCTGACGAGCACTATCCGCCGGACGAACTCCTTTGACATGGCGGCAACCGCCATAGCCATTGCGAGATATGTCTTGCCCGTTCCGGCGGGTCCGACTCCGAAGACGATATCAAAGCTTCGGATCGACTCTATGTACTCTTTCTGTTTGATGCTCTTGGGTGAAATCGTCCTCTTGTTCGAGGCAATGAAGACCTGATCCAGGAAAATATCCCGGAGATGTCGATTGAGATTGTCGCTGAGAATCTGGATCGCAAATACAACATCGCTTCCATACAGAGGATACCCGCTGCCGATAAGATCCGCAAGCTCCTTGAGAAGCCGCTCGGCTACCTCTACATCGGCTGGAGCGCCCGATATCGTGAACAGATTTCCACGCTGGTGGACGCGCACCGCGAGCTGTTTTTCTATGAGCTTCAGATTGGCGCCCTGCTCGCCCGTCAGAGCCTGGACGAGCTTGTTGTCCTCAAACGCAATCTGAACGGAGCTGCCCGCCGATTCTCTGCCAAAATTATCGTCTTTAGGACTCAATAAAGTCATCCTCAAATTTTAGACCGGCAAACGGGGCCGGCCGAAATAAAAAACAGGTATTATTATCACGCACAATAAGCCCTGACAACAGACACTTTTCGCTTACCCGGCATCGACTCCAGGCAAGGCGGTACGTCGCGAAGGGGCGAGGCGCCGGCCGCCCGGAAACATCCCGGAGTCAAAGAACCCGCGCACAATGTCAGAAGATTCCCCCGGAGGGAAGAATTTTCCCGAAAGGACCTCGCTACAGATAGCTTTCATTATACTCCGGTTCGAATTCTTTTGACTTTTGGACATCCGCAAAAGTCATCCGATTCGTTTGCGGCGATTTTATACCGAATTGCGTTCAAGACAGAACTAATCGGAAAGAGCGTGGACAACGATCGGCTTGGCCAACGGCCCGCCGCAAGCGCCGAAATGAGCCGCGCAGCTGCGTGTGGGGTGTGGGGAGCAGGCTCCCCACACCCTGAAAGCTTCGGTATTGACTCAATTCTAACATTTTGAATTATCGATAGGAAAAGGTATCATGCAGAACGCTTTTGAAATGTGTGGAGACCTGCGCCCCCAGCACCCCCTCGCCGCTTCGCGGCTCATTTCGGCGCCGGCGTTGGTATCAGGGGATGGGCAAACTCACCCGAAGATCTTTTTGATGATTTCCGTGGGAAACCGTTATATAATTTCTTGATCGGAGTTGGTGGCCTGTCATGAATATACTCGATTGGATTCTGGTAGGCGTTGGGGCCTTTTGGGTTCTCCGTGGTCTCATGCGCGGAGCAATCTCCCAGGTTTTCGGCATAGCGGGCATTCTTGTCGGCTTCTTTGTCGCCTGCCACTATTACGAGCAGGTGGGAGTGCTTTTAACCCGGAACTTTCCGGGCCTTACGGGCACGGGCCCGATCAGTTTCATCCTGCTGTTCATTCTCACCTGGTTCTGCATTGCAGTGGCCGGGTTCTCGTTTGCACGCATAATTCGCGGCGCCGGACTCGGGTTTCTCGACCGCCTCTGGGGCGGCATGATCGGATTCGGCAAGGCCCTTCTCTTCGCAATCGCCACAGTTTCGGTCCTCACTCTTTTTGCCGTAGGCGGAACTCCGCTGCTGACACGCTCCGCACTTGTGCCGTATATTAAGGAGGCGTCGAATTTTTTGTTTAAGATCGCCCCCGATAAGGTACAGAGTGAGTTCTACAAAAAGCAGAAAGATCTCGAACATTTCCTGGCCGAAAAAACGGCGATGTAGCTGGACTCTCTTTCGAGTCCACGCACGGCGACTCAGAAGGGAAAAAGTGAGCCAAAAAGAAACTGAGAGTTCCGAAGTATCCAGAATCTGGCACATCATCGAACGGTTGCGCAGCGAGAACGGCTGTCCCTGGGACCGCAAGCAGACCCCTGAAAAAGTTCAAACCTACCTCGTGGAAGAAGCCCACGAAGCCGCGGCCGCGGTGCGCGACGGCAAGACGGAAGATGCCGCCGACGAATTGGGCGATGTCCTGTTCATGGTTCTTTTCCTTGTCTATCTCTATAAGCAACGGGGTGACTTTGGCCTGGAGCAGGTCTGCAACCGTGTCAGCGAAAAGATGATACGGCGGCACCCTCATGTTTTCGGCGATCTCAGCGTCGATACAGCCGAAGAGGTCAAGAACAACTGGGAAAAGATCAAAGCGGGCGAAAAAAGCGCGAGCGGCAGGCAGCCGGACCCGGTCCCCGAATCGCTTCCGGCACTCATGCGCGCATACAGAATTCTTTCCCGCCTCGCTCCGAAAGAAAACGGCACCTGGACGGACCTGCGGCAGCAGGCGGATAAACTGGCCGGAAAGAGCCGTTCTCTGGCCGATGCCGTCGCGAACGGATCAACCATAACCGGGGAATCCCTGGGCGAACTTCTCCTGCTCCTCGTCAACATTGCACGCCTCGAAGGACACCGCGCCGAGGACATCCTGCACGAAAGGCTCCGCGGTCTCGCAAATCCATAGCACGGCAAGAGCGATTACGGGTTGGTCTTTCCCCGGCCGTGACACGGCTGCGTCCGCAAGGGCGGATTCGCATTTTGCAACATGTGCGCCGCGCACTCCGCGGTGGTGGAGACAAGGTGAAGGCAATGACGCACAGCGATGCCCTGCGAAAAAACATAGCCAGGGCCGTACGGGTTTTTCAGAATTTCGGTCCCGCAGGCGGGACTATATTCCAGCTCCTCCTGAAATTCCGTGAGACTATCGACGAAACCGAAGCCCTGATGATCTCCTCGGGAGCGGTCGAGGCCTGCTCGCTTTGCGCCCGGAGAAGCAGTGGAAGCTGCTGTTTCAAGGAAATGGGCGAGAGCTACGACTTCGAGCAACTCTACTGCAACCTGCTGCTCGGGTGCTCCCTGCCCACCGAAGCGGATGCGCCCGATACCTGCCATTTCCTCGGCAGGAACGGATGTCTGCTTAAGGCCAAGCATTCTTTTTGCCTGAATTATTTCTGCCCGGACCTGAGGAAGACGCTTGGAGCGGACACGCTGGACCGGATCCAGCGCCTCGTGGGAGAACAACTGCTCGCGGGTTGGGAACTGGAACGCGTTCTGGCACTGTGGCTCGCGGGCGTGGACCGACCGGATGAATTCGCTGCCGCGCCCGCGGATCGCTAATCAAAATCGAAGCCTGCTTTTACCTCCAACTCCTTTTGAAATCGCAAGACAGCGGCGCGATTCAGGGTTTCTCGGCATCAGCGTCGGGGTTCTGACCGGCGGGGGTCTTGACGGCACCCTTCATTTCATCGCCTTCCATCGTCCACTGGTACCCGAGCCTTTGTGCGACATTGAAAATAAGAGGGCTCTTGACGTGAAAGCGCATGGACCCCTTTCCCTTGTCGAAGGAAACGATATTGAGGACGATCAGGTCCGCCGGGTTCTCAAGCTTGATCATGCTGGTTTTTGATTCCGGCACCGAATATTCCAGGCCGATGAAGCCCGGAGGGCACACGACGAACGCGACTGAAGGCTCTTCTGTGGACTGGAGCCACTGAAACGGGCCGTCTTTATATTCGAGAAGTATGTAGCCCTTCAGTTCTTCAAACCCCGGAATGCCCCAGGGAAAACTGATCAGCTCTTCCGCTTTCACTTCTATCAGCCCGAAACGGGTCGTATTCACCTGCATGGATACTCCTTGGGTTTTGCTTTTCAGGAATCAGTCGTTTTCGGTAGGACCACTCTTCTGGCCGCCCGTGTAGCGTTCGAGCAGGTTTTCGAATTCATCCTTGCCGATCAGGGCGGCGGCCCTGTTTTCCTGCTGGATCTTTCTGTAAAGCTCTTCCCTGTATATCGGAATATTCGGTGGACTCTTGATCCCCACCCTTACTTTGTTCTGATCGATTGAGGTTATGACGATCTCAATATGGTCTCCGATCAGAATGGATTCTCCCGTCTTTCTGGTCAGTATGAGCATAAGACTCTGCCCTTTCTCTTATCGGTCCTGTAAGCCGCCTTCTGAAGGGTTTTTACGGATCTGGAAACACACTCGATCCGCCGGAAAGATTATAGTGCCAGAGGTTAAGATATAACAACAATATTCCGACTATACTGAATGGAATGAACAGATTGCCGCTTGGCCGCCCGAGCGGCTGTTGTTATTATCGGAAACCGGACCCGAGGGTCCGAAGACACTCATTTTTAAGGAATACTGTGGAGCATGCCTCCTGATATTTTGCCGGAAGCAGATTTTCGAACGCTCGGACTGGAACCCGGATGTGATCAATCCGAGATCAAGCAGGCATATCGGAAACTCGCGAAGAAGTGGCATCCCGACCGCTTTCATTCCCAGAGCTACGAGATGCGCGCTCTGGCCGAGGAAAAGTTCAGGCAGATAAACGAAGCCTACAAGCGGATCAGTTCCACTGACAAGAAGGATCGACCGCAACCCCGGGCAAAGGCCGAACCGGCGGCGCAGAGTGCTCCCGAGCCCCGGAAAACCCATAGCGAAAAAGTGGTTCGTAAAAAGCCGCGGAAGCGCTTTCGCGCCTCTCAATTTGCGGCGGCCTTCCTGTTCGCGCTGATTGCGACCGCCGCTGTCTCCCAACTCCCCTCGTTTCTGCCTTATTTTACATTCGAAGACACGCAGAAGCGGGATGAGCCGTCTCAAATTGTGAAACCGCAGGAAACGGCCGAACCTCAGGAAACCGCTCCCGGCGAAAAGCTCCTCTCCAATGCGCCGCCCGCGCCGAACCTGCTCCCCCCGGAGGAGAAAGCGGATCCGGACAGGTTTTTCACCCTCGGCTCCACCGTCTCGGAGGTGCTCCTCGTTCAGGGCGCGCCGTCAAGAGTCCATGGCCAGACCTGGGTATACGGCCTCTCGGAGATCCAGTTCAAAAACGGCCTGGTCTGGAAGTTCAACAACTTCGACGGCATGCTCAGGGTCCGCATGCCCGCATCCACGGCAGATCCCGCCAAAGCGCCCCATTGCATTACGATAGGCTCGACGGAAAACGACGTTCTCCTGGTTCATGGAACCCCGACACGCGTGGAAACCGACAAGTGGTACTACGGGTTTGCGGAGGTCCGCTTCAAGGAGGGCCGGGTCAAGGAATACGACAACTATTTCGGCAACCTCAAAGTGCAGCTGCTGCCGTCGAGGGTCCCGGGGGCACAGGCCTCAAAGAAATTTTTCACCATCGGATCGAGTCCCGACGAAGTCCTGGAGGTACAGGGCACCCCCACCAGCATTCGCGGGAACAGCTGGTCGTACAGCTTTTCGAACATTTTCTTCCGGGATGGGAAAGTGCAGCACGTGAGCAATTCCGACGGAACCCTGCGGTTCGCGCCGCCCCCCGAACCCGGGTAGGACCCGGATCGCCGGCAAGCCGGCTACTCGACTTCGGCTTCGATAGTCATGCGTTTCTTTCCGCGCAGAACTTCAAGCCTGTGAGACGGTCCGCTTTCGGCCAGGACCCGCTGAATATCCTCTGCGCCGTTAACCGGAACAGCATCGATCGAAACGATCACATCCCCTTTTCGAAGATCGGCTTTCGCCGCGGGAGTGTCCGGCATGACGCGCAGGATCTCGGCGCCCCTGCCCGAGGCGGCCGGTTGCACGGCAACGCCCATGCGCGGGCGGTGAACCGGCTCGGACTTGTCGGTCAGCAACACATACTCCGCGATATCCGGATCGAAAACGCTCGAGGGATAGTCCACGGGCATCGGGGCAACGGTCCTGAACTCGTGAGGAACGCGCAGGGCCGTGAGGTGGGGAACCCCGAGCCGGTTGCGCATATGCCCCTTCCCGAGTATGACGATAATCCTGCATTTTCCCGACGTTGCCTGCAGACGCCCGGTAAGCGTTTCGGCCATCGTCTCTTCCCAGGCAAGCTGCGCTTCGTAAAACGATTCGAAATTCCTTATCCTGTCCTTTCCGTGGACGGAATACTCCTCCTGCATGCGCCGGCGGTTTTCGGGAT
>JAJFVB010000217.1 GCA_021372055.1 Desulfobacteraceae bacterium | reverse complement strand
TGGTGCATTCTTGAACGCAAATGCGTATCGGGCCTCTCGGGCGCTGTCGTCGAAGCGTGCAAATCTATCTAAAGAAACTTTATAGCTCTTAACGAAAGATCGCGCAATGCCCGCCGGGCCGATATTGCGCTAACCGAATTTAAGAGTGCCTTGCAAAGCTGTTTTTCTTGCCCGGGCGCTCCGAATAATGGTACCTCTTGAGCGACGTCTTACTGGATCGAATCCTTCACGAATGGCCGGAGCTGAAGAGGTGCTCTCCTTAATAGGAATGTCGGGATCGGGAAAATCGTACTGGTCGGAGAAGCTTGCCGAGTGGGGCTATGCGCGGTTCTGCTGTGACGACCTCATAACGGAGAGGCTTGCATCCGAACTGAGGCGCAGGGATGGCACGCGGATCAGCCTGGGGGAATGGATGGGTTTTCCGCACGAACCGCAATATAAGGACCGGGAGGCGGCCTACCTCGCCTGTGAGAAGGCGGTGCTCTCCGAGGTGCTCGACATCCTCGAAAGGGACGGTTGCGGACGTCTGGGCGGAAAAGTCGTCGTGGACACGACGGGAAGCGTTATCTATACCGGCGGGCAACTGCTCGAAAGGCTCAGAGCGCTCACGACCCGGGTCAATTTCACCAATCCTCCCGAGATCCGCGAGGAGATGCTGCGGGCCTACAGGGCACAACCGAGACCCGTCCTGTGGCGGGGGCTCTACAGCAGGCGCGAGGGTGAAACCATTGAGCAGGCGCTTCTGCGCTCCTATAATCTGCTGCTCGATTCGCGCGAAAAGCTGTACCACGCATTGGCGGACGTCGAAATAAACTATGCGACCAGAAGCCGTCCCGGTTTCGGAATTCCCGACTTCCTGCGAATTGTCGAGAGCCGTCGCAAAAGATGCTCCGACACTCAGGCATGACGGACTCGCGGCTCGAAGATCCCATGCGCGCGGTCGTTTTTCACCAGGGGGCGCTTGGGGATTTTCTGCTTGCCCTCCGCGCCGTCGATGGGATTTGGCGGGCGCTGCCCCGGCTCCGGATCGTTTTCTGGACAAAGCCCGAGCACCTGAGCCTCGCCGCGCGTCATCCCGCCTTTTCCTGCGGCCGCTCCCTGGACGGCCCGCTGATTCCCTCCCTGCTTCATGACGAACTCTGGCGAGATGTTCCGATTCCCGAGTTTCTCCGCGCCGCCGACCGGGTGATGATTTTCGGTCAGAGCGGAACGCGAATTCTTGCCAAGCGGCTGGCGGAAAAGATCGGCGGGCGCGTTGACTGGATCAGGTCCTTCCCCGCCGAAGGCGAGGGAACCGAACACGCGGCCGACTTGCTTCGCAAGGTATTGACCTCTCTCGGATGGCCCGTGACGGATGGTCGCGGGCCCCTTATCGTTCCTCCCGGCGATGCCCTCGCGCTGAAGAATCCGCCGTTTGACGAAAACGCCCGCAGGCCGGTCATCCTTCATCCCGGAAGCGGCGGAAGACGAAAAATATGGCCTCTTCAAAACTGGCGCTCGCTCGCCGGTTGGATGCGCGGCAATATCCCGGAGCCCGTTCTTCTCTCGGTCGGTCCGGCGGATGAGTGCCTTGATGACTTCGCCCGGGATATGAGCCGAGCCGGGATTCCCGTGCTCCGCGGCCTTACCCTGTTGCAGACGGCCGCGCTGCTCGCAAAGAGTTCCCTCTATATCGGCAGCGATTCGGGAGTGAGTCATCTGGCCGCTTCCGTCGGCGCGCCGACCGTGGCCGTTTTCGGTCCCACCGATCCGAACGTCTGGGGGCCTCGCGGCGATATGGTGCGCATAGTCCGGAAAAGCTGGAGTGAATCGGACACGTTTGCCTGTAGCCCGAACCCGAAGCCTCCCGACCCCGAACTTCTCCAAATTGTCCTGGAATTTTTCAATAGGTGAAACGGACGGCAGTGTGGGTGGATAATCCCGGTCGTTTCCCTTCCCGCCTGCGCCTTGGCATGCTGCCGTGTGTCATGCCCTTGCGATCGCGCGCAATACGCGGCGGAGGAGCTTTCCCGAGCTGCTCCGGGGAAGGCTCAGGCGAAACTCCATCTGCCTGGGCATTTTGTATGTGGCCAGGCGCCGCTTGAGGAACTCGCGCAGGCTCTGCTGAAGGGCCGGTGTTGCCTCGTGCCCTTCCTTCAGCACGATAAGGGCCCGCGCAATTTGCCCCCTGTCGGGATCGGGCACGCCGATAACGCCCACGTCGGCGACGGCCGGATGTTGCGAGAGAACCTCCTCGATTTCGGCCGGAGCGATCCGGTAGCCCGAGCTCTTGATGATGTCGTCTTCGCGGGAAACGAAGTAAATATTGCCGCGGGGGCCGAAATAAACGGCATCGCCAATACGGTTCCAGCCGTCCCCCACACTTGATTCCTGGAGACTGAGAAGCCGGTGGCCGTTTTCATAGGGCTTCCAGTAAACGGTTCCGCAGGGTGCTTTGAGGAGCAGGCTCCCGACTTCACCCGCCCTGCAGGACAGGCCCTGCTGGTTCACGATTCTGATTCTCACGCCGGGCAGGGGCTTGCCGATCGACTTCGGGGCCGGTTCCGGGTTCATGGTGTTGGATGTCACAAGGTGAAGCGTTTCCGTGCAGCCCAGACCTTCCCATATCGGCTTTCCGGTGAGCGTAACCCAGCGTTGCAGGGTTTCCGCTCCGAGCATGTCGCCTCCGGCGGTAAACAGCCTGACGCGGCTCAGATCGTAGCGCCTGAAATCGGGATACTTCGCAACGGCCCGGTAGAGGGTCGGAGTGCCGGTAAAAATGGTGACGTTGTGTCTGGCTACGGATTCAAGCATCTCGCGGGGCGAAAAGCGCGGAAGAAGCGAAATGGCTCCTCCGCCGTCAAAGGGCATGAGAGTGATGGTGCCGAACCCGGCGGCAAAGCTGACGGGAGCGGCGCCTCCGAGCGTGTCTCCGGGGCGGATTTTGTAAACATACCTGTTGACGAGACGCGTCGTGATAACGCTCGGCCGCACGAAATGGACGCATCCTTTCGGCAGCCCGGTCGTACCGGAGGTGTAGAGTATCACGGCGATGTCGTCGCCGTTCAGGAGAACCGGATCCAGGTCCGGCGATCCGCGAGCCAGCATCGCGTCGAGTCTCAGGTCCTCTTCGTCCCCGGTGCTGCCGGGTATTTCCCCCGCGATTATGCCGCGCGTCTTCCCCCGGATCATCTCTTTTGCGCCGTGAAACGGCTCGGCAAGATGAGCGCTCACGATGAGGAATTTCATTTCGGCGTCATCGATCACATACGCCATTTCCTGAGCGGTCAAGTGGGGCGAAACGGGCACCGGGACGGCGCCGATCTTTTCCACGGCGAGGATCGACATGATGGCGTCGGGACTGTTGTGCATGCGGATGCCGATGCGGTCCTGAGGTTGCGCGCCGGTGTCTTTGAGAGCGCTCCCGAACCTGTTGACGAGTCTCTGGAGTTCGAAATAGGTGATCGTGCGATCCTGATACTTGATGGCGGGATTTTCCCCCCGTCCCTCCTCGATGTGGCGGTCAAGCAGGTGATGGGCGAGGTTTAGCCTCTCGGGGGTATCGGAGAATTCATCCGGAACGATCAACTCCGGCCATAACGCCTTCGGAGGGAGATAATGGTCCGGAATCCTGCCCATGGTGGAAGCCTTCGGCAACCATCGTCCATGTTGCCCGCTAGAGGTCCAGGTAGGAGGCCACTTCGATGCCGTGTTCTTCGAGATCCGAGATGATCGGTTTCAGGTCGGTCTTCTTTAGTCTCAGAGAATAGGAGTATTCCTGTCCCTCGTCCGAGGGAAGATGGCAGATGCTGACGATTTCGGCGCCGTGCATCCTGACTATTCTGGTTATTTCGGGCAGAGGGTTGGGCGATCCCGACACCTTTATGTCGAGCCTGGTGGAATCCGTGAAAAGCCCCAAAAAGGTGATGAAGGCGGACAGGATGTCGACTACGGTTATTATCCCCACCAGGATGCCGTCCTTGACGATGGGCAGGCCTCCGACGCGCCTGTCGAGCAGAATCCGCGCGGCCTCTTCCAGCGGCATTTCCGGGTGAACCGTAAACGGCTTTCGGATCATCACGTCCTCGAGAGTGAGTTCCTCGAGCATCGACGCGATGAGAACTCCACGGAGATCTGCGTCCGTCACCCATCCGAGCAGCTTCTTTTCCGAATCGACCACGGGGAGATGCCTTATGGATTCCTGCTTCATGAGGGCGAGGGCTTCCTGAATGGAAGCTTCTTTCTTGATCGTAATGAGGTCCGTGGACATCCAGTGACTTACTATCACGGAGAATCTCCTTTCGGGGGCGCAGGAGCAATGATCGAAAACGGAAAAAGCAATAAAACAAAGACTTTGCGAGAAAGGCTAAGCCAAATGCCCTCAAATTGCAAGCGCTATTCCGAGGGGAGCGGCGCTCAGCCTCCGCCCGAGTCCCTCAAGACCGCGTTTGGATTGACGAATGGGTCCGCCGCGCATTTTTTGCAGAACCAGGCGGGCCAGACCGAACCGCAGCCCGACCCGACCAGTTCGAAGCAGGCGCAATTACGACACAGCGCTCCGTTGCATCCGGAACACCGGCAGAATTCGGATTCCTCGCCGCAGACCATGCATTCGGAATCCATGTGAAGCCGCGAATGCATCCCTGTGCCTATCCGGTGATCGTCACCGGCGCCTCGCTGTGCGCCATGAGCTTTGCAATGCTCACGGTGCGGTCGCCCAGCATATTCGTGTAGCTGCCGAGTTCATTGTCGTACCAACCGTACACCACGGCCTGGGTCACGGGGACTTCGATGAACTTTTTCTGCAGCCGAGCGCTGTCGAATTCAGGTTTGCCGTCCGCGGCGCCGGAAAGACCCGCCGCGTTCAGCATCCAGTTCAAATCGAGCCGGACCGCCGAGGTGCGCGTGTGATTCTCCTTGCCTTCGATCACGGCGGCAGCGCGCGGAGTGCCGATGATGTCGGAAGAAACGTTCTGCTCTTCGGAGAAAACGAGGTAGCCTTCCGGGTAATGGGTGACGGCCTTCTTGTAGATGCCGTTTATCATTTCACGGTTGATCGGTTTGGCCAGGCTCTCGTCCTGAACCATAATGGCAAGGATGATCAGAGAACCCGAGGTAATCGGAACCCTCACCGACTCTGCGATGAACCCGATCCGTTTCATCTCCGGAATCACGAGCCCGAGCGCTTTTGCCGCGCCTGTGCTGGTCAGGATAATGTTGTTGAAGGCCGAACGCGTCTTGCGCAGGTCCGTGGCCTTCGCCTTCGGCGAGTGGTCCAAAACGGATTGCGAACTGGTGGCCGCATGCACGGTCGTCATTGCCGCGGAAAGGATTCGCTCGGCGCCGAAGTAGTCGAGAAGCGGCTTGACCATGTAGGCAAGGCAGGTCGTCGTGCAGGATGCATTGGAGACGATGATGTGCCTCTTGGGATCGTAGTCCGAATCGTTTATCCCCATCACCGTGGTCACGGCGTCGTGCGGCATTTCCCGGCTCTTGTCCTTGATCTTGAAGGGAGCCGATACGATGACCTTCTTCGCCCCGGCCACGAGGTGGCCGCGCGCGGACCCTTTCGGATCGTCCGCCGGAACCGTCGGGTCGAGAAAGGCCCCCGTAGCGTCTACCACCAGATCGACCTTGTGGCTTCTCCATCCGATCTGCCCCGGGTTTCTGGCCGAGCGCAGAAATGTGGTCTTGATCCCGTCGATGTAGAAGCTGCCTTCCTTGTCGTCCAGCTGCTCGATGACCCTGTTGGCGCGCGAACCGTAGAGATACGTGTGCAGGCTTCCGTAGGTGGAATCCTTCTCTATAAAATGGGCTATGTCCTCGATTCTCGTACCGACGTCGCGGCCTATGTTGACAATAATCTCGGAGAAGTATTTCCTTTCGACATGGTGCCAAATGGAAAGCTTTGCAATTCTGCCAAGGCCGTTGATCCCCAGCTTCTGTGGAACCATCTTCTGCTCTTTCATACCGACTCCGTTGGTGCCCCCGGACAGGGGTGAAAACAAGGAAAGTTATGCACTACCGGACAGAAACACCGCAACGACGCGTTGCCGGGATAATCCAAAAGCTGTATCCATCCGGCACCCGTTCGTTCGAGGCCTTATAAATATTAAGGATAACATGACCAATGTCAAAACCAAAACCATGCAGGAACCATTGACGGAAGCGGAGCAAGAACACGACTGCCCATTGCGGGGCTCAGTAGGATTTCAACCGGGCCATTGGTTCGAAATTTGCGGAGTATACGCGGACAGGAGCGTGAAATGAGTACGGGTTATGTATGCATCTGGTCGTGCCTCGAAGCCATTTCCATTTCCTCTTGCCGTGCCCTTGAGGTCTTCTGAATCCGGGCAACGCACCCCGGCCGTTTTCAGGAGGATCGATCCTTGCTTCACACCGTATCTTGCCATGGAAACTGCATACACATCGCAAATAATCATCAGATATTTCGTTCCGTTTTGCAAGCAACTCTTCAAGAGAAATTCGGGAAATCCGTAAAGAACGGGTATGCCCCCGCCCCGAAGGAACCGGGGAACACTTTTTTGTTTCCAACTTCTCGAATCGGCTTTAATATGCCCCTGCCTTAGACTTCCCCGGGAAATGAAAGACAAAATACGTTGACGGCCATGGGGCGCCTACCCCGTGGCTCGTTTGTTTTCTGATGCGAGGCGCTTTTCCGCAATCGCTGGCCGGGAGTTGCGCGCCGCCCGCCCGCTTACGCGCGAACAGCGACTGTGCAGGAGGAACAATGCTCCTATCCACCATCCTGACTCTTCTGCCCATCATCCTGATCGTCTTTCTGATGATCCGCATGCGCTGCGCCGCCGACACGAGCGGCACAATCGGATGGGTGTTCACGGCGGCAACGGCCTGGCTGTTCTTCGATACTCCGCTGGAAGTCGGGTTGCGCTCGTCCGCGGCAGGGATAATCGCCTCCTTTCCCATCTCCCTCATGGTTGTGACGTCCATTCTGCAAATCAGCTACATGGAAGCGACAGGGGCGTTGAAGCGCATCGCGGTTTTCGTGAAGACCTTCGGGTCGGGGGACCGGGCGGTGCAGATCATGCTGATAAACGTGGGAGCGGGAACGCTCCTGGTTTCCATGGGCGCAACGCCGGTGTCCATACTGCCCCCCATCCTGGTCGCCCTGGGATATTCGAACTATGTTGCGGTCGCGCTTCCGGCCATAGGGTTTGACGCCCTGTGCACCTTCGCTCTGCTCGGGGCGCCTCTGGTCGTCTATTCGGACCTCACCGGCACGCCCCTGGTCAAGTCGGCGCAGGTTTTCGCGCAGTTTCTCCCGGTCGTCTCCACCCTAATCGGTTTCGGAATGCTGTGGATTGTCGGAAGATGGAAGCTCATGCGGGAAGGGTTTGTGCCGTGCGTTATCGCGGGAGTCACCAACGGGGGGGCCGCCGTTGCAATCAGCTACATCCCCTTCTTTTCCTCCGGGGTAGTGCTGACGGGCGTGATCGCGGGATCGTGCACCATGCTGATGATGCTCCTGTATCTGAAGCTGGGCGGCAAGCCCGTTATCGACCGGTCGCAGTTGACGGAAGCCGACCTGATGACCGAGAAGGAAATGTCTCTGGGGGTGGCGCTCTCGCCCTGGCTCATCCTGATCGTGGCCTCATTGATCATCAACTTCTATCCTCCGTTTTTCGACCTCTTTTACGCCCGGGCAGCCATGCCGGTTTCGGTTATTCCCGGCCAGATGATAAAGACGAGGATGCTGTGGAACGCCTACACCTGGGTGCTTGTCAGCACGGTCCTCTCCGTATTGATCATCAGGCCGTCGGGAGATGCCCTGAGGACGTCTCTTGCGAAATGGATCAAGCGCGCGCCGAGGCCCGCTTTTTCGGCGGCCATATTTTTCGCGATCGCCTTCGTGATGAACAATTCCGGCATGCAGATCGTTCCCGGCGGGTGGAAGCTGATGGACCCGGCCAGGAACATGATCTGCGTGCTCTCCCAGGGTTCGGCCGCCCTTTTCGGGCCGCTCTATCCGTTTGCCAGCGGCTACCTTGGCCTTTTCGGAGGTTTCCTGAGCGGAAGCGAGGCTTCCACCATCGCCATGTTTACCAAGTATCACCTGATGACATCCAAAATCCTCAACGTGGATGCCCTGATCGTGACCGCGGCCACGGCTATCGGAGGGGGACTGGCGAGCGTGATCTCCCCGGCCAAGCTTCAGAATGCCGCCGCAACGATCGACGCGCTGGGGATCGAAAGCGGGATCATCAAGACCGCATTCGCCATTTCCGTCCTCATCACCCTGATCGCATCGATAATGGCTTTATTCCTTGCGGGCTGAGGACGGGAATCGGCAAGCAGGGGAAAGCGGTGGAAAAGGGTTGCCGCGCTCGGGGGGCGGAATCCGGTTCAGTCCCTTTATCGATGCGCATCGAGCGCCTTACGGATCACCGATGCAAAATCGTTCATGCCCAGAGGCTTCATTGCAACTTCATCGATCCCGGCCTCTTCCATTTTTTCGTTTGAAATGAACTCATTCAACCCGGAACACAATACGACGGGTATATCCGACCGGATTTGCTTGATCTGCATCGCAAGGTCGAAGCCCGTCATTTTCGGCATCGTGTAATCCGTAATCACGAGGTCGAATCCGTCGGGCCGGGACCGGAAGAGTTCCAGGGCATCCAGGCCGTTCTGGCGCGTCGTGATTTCATAGCCCAGGTGCTTCAACACCCTGGCGCCGCCCCTCAGATAGGCCTCTTCGTCGTCTATGAAGAGGATGCGCTCGGTGCCTCCCACGATGGGTTCTTCGGATTTTGTCTCCGACTGCGGCTTGTTCTTGACGCGGGGCAGCAGGACATGGAAGGTGCTTCCCCTGCCCGGTTCGCTGTAGACGATGATCCCGCCCTCGTGCCGCTTGACTATTCCGTGGACGACAGCCAGGCCCAGTCCGGTCCCCTGCCCGGGTTCTTTCGTGGTGAAATAGGGATCGAATATGCGGTGCAGGGTCTCGGCGTCTATACCGTGGCCCGTGTCGCTCACGGTGAGCCTCAGGTAGGGGCCCGGCTTTTCAACCCCGTAGAAGCTGAGGGAATCGGGACCGATCTCCTGGTCCGTGAGCCGTATTTCGAGCACTCCGCCCTTGTCGCGCATCGCGTGCGCGGCATTGCTGCACAGATTGATCAGTACCTGATGCACCTGGACGGGGTCGACCAGGGCGATATCTTCCTTGCTCGTGATCCTCTGCCGGATTTCTATCGTGGAGGGCAGGGAGGCCCGGAGAAGCTTGAGGGTCTCCTTAATGATCGGGCCGATCTTGAAAGGATGTTTTTCCTGGCTGTCTTTCTGGCGGCTGAAGACGAGGATCTGTTTTACAAGGTCCTTTGCGCGATGCGCCGAATTCACCACCTGCTTCAAGTCGCTGTGGGTCGGAGAGGAGGGTTCCACGTCGCGGAGGGCGATCTCCGTGTAGGTCAGAATGGTGGCGAGTATGTTGTTGAAATCGTGGGCTATGCCGCCCGCAAGCGTTCCGATCGCCTCCATTTTCTGAGCCTGCCTCAACTGCCTCTCCAGCCGCTTCTGCTCGGTGTGATCGAAAATCACGCCGTCTATATGGAGCAGTTTCCCTTCCGAATCGTAGACGGGCCTGCCTTTTTCCAGGCAGTAGCGCAGTGAGCCGTCCCGGTGGCGCAGCCTGTACTGCACTTCAAAGGGATTGCGGGTTTGCACGGATCGGGCAATGGCTTCGCTGACGCCGTTCATGTCCTCCGGAAGAATGAGCGAGGCAATTGCGCCGGATTCGGGGCGGGAAAGGTCCTTGACGCAGTAGCCCGTCAGATGCTCGAGCATGTCGTTGAAAAACTGCATCGTTCCGTGCTTGTAAACCCGGTAGACGATCCCGGGGAGGTTTTCCGCGAGCGCCCGGTAGGAAGCTTCGCTGTCCCGCAACGCTTCCTCGGCTTTCCGCCGATCCGAGGTGTCCTCGATAAAGCCTTCCAGGTGCCCTTCCGTTCCACCTTTGCCGGGAATCCTGCGAATGAAGAGGTTCGTTTCGATCCGGGAGTGATCCTTCCGGTAAAAGGCGGTATGGAGCTTGACCCAATCCCTTGCCTTTTTCGCCTCCTCGACGATACGCCCTCTTTCCTCGGGGTTGACGTAGATGGAGGCAAGACCCGACTTGTTGGCTTCAAGCAGCAGCTCGGCTTTGGACTCGTAGCCGAGAATCCGCACGAGCTCGGGATTCACCGTGATGAATCTGCCGTCGAAGGTCGACTGGAAGATGCCTACCGGGGAGTTCTCGAAGATATTCCGGTACCGCTCCTCCCCCTCGCGCAAGGATTCCTCGTTTTCCTTGCTCTCGGTGATGTCTTCAAAGACGCAAAGGAACCTGCCCCGCCTGGGAGAAAAGGCGCAGACATGGAAATGCTTGCTCATGGGAGGGAAGAAGGCCTTGAAAAAGCGCGTTTCCCCGGATTCCGCCACGCGCGCGAATATGTGAATAAAAGGCGGCTCCCCCGTGCCGTAGACTTCCGAAGCCCTGCGGCCGACCACCGAGCCTCTTTTCAGACCGGTGATGAACTCATAGGCGGGATTCACTTCGAGTATCCGGTAGTCGACCGGTTTTCCATGCTCGCCGTAAATGATTTCGTTTACGGCAAGGCCTTCCCTCATCAGCGCGCAGACGGTACGAAGGAGTTGCTCGGTTTCGAGCGGCGATTCGCTCGAATCGAAGAACCCGAACAGGGGATGATGTGACTCGGGGAAGAGCCGCGGCATACCCACGGCATGATTGGCCTGCTGCTCTTGTATTTTGACCCGTTTTCGCACCGGTACCATCTCCATGTCCTGAGGGTGTTCGACCCCACGATGCCAGGATAACAAGAGTAAGGGAGATCACCGCTGGAGAAGGAGATTCGAAAACGGGTTCCGATTGAACCGATGTGACGGGGATAATGATCCTGACGAAGATGGGGAGTCATTCCTTTTTAACAAATAACACGGTTGAAATCCAAACACTTTCTCGAAGGGTGAAAAAAAATATAAACTTTGTGAGATTTGATTCATTTTATCATATTATCTATCGACAAATTATCATACTATCTACACACCGGAGGAATTTGGCTTTAGAAGTTTGTTGTGGGTTCCAACGGCAATACGCATCAGGAGGACGAAATGGGGGGAGATTTGGCTTCGGGGAACAGGAGCGTTTCAAGCCTGTTCGGTATCAGAACGGAGGACGCGGACGGCAAGCAATTCTCGCTTTACCACGCGCCCAGTCAGAAGGTCTTGAAGGTGGTCCAGGTCAGGGGGGACGTCCATCTTTGCGCTCTCATAGCGGAGATGGGCATTTATCCCGGCTCGACGCTCAAGCAGCGCAAAGTCGGTTCCTCCTGCCTCGTGCGGGTGAACAAAAAGAGGCACATCCTAAGTCTGGACCGCAAGATTTCGGAAAAGATCATAGTGAGGTAGCAGGCGGTTTTATCGGCTGCTCGGCGGCATGAGCGTGATCCCTTTTCTGCTGCTCTCGGCCCCGGCTGTCATGCCGATCCCGCAATCCTGGACCCGAACGCAAAAATTCTCCATTCCGGCTGCACGGAATGGAGAATTTTTTTTCCGCAAGACTGCCGCCAACCGCTCTAGCTGTCCTTCCTGAAGGTCAGGAGGGGCGGATCGTAGATTTCCGGCGGCTTTATTCCGAGCAATTGAAGAAGGGTCGAGGCGACGTTGGTCAGACCCGGATTCGACACCCCCGGATCGAAATCGATGCAATCGCCTCCCGATGGATCGAAGACGATAAACCAGACCGGATTCAGGGTGTGGGATGTTTTCGCCCTCACTCTGCCGTCGGCGTAGCGCTTTGGCTCGTGGGTTTTCTTGTCGATTTCGTACATCTCCTCCGCGTTGCCGTGGTCGGCGGTGACAAGGAGTATCCCTCCGGCCTTCTTGGTCGCCTCCATGAGCCTTCCCAGGCAAAGGTCCACGGTTTCAACGGCTATGGTTGCGGCATGAAAGATGCCCGTGTGCCCGACCATATCGCCATTCGGATAGTTGAGCCGGATCAGGTCGAAGTTCCCGGACAGGATGGCCTCAACCGTTTTGTCCGTTATCTCGGCAGCTTTCATCCAGGGCCGCTGCTCAAACGGGACCCGGTCCGAGGGAACCTCCACGTAGTCCTCCAGCTTCTCGTCGATTTTACCCGATCTGTTGCCGTTCCAGAAGTAGGTGACGTGGCCGTATTTCTGAGTTTCGCTGATGGCCATCTGCCTCATACCGCGGATCGACAGGTACTCTCCGACCGTGTGCTCGATGTGCGGAGGCTCCACGAGGTAGTTCCTGGGTATGTGAGCCTCCGTGTCGTATTCCATCATCCCGGCATAGGCCACATGCGGGCGCGGGATCCGTTCGAAATAGGGGAACTCCTCCTCGTCGAAAGCCCGGCTTAGCTCGATGGCCCTGTCGCCGCGGAAATTGAAGCAGGCCACCGAATTCCCATCCCGAATCGGTCCGACCGGCGTTCCCGATTTGTCCGCGATGACAAACGGCGGAAGATCCTGATCGATGACGCCCGGGATTTCCCTGCGGTAGGTCGTGATCGCTTCCCTGGCCGAAAGGAACTGTCTGCCTTCGCCGGCAACGTGCGTCTTCCATCCTCGCTCCACCATGTCCCAGTCGGCTTCGTAGCGGTCCATGGTGACTTTCATCCTGCCGCCGCCGCTGGCTATGCGGTAGTCGACCCCGGCCTCGCCGTTCAGGCGGGACAGATGGGATTCGAGCCTGTCGACGTATTCGAGGGCCGAGGTTTCCCCGACGTCCCGTCCGTCCAGGAGGATGTGGACGCGCGCCGCGGGAAGTTTTTCCACCAGCGCAAGCTGCTTGAGCATCGCCTCGAGCTGTTCTATGTGGCTGTGAACGTTGCCGTCCGAGAGCAGGCCGATAAAATGCATGGTGCCGTTATTTTCACGGCAGTAGCGCACCAGCCGTTTCCATCCCTTTCCTTCGTAAATGAAGCCTGAAGCAATCGCCTCGTTTACCAGCCGCGCCCCCTGAGGATAGAACCTGCCCGCTCCGAGGGCATTATGGCCGACCTCCGAGTTTCCCATGTCCTCGTCGGAAGGGAGGCCCACCGCTGTCCCATGGGCGCGCAGGGTGATGTGCTTGCAGTTTGAGAGCAACCATTGAAGATGAGGAATGTGAGCGGCGGCTACGGCATTTCCGAGTTCTTCGGTGCTGTAGCCGATTCCGTCCATGATCACCAGCGTCACGGGACGCGGCTTGCGGTGCTCGAGCAGTGGTACGGTACCCGTCATGTTTGTTCTGTGCCTCCCTGGCATGTTGCGTGAAATCCCGGCAGCATCGTTTGGATTTACGGCTGCCGCGCCCTCGTGTGGCGTGGTTTTTCTCCAAGCGTTACCGTTACGGAGCCTGACGTTCCGTCCCAGTGGGTCACATCCAGCCGGACCTGATCGCCGGGCCGCAATTTGCGGACTTCCCGGATCGCGGCATCTGCATCCTGCGCCGGCTTTCCGTTGACACTCGTTATCACGTCGCCTCCAACGGTGACGATATTATTGCCTATCTGCGCTTTCCGGCTACCCCCGCGCAGCCCTGCCTTGGCCGACGGCCCGTTCGGAGCGACCTCCACCACGAGCGCCCCCGTCTTGACCGGGAGCTTGAGTACTTCGGCCACGTCGGCGAACAGGCTCATGAGGGTCGCCCCGAGGTAGGGATAGGAATAGTAGCCCTTCTGAATGAGATCGTTCACAACGCGTTTGGCCGTGTCCACGGGGGTTGCGAAGCCTATCCCCACGCTCGCCCCGGTGGGGCTGAAAATCGCGGTCGTGATGCCGATCAGCAGTCCGGAGGAATCGATCAGCGGCCCCCCCGAGTTGCCCGGGTTGATCGAGGCGTCCGTCTGGATGATGTCCTCGACGAGCGTGCCGCTTTCCGCCCGCATCGTGCGGCCGACGGAGCTGATCACGCCCGTTGTGAGAGTCTGTCCGAGCCCGAAGGGATTGCCGATCGCCAGCGCTTTCTGTCCCACCTTCAGGTTGGCCGAGCTTCCCATCGTGATCACGGCGAGGTGCTCTTTCGGCGCATCGACCTTGACGACGGCAAGGTCCGTATCGGGGTCGGCGCCGATGAGCTTGGCTGGATATTTCTTCCCGTTTGAGAGGGTGACTTCAAGCTTGCGGGCGTCTTCGATGACATGGTTATTGGTCAGGATATATCCGCGCGGGTCTATTATCGATCCCGAACCGGTACCCTGCCTCGGGACAACATTGAAAAAGAAATCGTGCTCGAGGGTGGTGCTGGTTATGTTCACCACGGCGGGCGCGAGTCGCTCGTAGAGATCGATGTTGTTTCTCTCTTCTTCCGTAAGGGCACCGGCCATGGGCACCCATGCGAAAATAGCCGTCACCAGCACGGTTGCAAGAAGTTTTCTCGGTCGCATCGTCAACTCCCGTCTTGTAAGCGTCTCCTACTCAGAGTGCCGGTCCTAAAAACCCGGGGGATATGTTCCGGCACGTCGCCCGTACACTTTCTTTATGAACCATACTGCAACAAGCAAAGCCGCCGTCCAGCCCAGGATCTTCGGCCATGGGCGGACCATGGTGGGCGTTATCGCCCGGATCCTGTTCGAGGGGAGCGCAAACCCGATCCGGATGCTCGTTCCGGTGGGGCTCAGTATTGCGGTGCAAAGCCCTATGAGGTCCCCGGAGGAGTTCACCAGCGCCCCGCCGGAGTTGCCGGGATTGATCGGCGCATCGGTCTGAATGAGATCGCGCATGATCCTCCCTTCGTCCCTGAGGGATCTGCCGGTCATGCTGACGGAACCCGCGGTGAGGGTCTGGCCGAGGCCGAAAGGATTTCCGACCGCAAAAACCCGCTCTCCGACCCTGACCTTGTCCGAATCGCCAAAGACAATCGCCTGCAGGGGCCTGCCGCCCGGGTCGACCCGGATTACCGCAAGATCCTCATTCGGGTCCGACGCGACGATCTCGGCGTTCAGCCGCCGTCCATCCGTAAGGGTCACCCGTATGTTCTTGGCGCTTGCGACAACGTGGTGGTTCGTCACGATCAGGCCGTCTTCCTTCATGACCACTCCCGAACCCGCGCCGGTCTTGGACGGAACGGCGCAATAGAAATACTCGGGCTCGCATATTTCGGTCGAAATGTTGACCACCGACGGCGCGACTTTTTCAAAGGCCGCTATCGTGGTCATTTCATCGGGGGTGAGTGCGCGGGCCGGGATCGGAAGATAAACCCCCGGAATCGTTCCGAGCAAAAAGAGCAGAAGAAGAAATCCCCGATGCCGGATTGCGCCGCTCAAGGTCCGGCGCAACAGGCGCGGGGAGCGGACGGACGGCTCGCTTTGCTCGCACGAGCCGCCCGGCAAAAGGACCTCGGCTCGGGCGCTTTGCGGATGCGTCGAGTGGTCCCGGGGCAAATTCAAAAAGGTATGGAGCACCAGTCCGGAGCGCATGCGGGCTCACCCTTCCGTCGGGAAAAGATATCTACGGGAACGAAGCGAAAACAGCATCTCGTTACATGATTCCTTACACGGAAGGCTCTTCCCAAAACCGGGGAACAATCTCGTCGTGTGAAAAGAAAATATATCCCGTATCGTCACCTGTCACGAAAAAGTGGTACTCTCATAAGATTGAGCGCGGAAAAAATCAACTGCGAAGAAAGCTCTCTCATCAACAAGAATGGAGGGGGCTTGAATCGGAGAATGGCTGCAAACGGTTCCGGACCGGGAACATCAACGGCGCTCTTTGAGTCTTGATGTGTTTTCATTTGGATCGAGTCGGGATATTATCCCTTTCCTGATTCATGTACAGCATGCAGATACCGGAGGGCCCGATGGCAGGAGTTTACGAAATATATGTAAAGAATCATTTTTCAGCCGCGCACAGGTTGCATGGCTACGATGGCGACTGCGCCAGGATTCATGGGCACAATTGGATTATCGAAGCCTATGTGCAGTGTGCCGAGCTGAATCCGATCGGTATCGGCATCGATTTTCGCGACATAAAGTCCGCGATCAAAGAAGTCCTCTCGATCCTCGATCATTCCGATCTGAATGAGCTCGAACCCTTCAGGAATGAAAACCCGACCTCCGAGAACATCGCCCGGTTTCTCTACGGGGCGCTTTCGGCAAAGCTCAATGATGGGAAAATTCGAGTTTCCCGGATCAAGGTGAGCGAGACCCCGGGGGCCGGGGCGTTCTACTGGGAAGAGTAGATGAGCCTGAAAGTAGTCGAAATATTTTCGAGCATTCAGGGCGAGTCCTCGTATGCGGGGATGCCGTGCGTTTTTGTGAGGCTTGCCGGATGCAATCTCCGGTGTCACTACTGCGACACCCGCTATGCCTACGATGATGGGGACACGGTGCCGGTTAGCGAGATAATCGGCCGGGTCTCGCAGATGGGCTATCCTCTCGTGGAGATCACCGGAGGCGAGCCGCTGCTTCAGGAAAAGACGCCGGAGCTTGCGCGCTCGCTCCTCGATGCCGGATTCACGGTGCTGATCGAGACCAACGGAAGCCTGGATGTTGATCCGGTGGACCGCCGGTGCGCCCGGATCGTCGACATGAAATGCCCGTCCAGCGGCATGGATGGTCACAACGATCTGCGAAACCTGCGGAAACTCTCGGAACGGGACGAACTGAAATTCGTGATGAGCGACCGGCGGGACTACGACTTCGCCAAAAACATTTTGGCCTCTGTTCCGGCCCCTCCTTTCAGGATTAACTTTTCACCCGTTTTCGGCATGCTGTCCCCCCGCACCCTTGCCGGCTGGATGCTCGAGGACCGCCTGCGGGTGCGTTTGAACCTGCAGCTCCACAAGATCATCTGGGACCCCGATGCTCGGGGCGTGTGAATCCGGGGACCGATACCGGGTTGCGCTCAAGACTTTCAGATCGTGGGGAGCCTGCTCCCCACACCCCACACGCAGCTGCGCTGCTCATTTTGGACTGACAGCAAGTTCCGGTTCTCTGGTCGTTCGTTCAGGGAACTCGGGGGAAGGTTCCCCCGAGCGCTCGGCGCAGGCGGTGGGTGGCCAACGGCCGCCATCGCCTGCGGCATAATGAGCCGCAAAGCGGGGGGGGGGGGCGGGGGGCACGCCCCCCGCGGTTTCGA
>JAJFVB010000205.1 GCA_021372055.1 Desulfobacteraceae bacterium | reverse complement strand
AGGTGCACGAAGCGGCCTATTTATGCGCGATGAGCGTCGTCGGCCAATGCGTCCACCGCTATCTTGCACGGCACGTGGCCGCATACCTTCGACCCGTTCCCGTCGACGGTTCTTATATAGAGGAGCTGGCCGCGCACATTACCCGATTTTCCCTGGGCGGGATTCGCGCGGTCGCAGCGGAGATGGGAGCTTACAGGGATTAGCCGAAAGCCGAACGCGGACAAACCGCGGTGAATGGAGCAATCAGAATGAAACGCGTACTCCTTGTTTTTCTGGTCCTCGTCCTGTTCGGTTCCGCTGCGGCCGGATGGTATTTCACCCGCCGCGACGATGGGGCAAGGGATGCTATCCTGCTGTACGGCAACGTGGACCTGCGGCAGGTCAATCTCGCCTTCAACGGCAATGAGAGAATCGCCACCCTGCTGGTCCATGAAGGCGATCGCGTCAAAAAGGGACAGGTGCTCGGCACCCTGGAAATGGAAAGACTCAGGTATTCCGTCGAACGAGCCGAGGCGCGCGTCGAATCGCAACGCCAGGTCGTGGAGCGGCTGGAAAACGGAACCCGTCCGGAGGAAATAGAGCAGGCCCGTGCGAATGTGGCCGCCGCTCAAACGGATTTGAACAATGCAAGACGCATCTTCGAGCGCCAAAGACGGATGGCCGGATCGGGCGCGACCAGTCAGCAGGATATGGAGAACGCCCAGACAGGCTTCGAAATTGCGGACGCGAAGCTGCGGGTGAACCACAAGTCCCTTGACCTGGCCGTCATAGGCCCCCGGAAGGAAGACATTGCCGAGGCGCATGCGAGCCTCAGGGCCAATATTGCGGATCTTGCCCTGCTCAAGCAGGATCTGGAATACGCCACTCTCGTTTGTCCGACTGACGGCGTTGTCCAGAACCGCATCCTCGAACCCGGAGAGATGGCGAGCCCGCAAAGACCGGTGCTCAACATCTCCATCACCGACCCGAAGTGGGTACGCGCATACGTGACCGAACCGGACCTCGCCAAAATCCGCCTGGGGATGAATGCCGTTGTCACCTCGGATGGTTTTCCGGGCAAGGGCTATGAGGGCTGGGTAGGGTTTATTTCGTCGATTGCCGAGTTTACCCCCAAGACCGTCGAAACGACCGAACTGCGGACGGCCCTCGTCTACGAGGTACGCATTTTTGTGAAGGACCCGGAAGACGAGCTTCGGCTCGGGATGCCGGCCACCGTGAAGGTTCCACTCGCGCGGGCCGGTGAAAAGGAGAAAGGACAATCCCTTTCTCATGAAGGTTGAGAAACCCGCATGACGGCACAACCGGAAGGTCCGGTCCTGAGCGCACGGTCCCTCACGAAGCGCTTCAAATCCGGGAAAGGCAAGGAAATAACGGCCCTGGACGCGGTATCGATCGATATCCCGCGATCGGCGGTCACCGGTCTGCTCGGCCCCGACGGAGCCGGCAAGACCACGCTCATCCGCATCGCAACGGGCCTGCTCGTCCCCGATTCGGGCTCGATCAGGGTGCTCGGCATCGACCTTGCCGCTCATCCCGGGGAAGTCCAGTCCAGGGCGGGTTACATGCCGCAAAAATTCGGGCTCTACGAGGATCTGACCGTCCAGGAAAATCTCGATCTCTATGCGGACCTGCACGGCATTCCGAAGGAGGAGCGAAGCAAACGCTATCCGGAGCTGATGCACATGACCGGGTTGGGGCGCTTTACGGACCGGCTGGCGGGACGGCTTTCCGGGGGGATGAAGCAGAAGCTGGGGCTTGCATGCACGCTTGTGCGTTCGCCGGACATTCTGTTCCTGGATGAGCCCACCGTCGGGGTCGACCCCCTCTCGCGCCGCGAGCTTTGGGAGATCGTGTACCGGCTGGTAAAGGAGCAGGGGCTGACCGTGCTCGTCAGCACATCCTACCTGGACGAGGCGGAAAAGTGCGACACGACGGTCGTGCTCCTCCAGGGCAAGGTCCTGGCCCAGGGTTCGCCTTCGGAGATCAGCAGCATCGCCGAAGGAAGGTCTTTCAGAATAAGCACGCCCGAGACGCTCAAGCCTCGCCAGCTCCAGGCCCGCCTCATGGAAGCTCCCGGAGTCGTGGACGCAACCCTCGAAGGCAGGCTCGTCCGGTTCGTCGAATCCGATCCGGGGGAGCTGGACCCGGCCCTTCTCCGGGGACTGACCGTAACCCCCGTACGACCCAGGTTCGAGGACGCCTTCATGACCCTTGTTCGCAGGACGGAGGGCAAGGAGCGCGACCCCTCGGAAGCGCGGGTCCGATTGAGCCCGGATCAGGCGGCGGGGGTCTCCTCCGAGCTCGTGGTCGAAGTCCGTGACCTTGTAAAGCGTTTCGGAGCCTTCTACGCGGTACGGGACGTAACGTTCCAGGTCCGGCGCGGCGAGATATTCGGGCTTCTCGGACCGAACGGGGCCGGCAAGAGCACGACGTTCCGGATGCTCTGCGGCCTTCTTCAGGCAACGGGCGGAACCCTCAGCGTTGCAGGCGTGGACCTTCATCACGCACGCGCTTCCGCCAGGCAGCGAATCGGTTATGTTGCGCAGAAGTTCTCGCTCTACGGCCAATTGAGCGTGCTGGAAAACCTCGATTTTTTCTCCGGCGCCTACGGCCTTCGCGGCGGGAACAAGAAGGAGCGCATGCAATGGGCGCTCGAACAGTTCGGCCTGGCTCAGTACTCCGGGTCTCCCGCCGGCCAGCTGCCGGGCGGCTTCAAGCAGCGCCTCGCAATGGCCTGCGCCCTCATGCACGAGCCGGAAATCCTCTTTCTCGACGAGCCCACATCGGGCGTTGACCCGCTGGCAAGGAGAGAGTTCTGGCACAGGATCGGCTCGCTTGCGGACCTCGGCGTCACCGTGATCGTGACGACCCATTTCATGGAGGAAGCCGAGTACTGCGACCGCATGGTGATCATGGTCGACGGCGAAATCCTTGCCGCCGGCTCACCGGCCGAGATCCGCGGCCGGGCCCGCATGACGGAAGACCGTGAGCCCACGATAGAGGATGCCTTCATATCGATTGTCGAAGACTACCGGCAGGAGAGGCGGGCGGCGTGAGAGAAAAAAAGATGAACACGGATTCCGGCCCCGAAGAGGCCACATTGCCCCGCGGAATGAGTCCGCACCGGATCCGGTCGCTGATCCGCAAGGAGATGCTTCAGATCGTCCGGGACCCGAGCAGCATAGCCATCGCCCTGGTCCTTCCCGTGTTCCTTATCCTGATATTCGGATATGCGCTCTCGCTCGACGTGAAACAGGCCCCCCTCGCCATCGTCCTGGAACGGCCCACTCCCGATGCCGCCGACCTCGCCGCGGGCTTCATGCGCTCCGGCTATTTGACGGGGATCGTGGTCACGTCGATGAAGGAGGCGACCGAGCTTATGATCGAACGGAAAGTGGACGGAATACTGCATCTCCGCGAGGATTTCGGACGCGGCCTCTCCTCGGGAGGCGCGCCCGTGCAGGTTATCGTCCACGGGGTCGACGCCAACCGCGCCCGCATCATTCAGAGCTACGCGGCGGGGGCTTTCAGCCTGTGGATGGCGCGCAGGAGCTCGAACGGAAACGCGCAGGGCTCCGCCGGCCAGGTTCGCGTGCAAAGCCGCATGTGGTTTAACGAAGCCGTGGACAGCCGCTACTTCCTCGTGCCCGGCCTGGTGGTGCTCATCATGACGCTTACCGGAGCGCTGCTCACCGCGCTCGTCATGGCGCGCGAATGGGAGCGGGGGACGCTTGAGGCTCTTTTCGTAACGCCGGTGCGGACCGGTGAGATCCTCATAGGCAAGACGGTTCCCTATTTTCTCCTTGGCATGGCCGGACTGCTGTTGACCGCCGCAGCGGGACGGTTCCTGTTCGATGTGCCCCTCAGAGGCTCCTTCCTGGTTCTTCTGGGCGGCTCCGCGCTCTATCTTCTCGTCGCGCTCGCCATCGGGTTGTTTATCTCCTCGGCGACCCGCAGCCAGTTCATAGCAAGCCAGATTGCGCTGGTGGCCACGTTCCTGCCCGCGCTCTTCCTGTCCGGGTTTCTCTTCGATCTCGCGAGCGTCCCCCAGGCGGTGCGCGTCGTAAGCTATTTTCTTCCGGCTCGGTACTACGTTTCCTTCCTTCAGACCGTGTTTCTCGCCGGGGACGTCTGGGGAGTGATACTGCCCAACTGCGCCGCGATGGTCGTTATGATGGCCGTCTTTTTCAAATTAACCCTTCGAAAAACGAAAAAGAGGCTTGCCTAGCGATGGAATCGCTCCGAAGAATCCGCGCGCTCATCCGTAAGGAACTTCTGGCCGTTCTGAAAGACCCGAAGAGCCGGTTCATCATGATCGGCCCGCTGGTCTTCCAGACCCTCATATTCGGATACGCCGCAACCTACGACCTGGACAGAGTCCGGTACGCCGTCCACGATCAGGACCGGAGCAACGCGTCCAGGCAGTTTCTGGCGAAACTGGACGGTTCCGGCACTTTCGCGCGCATTGCCAATCTGCACGATCAGAAGGAGATCCGGGCCCTGATCGACAATAAGGAAGTGCTCCTGGTAGTGCAGATCGGACAGGATTTCGAACGCAGGCTCATCGGCGGGCAAATTGCGGACGTCCAGGTCATCTCGGACGGGCGCAACTCCAACACCGCCGGCACCGCGCTCGCTTACATCGGCACCATTGTCGAATCCTTCAACGCCGAGTGGACCCGTTCGAGGGGAGGTTTGCCACCGCCCGCGAAGGCCGTCCCGAGGTCATGGTACAATCCAAATCTGGAAACCCGCTGGTTCATGGTACCCGGGCTGATCGGGATGCTCACCCTGGTGCAGATGATCATCCTCACGGCCATGTCGGTTGCGCGCGAGCGCGAACAGGGGACATTCGACCAGCTGCTGGTCAGCCCTTTCCGGCCAATGGAAATCATGGTCGGAAAATCCGTGCCGAGCATCCTCATAGGGCTGGTGCAATCGACCATTGTTCTGTGCATCGCACTGTTCTGGTTCCGGATTCCCTTTCAGGGCTCGTTTGTGACGCTCTACTGCGGCATGCTCCTGTTTCTCATAGCCGCCGTCGGCATAGGCCTGATGGTGTCCTCCGCCGTTGCGACGATGCAGCAGGCGCTCCTTGGGGGATTTCTCATCATTATGCCCTTTGCCCTTCTCTCGGGCCTGAGCACGCCGATAAGCAACATGCCGCAGGCGATGCAGTACCTGACTCTCATAAATCCCCTGCGTTTCGCCATCGCGATCGTTCACCGGATCTTTCTCGAGGGAGCGCCTCTGCGCGTGATCGCACCGGATTTATGGCCCCTGGCGCTCATAGCCCTCGCCTCGCTTTCGATCGCGGTGATGCTTTTCCGCAAGCGATTGGGATAGGCCTCCACATGGCCCGGCATGCTCAAGCCGAGGTTTCGCCGGGTGGCGGCTACTTGTGGTAGAATGGGTACCGAAAGGCATCGGAAGGTCCGCGCAATTGCCTAGGATGCGGGATAGAATCGATTATATGGAGAGAAAACACATGGAAGAGACCAAGAAGAAGATAGGTTTCATGGGACTCGGAATAATGGGCAAGGCAATGGCCCGCAATATCGCCAGGGCCGGATACCCGGTCACCGTCTACAACAGGACGCCGGGAAAGGCGGCAGAGCTCGAAGCTTCCGGCATACGGACGGCACCGAACCCGAAAGCGCTTGCCGGGAAATCGGATATCCTCATCGCCATGGTAACGGGACCCGAAGCGCTGGACGAACTGCTGTTCGGGGCGGAGGGCGCGGCACAGGCACTCGCGGCCGGGAAGATTTTCGTCAACATGAGCACCGTTTCGCCTGCGTACACGGAAAGCCTCGGGAAGAGGCTCGCCGCTTCCGGGGCCGTATTTGTCGATGCCCCCGTTTCAGGGTCCAAAAAGCCCGCGCTGGACGCCACCCTGCTCATACTCGCCGGGGGGCCGCGCGACACGGTCGATGAGCTCACGCCACTTTTCAAGACCATGGGCAAGGGAGTCGTCTACTGCGGCGAAGCCGGGAAGGGCTCCATGATGAAAATGGCCAACAACCTCCTTCTCGGCCTCATGATCGAGGGACTGGCGGAGACGCTTCTTTTCGGCAAAGCGGGAGGATTGTCCCAGGAGGCCCTAAACGAGGTCATCCTGAACGGGCCTTTGAACTCCCCCATCTTCCAGATGAAGATTCCCCCGCTCACCTCCGGAGTCTATGAACCCAATTTCCCGCTGAAACACGCGACAAAAGATCTGAAATTTCTGCTGGAGACCGCCGACAACATGGGCGTGGTGCTTCCGGCGGGACAGACTTTGCTCAGCCTGTTCCGGATAGGCGTTGCCAGGAAATGGGGAGATCTGGACATCGCGGCAATTTCGAAAGTGCTCGAAGCCATCAACGATCTTTAAAGAAAACTCGCCGGCTGTATTTCCGCAACGGAGCGGGAAACCTGCAGCCCCGCTCCGGCCCGCCCCGGTTTGGACAACAATAGCAGTAAACCGCCATAGCCTTCACCGGGAAAAAATGGGAGCATTTTTGCCGCGTCATCGCCCGAGGATGACACTTTGTCCGCAGAAAATATTCCCAGATAAAATTTTTTACCAAAGCACATGCTCCAAAATAAAATTTTTTATTTGCGGGCAAGGGGTGGCTGCGCTACCCTGTTGTTGCATTCGGCAAAGAAGCCGACGACCGGTCAAGCGCCAGTCGATTCATTGCCGTCTTCCTTTCCGATGCGAAGCCTACCGGGCCCTTCATGCCCGTTTATCATACAGAAGCCATCACGAATGGTTGAACCGTATTTTTCTCGCCGCTTAATTGGGATCGGGCGCGGGATTTGTTCAGGATCCCAAGGGGCGCCTTTATGTACCAGGAAGACGTACTCGCGAAAATCAGACGGCAATTTCCCTATCTTCAACCTGCTCTGAAAAAGATCGCCCATCATATTCTCGAGCAACCGGAGATCGTCAAACTTCAAAAGATTTCAGAGGTTGCCCGAGCGTGCGAAGTCTCGGAGGCAACGGTTACGAGGCTTGTACGAACCCTTCAGTTCAAGAATTTCCCCGAACTGAAGATTGCCCTTGCCGAGGTACAGTCGGCCGATGTCGAGAGCAAGAAAGAAGAACAGACTTTTTCCGAATATATCAGCAAGAACGATTCCTTCCAAAGCGCCATCACAAAAGTTACCTTCAAGAACATCCAGTCGCTTCAGAACACGCTCAAGCTGATCTCCCTGGAGCAGGTGGAAAACGGGATATCGGCGATCGATAATGCCGACACGGTTGTCATATTCTGTGCCGGCACCTCTATTGTTGCGGGCCAGACCCTTAAGCTGAGGTTCCAGAGGATCGGCAAGAACTGTTTTCTCCACACCGATCTGGTCGAACAAGCCGTCACGGCTTCGCTTCTGACGCCAAAGTCTCTCGCGATCGGAATCAGCAGTTCGGGAAGAACAAAGACCGTTGTCGACGCCATGAGAATAGCAAAATCATCCGGCGCGAAAACGCTTTGCATTACGGACAGCAGCGATTCGCCAATCGTCCCGCTCTCCGACATCCAATTTTTCACTTTGTGCAATCACTCCGATTTTCTTCAAGATTCACTTCTTTCCAGAATGTCTCAGCTCCTGATGATAGACATTCTTTTCGTTTGTTTTTTCCTCAGGCACTACGACGATTCGCTCAAACTGGTGGAGAAGTCCGCAAGGTCGATCAAGAAAGCGACCAAGGACATATTCCTTTGATTCTTTGGGAAGTGGGAAAAAACCAAGTCTTTCATTGCAGGGAGGGAATAAAAGCAAAAGGCACTACAGGCCAGCAGCAAACGAGCTCCAATGGCAACCACAACAAAACGGAAAGAGAGGACCATGAGAAAAGCAGTAATCGCACTATCGGCCGCAGCACTTTTTCTGATGGGTAGTGGACCGGCATTTTGCGCAGAAGCGCAGCCGCCCCAAAAGGTTTACAAATGGAAGTTGCAGAGCGCCAACCCCGCGGGCAACCCGCACATGGATCTGCTCGCGAAATTTGCCGCCAACATCGACAAGATGTCCGGTGGGCGGCTCAAGATTGAAATCCTGCCCAGCGGCGCCGTCGTGGCTCCGTTCGACATCGGCGACGCGGTCAGCAAGGGCGTTGTCGATGCCGGCCAGTGGTGGCCGCATTACGCAGTGGGCAAGAACCCGGCAGCCGGTCTTTTCAGCGCGCCTCTCGGCGGTTCCGGCAGCGGCCTTGACCAGATGGGCCAGCTGACTTGGTATTATCGCGGTGGTGGCCGTGACCTTTACATCGAATTGTATCAGAAAGTCCTGAAACTCAACGTCATGCCTTTCCTCTACGCGGCGGACGGTCCGGAAGCGTTCGGCTGGTTCAAGAAGCCTATCACAACCAACGCCGAGTTCCTGAAATCGAGATTCCGCATGTCGGCCGGCCTGCCGAGCGATGTTCTGAAAGACATGGGCGGCATCCCGATGGCGCTGCCGGGCGATGAAATCATTCCCGCCGCTGAAAGAGGACTCGTTGACGGCGTTGAATGGATCAACCCTTCAAACGACCTTCAGCTGGGTCTCTACGACGTTTTCAAGTTTTACTCGATCCAGGGTCTTCATCAGGCAATCGACATTGCCGACATCCTCATCAACCTGAAGAAATGGCAGGAACTGCCGCCCGACCTTCAGGCCGTGGTTGAAGTCGCCGTTCAGAACTCCCTGTTTGAAGCTCTGATGTACTTCATCGACAACAACTCCAAGGCTCTCAAGGTCCTTACGACCGAAAAGGGCGTGAAGCTCTTCGATGCTCCGCCGGATTACGCTCCTGCTTTCATCGCCTCCTCCAAGAAGGTCCTGCAGAAGTTCGCAGACGAGAATGCTTTCTTCAAGAAGGTTCTTGATTCTCAGAAAGCATTCGCAAAGCAGGTGGTTCCTTACACGCGTGAGACTTCGAAGCTCTCCACTCTGATCAGTGGGGCCGCAGAAAACTAGAATATCGTGATGCCGCCCAAATCGGGGGAGGGGGCGGCATGAACGACGTCTCGGCAGGCTGTCCGGCCCACATATAAGACAGCCTGTCCCGGCAATTCGACCAAGAGGGCAAAGACGGGCGCGGGAAGCGCATGCCGCTTCCCGCGCCCGTCAGCTGTACCGACTGTAACCGTCTATCAATGTGTTTGGTTGTTCGTGGAGAAATTTTATGGGAACCCAGGCAGAAATCAGTGCGCCCGTGGATGCAAAGGCGAAAACCACACCCAGTGCATCCCTGTCGGGCATTGACCGCGTCGTAAACGTCATCGATCAAATCAGTATCTGGACGGGAAAAGCCGCCGGATGGCTGATCGTTCCACTTGCTTTGGTACTAGCCTACGAAGTCTTCATACGCAAATTCTTCCAGCCGACGATCTGGGCGCACGATTGGGCCACCCAGTTCTACGGTGTACATTTTATGGTTGCGGGAGCCTGGACGCTGTACCTTGGAAAGCACATCCGTACCGACCTGTTTTATGACAAATGGTCTCCCAAGACCCAGGCGACTGTCGACGCAATCCTGTACATTTTCCTTTTTATGCCCGGCATGCTGATGTTTCTGTGGCTGGCCACGGAATACGCCAGCGAATCGTGGGAACTGAAAGAGAGGCTGCTTACGCCGGGACGTCCGCCCGCATACTATTATAAGACATTCCTCCCTGTATCAGTTGCATTGTTGATCCTTCAGGGCGTGTCCGAAACCATCAAGTGCATAAAGGTAGTCCGGGGAGGTAAGAAATGAGTTTAGAAGTTGCCGGACTTGTCCTTCTGGGGGCCCTCTTTGTCGTTATCATGATAGGTTTCCCTATTTCGTTCACTCTCATCTTTCTGGCCTTGACGGCCGGTTATTTCGGCGTCGGCGAGAGAGTCTTCTACCTGATGACCTACACCTTCTGGAACACCATGATGAATGAGGTGCTCGCGGCCGTGGCCCTCTTCACATTCATGGGGTACCTACTAGAGGGCGCGGGGTTGATGAACCGGCTGTTCACCGCGTTGCAGCTTCTCTCCGGGCGCATGAAAGGCTCCCTGTACCTGGGTGTCGTCGTAACCGCCGCCCTGTTTGCAGCCGCAACCGGCATCGTCGGAGCATCCGTTACGATCATCGGCCTCATGGCCGGCCCCGTTATGGTGAAAGCCAAGTATGACACATCGCTTTCCGCCGGCGTCATCGCAGCGGGCGGAACCCTCGGCATCCTCATCCCGCCCAGCATCATGCTGGTGGTCATGGGACCCGTCATGCAGATCTCGGTGGCGCGCCTCTACGCCGCCGCCATCATACCGGGATGCGTGCTCGCCACCGTTTACGCCATTTACTGTATGATCCGGGTTCACCGCAATCCCTCGCTCGGTCCCCCGCTGTCGGATGCGGAACTCGACAAGCCTTTGAGCTTCATGATCAAAGAGTTCATCTTCGGCATGGTGCCGGTGGGAACCCTGATTCTCTCCACCCTGGGTGCGATCATGTCGGGGTTCGCTTCGCCGACGGAAGGGTCCGCCCTCGGGTGCGTCGGCGCGGCCGCTGTAGCCGCGGCTCACAGGAAGCTCACTTTCAAGGCCCTTAAGGAAGCCGTATTCAAGACCGCGGAAACGACCAGCATGGTCATGATTTTGCTCGCGGCCTCGACGTGCCTGGGCTCCGTTTTCTCGGCATTCGGGACCCCCCAGTACATCGCGGACACGCTCCTGTCCTGGAACCTGCCCGGCTGGGTCTTCATCGTGGGCATTCTGGTGGTTTGCTTTGTCCTCGGCTGGCCGCTCGAATGGATCCCGATCGTCGTCATCATCATCCCGATCTTCATGCCGGTTCTGCAGGGACTGCACGTGGATATGATCTGGTTCGCGATCCTGATAGCCGTCATGCTGCAGAGCTGCTGGCTGTCCCCGCCCGTGGCGCTCTCCGCCTATTATCTCAAGGGCGTTATCCCCGAGTGGGACCTGACCCAGATCTACAAGGGCATGGTGCCGTTTATGGGCTTGCAGGCCATTGCGTTGATCATATTGTACTTTTTCCCGTCTCTAACTCTGTGGTTACCCAACTACCTGTTCGGCCAATAGGCCGAACAGGATTTACTCACCCGCTCCGGTCGGCACCCGATTCCCGGCCGGGGTGGGCGAAACGGTACGGCGCAGTCCGCAACACAGAGAACGCTTTTGAAAAGCGCGGGGAGCTGCGCCCCCCACACCCCTCGCCGCTACGCGGCTCATTTTGGCGCTACGGCGATACTTGCGGGGGTGCGGGGAATCATTCCCCCGCTCGTTAACGCAACTCGGTAGAAGACGATCGATCTTGAATGGAGGGGCAATTGATAGGTAAGGCAAGGGCAGCCATTATGACGGCTCCTAAAGAAGATCTCAAAATCGTGGAATATCCTCTTCCCGTGGTGGAAAAAGGCTGCATTCTTGTAAGAATCACCTGCTGCACTATCTGCGGATCCGATCTCCACACCTGGATGGGACGAAGACAGTCACCCGTTCCCGTGATACTCGGGCACGAAATCGTCGGAAAGATTGTCGAGCTGGGAGAGGGCGTCGAACACGATACGGGTGACCGGCCGCTGAAGGTTGGCGACAGGATAACCTGGACGATCATGGACAATTGCGCAAAGTGTTTCCTCTGCCGTGAAAAGGGCATGATGATGAAATGCAGGCATTTGCGCAAGTACGGCCATGACAGTTGCGCGGAACCGCCGCACCTTATGGGCGGGTTCGCCGAATACTGCTACATCACGCCCGGGACGTGCGTAATCAAGGTGCCCGACAATCTCTCGGACGAGGAAGCCGCTCCGGCCAATTGCGCCCTTTCGACGGTAGCCGCGGGCTGGGAGGCGCTGGGGCTGCAGCCGTTCGAAAATATCATGATCCAGGGCGCCGGAGCGCTCGGTTTCTATGCGGCGGCACTCGCAAAGCATTATGGATGCAAGAGGATCATCGTCACCGATATTCTCGATCACCGTCTCGCATTGATTCGGCGTTTCGGCGCCACCGACACGATCAACGTGAGGGGCATGCAGGAACAGGATATCGTTGGAGCAGTCCGGGATCTCACCGGGGGGTTCGGTGTTGACGCGGCCATGGAAGTGGCGGGGCTGCCCTCGCTGATTCCAACGGGCCTCAGGTGCCTCAGGATCGGGGGACGTTACGTCGAAATCGGCAGTGCTTTCGCGGGCGCGAACTTTGCCTTCGATGCCTCCGAATTCGTATTCCGGCAGCTTACCATGAAGGGAATCCACAACTACGATGCAAGGCACCTGCAGATGGGAGTCGACTTGCTCTCACTGACTCGCGACATCTTCCCGTTCAGGGAAATAGTAATGGGGAAGGTGGGGCTGGATGACATAAACGAAGGCATGCGGCTGGCCGAGTCGGGAGAAGCGGTGAGGGTCGCGATTTTTCCGTGAGAGACGAAAGATCCGGCAAGTTGATACCTCTCAGGACACCAAAGAGCGGGGGAATGATTCCCCCCGTAGCGCCAAAATGGGCCGCATAGCGGCGTGAGGACGTGGGGAGCGCAAGCTCCCCGCGCTTTTCAAAAGCGTTCCTTGTTTTCTCTTCCTTTTGATCAATACCCTTGACTTACTCATCGGCTTATGCAAGACAAGACTTGCCTCGGCGATTTGGATTCACGGCAACTCCGTTCCCGATCTTCCAAAGCATCGCCCCGCGGGAGGAGAGAATATGAAACGCGCAACAAGCGTTCTCGCCCTGCTGATCGTGATCTTCAGCTTTCCATTTCTTGTCCGGCCCGCAAGCGTTCTTCCCATGGAAGGAACCTGGAAGATCAACGGCAAGGCTTCCGTAGGTGCGTCCATCCCCGGCCTGATACAGCTCAACGCCACCTTTCTGAAAAATAAAGAGATAACCGACACGCTCACATTCCAGGACGGGACCCTCTACAGCAGGGCGCTCGGACCGGTGGGGCACTATACGAGCGGCAGCCCCGCCATCGACATCGACGGCCTGGTGGAAACGCTTCGCGAAAGCATAGCGTCCCGGCTGCCCGAGGGCGCATCGCTGGCTTTCACCACGGCAACTCTCAACATGAAGGCCGGGAGCGCCACAAGCGCAGCCGGGACTTTGGTGCTCGTTCTCAATGCCCGCAGCACGTCAAAGACCGCAACCCTGAAAAACGCCACATTCACGATATCCTGCACCTTCACCGGCGAGAAGCAGGCGACGGCCGATCCCGCTTCCCTTTCCGGGGCATCGGATGCAATGGGCGTAATTGCCGACTACCTCGCCAAAAAGGCGGTAAACCCCGCTATCGCACTTATGGACAGCGGGAGTATCCAGAACAATCTCCGGAACGCGATCGGCAACAAGTAGCATTTGAACAAGGCAGCATCTTTGCACGATGCGCAAAACCGGGCGCGGCAACATTCATCTGCGCGTCCTTCTATAAGCGGCATCGGGAATTTCCCGCTCTTTTCGAACCGCAAAGCCTGCCTCTGTCATCGCCTTGCGTTCATGAATACCTAAGCCGCTGTCATCTGGAAATACTGCGGAGGACAAATCAACCCCGGTTCCATCCTTACCTCCATCGGCGCAGCAGGCCCGCTTGCTTGACTTCCCCACGGCCAACACATAATATGAATCAGGCCTTTCCAATGCCTGTTGGGTTTTCGGAAATATGTACACGTAACAGCACTTGATCTCCGCACTATCAATCCAAATCGTGAAAAAGGATTACCGCACATGTCGAAGATCCGAAAAGAAGAGGGTGAAAGCGGCAGGCTGCACATTGAGTCGCCTCTTATGGGCGAGTCCCTTGTGAGCAAGGAATTTCTCAGAAGAACCGAGGCGAAGGAATACTTTCGCATGCAGCCCGAGATAAACGTTATCAAAATCGGCGGCCAAAGCATTATCGATCGCGGCAAAACAGCGGTCCTGCCGGTTCTCGACGTACTCGTTCAGGCCAAGGAGAAATACAAGATCATCTTGATGACAGGAGGCGGCACCCGAGCAAGGCACGTTTACAGCATCGGGGTTGATCTGGGGATGCCTACCGGAGTGCTTGCTGAACTCACGAGCAAAATATCTGAACAGAATGCGATGATGCTTGCTACACTAATGGCATCGTATAAAGCTAAACGTATCCATACAAGTGATCTTCTGGAGATTCCTACCCTTCTTGGGATGGGAGCCCTTCCAATAACTCATGGGACTCCGCCCTATGGTCTTTATGAACATCCATCTGAACGGACCAATGGAGGTATTCCTCCTCATCGGACAGATACAGGAGCTTTCCT